>JAAYZQ010000322.1 GCA_012514775.1 Anaerolineaceae bacterium
CCTCTATTACGTGGGCCTCTTTTTGCTGAACGAGGCCGGCGATTGGGCCGTGCTGCGGGCCGGCACCGGGACGGCGGGCAAGGCGCTCCTGTCCCGCGGCCACCGCATCCGGGTGGGCGAGGGCATGATCGGTTGGGCCGTATCCCGCGGGCAGGCGAGGGTGTCTGGCGAGGCAGCCCGCGACATCGTGCGCCTCGCAACCCCCGAGCTGCCAGAAACGCGGTCGGAAGCCGCGCTCCCCCTTCGCTCGCGCGGCCAGGTGATCGGCGCCCTCACCGTGCAGCACGAAATGGGCGGCGCCTTTGACCCGGAGACCGTCACCGTCCTGCAGCTCATGGCCGACCAGGTGGCGGTGGCCATCGACAACGCCCGCCTCTTTGCCGAGAGCCAGCAAGCGCTGGCGTCCGAGCGCCACGCCTACGGCGAGATGAGTGCCGAGGCCTGGCATCGTCTCGCGGCCGCCAGGGAGCAGTGGGGCTATCGCTCCACCGAGGATGGCCTCGTCCCCTCGCAGGGAGATTGGCCGCCCGAGATGCAGCAGGCCCTGGGGGAGGGGATCGCGTTTGCTCACGAGGACGAGGATGGCGCGGTTCGCGTCGCGCTGCCCCTGCGCGTCCGCGAGGGAAACATCGGCGCCCTGAGCTTTCGCAAGGAGGGCGGTGGTGGCTGGACCGACGAAGAGCTGGCCGTGCTGCGCACCCTCCTCGATCAACTCGGGGTGGCTCTCGACAGCGCCCGCCTGTACGAGGAGACGCAGCGCCGGGCCGCCTGGGAGCGGCTGGCCGGCGCGGTCACGGCGCGCATTCGCCAGACGCTGGACATGGAGACGGTGTTGAGGACTGCGGTGAACCAGATCGCCGACGCCATGGGCCTGGCAGCCCTGGACTTGAGGCTGCTGCCCGGCGACCTGGCGGCGAATCCCGGCGGTGACGCCCCGCAAAGCCACGACCCCGTCCCCGCCGGAGACGTCCCGGGGTGATAGGCGAACCAGGTGACGATGGACATGGAGAACGGCTCTGCACGCGGGCATGACGGCAACGAGGATCTAGTGACAGAACGGATGCCAGAGGGAATGACGGAAGAGAGCGGAGCGACGCCGGATCCACGCCAGATCCAGGAGCTGCGGGAGCGACTGGTCCGGGGCGGGCTGCGCGCCCTCGTCGTGATCGTGCCTGCCGTGGCCGCGGCGGGCTCGTACTATGACTACTCGCGGGGCATCCTGTGGACGATCCCCAGCTATTGGGCAGCCTACCTCGTCATCCTGGCGGTTGCCTACTGGCGGCGCGTGCCCTACGTCGTGCGTGCCGGCCTGCTGGTGTCCATCGTATACATGCTGGGCCTTCTCGACCTGGTAGGCGATGGGCGAGGTGGCAGTGGCCGCCTGTTTCTGCTGCTCTTGCCCCTCATGGGTGGGATGCTGTTTGGGCTGGAAACCGCCATCGGCATGCTGGTCCTCAGCATGGCGACCATGATGGGCATGGGATGGCTCCACATCGCCGGGGTGCTCGTTGCCCCGCCCATCCTGTCGACGAGCCTGAGCGGCTGGCTGAGCAACACCCTCATCCTGCTGTGCCTGGGCACGTTCATCGTCGTCGCCCAGAACCACCTTCTGCGGCCCCTGGTGGCAGCCCTGGACAGGAGCTACCGCCTGTCGCGCCAGGTTCAGGAGGAGCGGGACCGCCTGGAGGACGAGGTGGCCGCGCGGACGGCAGATCTGGCGCGACGTAGCACCCAGTTAGAGATGGCCGCCACCCTTGCCCGCGACGCGGCCCAGTTGCAGGACCTGCACGAATTGCTGAACGAGACCGTGCGCCTCGTCTCTGCGCGCTTTGGCTTTTACCACGCGGGCATCTTTATGGTGGACGAGAGGCGTGGCTATGCCGAGCTGGCCGCGGCCTCGTCGCCGGGCGGGCAGCGGATGCTCGAGCGCAGGCACCGCCTGGTCCTCGGCCAGGGTCTCGTGGTCAGCGTCGCCGCCGGCGGCGAGCAGCGCATCGCCCTGGACGTCGGCAAGGATCCCGCCTTTTTCGACAATCCGGATCTGCCCGAGACGCGCTCCGAAGCCGCGCTGCCGCTGCGCGCCAGGGGCCAGATCATCGGCGTCCTCGATGTGCAGAGCCAGGAGCCGGCCGCGTTTCACGAGGAGGACCTGGTCGTTCTCCAGCTTCTGGCCGACCAGATTGCCGTGGCCATCAACAACGCCAGCCTGTTCCGCCAGGTTCGCGAGCGCCTCGACGCCGAACGGCGGGCCTTTGCCCAGTTGACCCGGGAGACCTGGCAGCAGGTGCTCCAGGCGCAGCCGGGGCTCGGCCAGCGCTACGATCCCGACGACGTATTGCCCGATCCGGACTGCTGGCCGGACGAGCTGAAGGAAGCTGCCCTGGAGGCCAGGATGGTGGCCCGGGGCGGCGAAAACGGCCAGGCATTGTCTGTCCCCCTCCGCGTCCGCGACCAGGTGGTCGGCGTCCTCGATGCCCACAAGGCGGCGGGGGCGGGCGCCTGGAGCGACGAGGAGATGGCGCTGCTCCAGAACCTCGTGGACCAATTGGGCGTTGCCCTGGAGAGTGCCCGCCTCTACCAGGACACCCAGCGGCTGGCCGCCCGCGAGCGCCTCATCGGCGAGGTGACGGGACGCATCCGGCAGACCCTCGACGTCGATACGGTGCTGCGGTCGGCGGCGCGAGAGATGCGCCAGGTCCTCGATCTGGCAGAAGTCGAGCTGCGGATTCGGGGTGGAGCGGAGCCGGGCGGCGAATCGAGGGCGGGGATGCCCGAGACCCCGGAACCCGATGAGCCGGCTCCGTCTGCGCCTGAGGACGATGGCGACGACGATCTGGAACCGGTGGGAGGCGTTACCGGGCAGGGCGGGGGAGCGCCGGAACCCATGAGAGGACCGAGATGATAGGCCGCTTCTTGTCCAAGAGCACGTTCGCCGCACCGGTCTTTCCAGACATGGCCAAGACCCGGGCTGCCCAACTGGCGAACAGAACCCTGTTGCTGATCCTGGCGATCCTGATCGTGGTGCCTGTCGTCGCGGCCATTGCCATTCCCGCGCAACTGCGCGAGATCCTTGGCCTGGCCGCCCTCATGGGCGCCATCGTCCTGGGCTCGTTCTGGCTCCTACGCCGCGGTCACGTGCAGCTCGTCTCCATCATCCTGGTCGTCTCTTTCTACCTTGTCATTACCGGTTCCCTCGTCACCTACCTGGGCATTCGCGATCTGGGCAGTACGGGCTACTTTGTCGTCGTGGCCCTGGCAGCCCTGCTCCTGGGTCGGCGCGGTGGCCTGTGGGCCGGCCTTGTCTCTGGCCTGACGGCCATCGCCGTCTACCTGGCCGAGATCAACGGACAGCTCGTCGTCACGGTGCAACCCGTGGCTCCCTTTTCGCAGCTCATCGCCCTCCTGGTCATGCTCGGGCTGGTGTCGCTCCTGCTGCACACCGCCATCAGCCAGGGCATCGAAAGCCTGGAGCAGGCGGCTCGTACGTCGGCCGCCCTCAGCCGGGCCTACGAGGAGGCGGCCGCCAGCCGCGACGAGCTGCAGGCCCGAACCGAAGAATTGCAAAAGCACTCGGCCTACCTGGAGGCCTCGTACGAAGTGGGGCAGGCGGCTGTTTCCATGCTGGAGGTCGACCTCCTCATGGAGCGAGTCGTCCAGCTCATCCGCCAACGATTTGGCCTCTACTACGTGGGCCTCTTTCTCCTGGACGAGAGCCAGCAGGTAGCGGAGCTTTGCGCCGGCACCGGCGAAGCGGGGCGGGCCATGCTGGCCCGCCGCCACAGCATCCCCGTGGGCGAGGGCATGGTGGGCTGGAGCATTGCCCACCGCCAGGCACGCGTCGCCTCGCATGCTCTCCGGGATGCCGTCCGCCTGGCCACTCCAGAGCTGCCCGAGACCCGCGCCGAGGCCGCCCTGCCCCTGCGCTCCCGCGGCCAGATCATCGGAGCCCTGACCGTGCAGCACACCCAGGAGGGTTTCTTTGACGCCGGCACGGTGACGGCCCTGCAAACCATGGCCGACCAGGTGGGAGTTGCCCTGGACAATGCCCGCCTCTTTGCCGAGAGCCAGGCGGCCCTCGAGGCCGAGCGCCGGGCGTATGGCGAGATCAGCCGTGATGCGTGGGCCGACCTGGTACGCGGGCGCGGAGACATGGGCTACGTTAGCCGTCCCGGCGAGCCCGTGCGGCCACTTTCCAGGGATGGGCGACGAGAGGCCGGGGCCGCGGCTCCCGCGGGCGCGGATAGCTCTACCCTCGTCGTGCCCATCCGCATTCGAGGCCACGAAATCGGTACCGTGGCCCTCCGCAAGCGGGACCGCGCCGGTGGCTGGACCGTGGAGGAAAGGGCCCTCATGGAGTCTCTCACGGCTCAGTTGGAGGTGGCCCTGGACAGCGCCCGTCTCTACCAGGACACTCAGCATCGCGCCTTCCGCGACCGCCTGATGGCCGAGGTGGTAGGCCGCATCCGCGAGAGCCTGGAGTTGGAGACGGTCCTCCAGACCGCTGCCCAGGAGATACGCCAGGCTCTCGACCTGCCGGAAGTGGTGGTGCGGCTGCAAGGCGAGGCCGGCGCCAACGGCGGAGAGGGGGTGTAGCATGGCCAGATCGGGCAGGAAAGCAATGCCTCGTATCCGAATAGCCAGCATCCGCACCCGGTTGCTCGTCGCCTTTGTGCTTCTGGTCTTGTTGCCCGTGCTCGTCCTCGGGTTGGCGATGGGCGTTGGCGGCTCGCGGGGCTTTCAGCAGCAGATGACGGATCACCTGGCGTCGGTCGCCATCCTGAAAGAAGCCGAGATCGCGACCTGGCGAGCGGACCTGCAATTCGACCTGGTGCTGGCCCTCACCGGCGAGGACGTCATGCGCCGTGCCATTGTGCTGCTGGAAAGGGTGCAGGATCCGGCCACCGCCATCCTCGCCCAGGGCGTCGTCAAGTCTCGCTTCCAGCAGGTGATGCTGCAAACGGGACGCTTCGAGGAGCTGATGCTCGTCGCTCTGGACGGCCGGGTGGCATTGTCTACCGATCCCACGCAGACCGACGCGATGGTCTCTAACCAGTCCTATTTCCGCCAGGGGTTGGAGGGGCCGTATCTGCAGCCGCCACGTCTCTCGCCCGGTCTACGGCGCACGTCTGTGTACGCGTCGCGCCCGGTGGTCAACTACCAGGGCGAGGTGCTGGGGGTCCTGGTTGGCCGGGCCAGCGTCACCAAGCTGACGGCCATCATGGCCGAGCGTACCGGGCTGGGCCTCACCGGTGAAACCTATCTCGTGGGGAGCAGTCAAACCCTGCTCACACCCACACGAGCGGGCGTGACCAACGTCTGGATTGACAGCCAGGCCATCCGGCGGGCCATTGCGGACCGGAGGCATGGCTCCGGGCTATACGAGAACTATGACGGGCAGGCGGTGGTGGGGGCCTGGCATTGGCTGCCCGAGCTGGAGGCCGTGCTGGTGGCCGAGCAGCAGCAGGACGAGGCCTTTCGCCCCGTCTATACCCTCCTGGCAATCGCGGCCGCCGTCGGCCTCCTGGGTGTGCTCGTGGCCGTCGGCGTCTCGCTTCGTTTCACGCGGGGCATTGCCGTACCCCTGGCGGGCCTGGCCGAATCGGCGACGCGGATTGCTGGCGGAGACCTGGGGGACTATGCCGGGCTGAGCGGCCAGGCAGCGGCCGGCGCCCGGCGCGAAGACGAGATCGGTATGCTGGCTCGCGCCTTTGAAAGCATGACGACCCAGTTGCGGGACCTCATCGGCGGCCTGGAAGAGCGCGTGGCCGAGCGGACCCGCGAGCTGGGGCTGCGTTCCCGCTACCTGGAAGCGGCGGCCGAAGTGGGGCGGGCGGCAGCCTCCATCCTGGAAGTCGATGTGCTGGTGCAGCAGGTGGTCGACCTCATTCGCCGCGAGTTTGACCTCTATTACGCGGGCCTCTTTCTCGTGGACGAAACGGGCGAGTGGGCCGTGCTGCGCGCCGCCACCGGCGAGGCAGGCAAGGCCATGCTCGCCCGCGGCCACAAGCTGCCCATCGGGGGCGCTTCCATGGTGGGTTGGTGCGTTGCCAACCGCGAGGCCCGGGTGGCCCACATCAGCGAGATGGGGGCCCTGGAAGCCGGCCCCGACGTCGCCCGCCTGGCGGCTCCCGAGCTGCCCGAAACGCGCGCCGAGGCCGCGCTGCCGCTGCGCTCTCGCGGCCAGGTGCTGGGCGCCATCACCGTGCAGCACACCGAACCCGACGTTTTTCGCCCCGAGGCGGTTGTCGCGCTGCAAACGCTGGCCGACCAGGTGGCAGTGGCCCTGGACAATGCCCGCCTTTTCGCCGAGCGCCAGGAGGCCCTGGAGGCGGCGCAACGGGCGTACGGTGAGCTGAGCCGCGAAGCCTGGGGGCAACTCCTCCAGTCCCGCCTGTCCCAGGAGGGCGCCGGTGGCCTCGCGTATCGCAGCTACGAGCGGGGCGTGATCCCCTACGACGAGCCCCTGGGAGACGAAGCCAGGCTCGCCCTGGAATACGGAAGCACCGTGCAGTCGGCCTCCCCTCAGAACGGGGACCGGCACTCGCTGGCGATCCCCATCCGCGTGCGCGGCCAGGTCATCGGCGTCTTGGAAACCTACAAGCCCGCCTCGGCCGGCGCCTGGAGCCCGGAAGAGGTGGCGCTGTTGGAGCGGATCGTCGAAGAATTGGATCCCGCCCTGGAAAGCGCCCGGTTGTACCGCGACACGCAGAGCCGTGCAGCCCGGGAGCGGGCCATCCGCCAGGTCACCGAGGAGATGCGCCGCGCCGTCGACGTGGAAGCCATTCTGCAGAGCACCGTGGTCGAGCTGGCCAGGGCGCTGGGTGCGCCGCGGGCCTACGTGCGCCTGGGCACAGAGGAGCAGCTCCTGTCTTCTGCCAGGGCTGTGACCGCCGCGGAGGCGGGCCCGACCGATGGCGGCGGATCGCAGGAAGGAGGTGAGGCCGGTGCCTGAGCAGGCCAGAAAAGAGCGGCGCACACCCCGCGCCGGGGGCAAGAAGGAGACGGCCCTGAGCCGGCGCCTGGCCGAAGAGACCCGCCGCCGAGCCAGGCAGTTGGAGGCCGCGGCGGCCATTTCCAGCGCCGCATCCTCGGTGCTCAGCGTCGCCGAGCTCCTGCCCCTGGCCGTGGAGCTGATCCGGGAGCGGTTTGACCTCTATTACGTGGGCATCTTTTTGCTGGACACGACCCCTTCTCCGGGCGACGAGGCGGAGGGCGCCGAGGCAAGGGGCCAGGCCGTGCTGCGCGCCGGGACGGGGCCGGCCGGCCGGGCCATGCTCGACCAGGACTACAGCCTGCCCGTCGGCAGCAGCTCGATGATCGGCGCCTGCCTGGCCGATGGCCGGGCGCGCATCGCCCTGGACGTGGGTGCCGAGGCGGTGCGCTTTGACAACCCCTTCCTGCCCGAGACCCGCTCGGAGATGGCTCTGCCCCTCAACAGCCGCGGCCGGGTGGTGGGGGCCATGACCATCCAGTCGGATCGGCCCTCGGCCTTTAGCCCCGAGGACGTTGCCGTGCTGCAGACCATGGCCGACCAACTGGGGAATGCCATCGAGAATGCCCGTCTCTTTGGCGAGCGCGAGCGCCGCATCACCGAGCTGGCCATGGTCAATGAGATTGGGCGGGCCCTGAGCCTGGCGTTGAGCCTGGAAGACCTGTTCGAGATTGTCCACGCGCAGGTCAGCCGTCTGTACGACGCCAGCAACTTTTACATTGCCACCTACGAGGAAGGGAGCGAGGCGTGGACTTCGGCGTTTCACGTGGAGGGTGGAGAGCGGCAGGCTCTGGCCCGCTATACCATTGATCGCGGCCTGACGGGCCACATTATCCGCCACCGCACGCCGGTGCTTTTTGCCAATGGCCGGGAGGTCCAGGCCTTCCACGAGGACCGGGCCATAGGCATCCTGGGCCAGTACGCGTGTTCCTGGCTGGGAGTGCCCCTCCTCGCCGCCAACGAGCTGCTGGGTGTCATGGCCATTCAGGACTATGACAAGGAGAACGCCTATGGTCCCGACGACCTGGCGCTCTTCTTGACCATCGGCGCCCAGGTGGCCGGCGCCCTGCGCAACGTCCGCCTCCTGGAAGAGTCGCGTCGCAGGGCCCGTGCCCAGCAGTTGTTGTTCGAGGTGGCCAGCGCCATGACGTCTGTCCTGGACGTCGACGCGGTGCTCCGCGAGATCGTGGAGAGGGTCAAGGAAAGTTTCGACTACTTTTTCGTCGGCATCTTTCTCCTGGAAGGCGATGAGCTGGCGTTTCGCAGCGGCAGCGCCGTGGGCGATTCGAAGCAGCGCTTCGAACGCGGCGAGGTGAGGATGCCCCTCGGCGGGATTGGCTTGACGGTGGCCGCCTTTAACCAGGGCCAGCCCCTCATGGTCAACGACGTCACCCTCGACTCGCGTTACAGCCAGGGGGAGGGCCTGGAGCCGGTGCGCGCCGAGCTGGACACACCCATCAAGGTCAAGGGCCGGATCATCGGCGTCCTGTCGGTGCAGAGCGACCACGTCAACGCCTTTAGCCAGGAGGACGTGGCCATCCTGCAATCGCTGGCCAACCAGGCGGGAGCGGCCATCGACAATGCCCGGCTGTTTGCCGAAACCGAAGACGCCCTGGCCGAAACCGAAACCCTCTACAACGTCAGCCGCCTCCTGGCCGCCGCCGGCGATCTCCAGGACATCGTGGCCGCCGTTGCCGAGGGAATGTTCCTGCCCGGGATCGACCGCGCGGTGCTGTGGAGCATCGAACGGGACGAGCACGAAAGGCCCATCGCCCTCTCGTCCATCGCCAACTGGCATTCGGAGCGCGGAAGGCGGCCTCTGCCCGTGGGCGCGCGCTTTGGCCTGAGCGACTTTCCGGCGGCCCGCCTCACCCTTGCCCCGGCGCCCATCTTTGTGCAAGACGTCGATGCCGACGAGCGCCTGGACGCTGCAACCCGCGCTGCCCTGGCGCAACAGGACAGCCGCGCGCTGGCCATCCTTCCCCTGTGGGTCGGTCGCCGCCAGAGCGGGTTGCTCATGCTCGTGGCCGACAAGCCCCATTATTTTACGGCCCGCGAGATCCGGCCCTACCGGTCCCTGGCGGGCCAACTGGCCATCGCCGTCGAGAACCGTCGCCTTTTCCAGCAGACCCAGCAGCAACTGGCAGAACAGGCGGCCGCCGCCGAGGAACAGAGCCGCCTGGCCGCAGAGCTCCAGGCGCGGGCCAACGAGCTGGCCCTGCTGAACGAGATGGGAGCGGCCCTCGCCGCTGCCCTGGATGTAGAGTCCGTCGTCGAGACCGTGTATCGAAACACGTCGCGTCTCCTGGACACGACCAACTTTTACCTCGCACGCTACGACCCGGAGACGGAAGAGGTCTGGTTCCCGATCATGGTCGAGGGCAACCGGCGGCGGCCCGCTGCGCCGCGCCGGAAGGGAGCGGGCCTCACCGAGTACGTCATCCGCACCGGCCAGCCGCTCCTCATAGAGGAGAACCTACCGGAAAGGTTCCGCGAGATGGGGGTGATGGGCGTGGGTCCGATGGCGCTCTCCTGGGTGGGAGTGCCCATCAAGGTCGGCGACCGTGTCCTGGGCGTGCTGGCCCTGCAAAGCTACGACCATCCACGGCACTATGGTCCCCGGGATTGCGATCTGCTCCTCGCCATCGCAAACCAGGCAGCCATTGCCCTGGAGAACGCCCGCCTCTTCGAGGAGACCCAGGCCGCACTGGCCGAGGTGGAAAAGACGCACCGCGGCTACTTGCGCGGCGCCTGGCAGGAGCACCTGCGCCAGTACCGGGCACTGAACGCCGGCGGCTTGGTCTACGAACGATTGGCGCCGGCCAGGCAGGAGGAGGGGGGCGAGACGTCGAGCAGGGCCGTTGGCGGTGGCAAGGGCCCCGCCGGGCAGGTTGCCAGCGTGCCCGACCTGTGGCGCCCCGAAATGGAGCGCGCGCTGGGGGGAGGGTACTCGGCGCTGCCCGAGGACGGACAGGGGGGCCTGGCCGTGCCCATCACGCTGCGCGGCCAGACGCTGGGTGTGCTCGGCGTCGAAGCGCCCCCCGGCAGCCGGCAATGGACGGAAGACGACCTGGCCCTCGTCCAGGCGGTCAGCGAGCAGTTGGCCCAGACCCTCGAGGCGGCGCGCCTCTTTGCCGACACCCAACGCTCGGCCGAACGGGAACGCCTCATCGGCGAGATCACCTCGCGGATCCGGTCCTCTACCGACGTGCAGGCCATCCTGGAGACCACGGCCAGTGAGCTGGCCCGGGCGTTGGGTACGCCCCGGGCCCTGGTGCGCCTGGCAGCCGATGCCCTGCCCCCGGAGTCCGAGGAAGGGCATGTCCTGAGCGGAGCCGAAGGGCGTGTCCTGAGCGGAGCCGAAGGGCGTGTCCTGAGCGGAGGCGAAGGCGTGCCGGTGGACGAGGCTGTGCAGGAGGATGAAGCGTGACTGGATTGAGCCCCTCGGAAGCCAGGCTGCCCTCCGGCCAGCACGGCCAACGTCGCGGTGGTCGGGGGCTGGCCACCCGGTTGAGCCGGACCTTTGCCCTGTTGGCCGGCGCTTTGCTGTTGATCGTCGGCGTGCTCCTGACCGTCCTGAGCTACCGCATCCAACTCGAGCAGATCACCATCCGCCAGCAAAAGACGGCCAATGAGGCGGTGCACGTGGCGTCGGCCTACCTGGTGCGCGCCCAGGACATGCTCTGGGCCTACGGGCATGCCGCCTCGGTACACTCGCTCCTGCTGCGCAGCATGGAAATTCAGCAGCAGCAGCTTCAGACCATCATTTCCCAATACCCCGACGTCTTCCAGGAGCTGACCCTCCTGAACGACCAGGGCAGCGAGCTGGCGAGGGTCTCTATCGCCTATACTTATCCCGCCCAGGAGCTGGGTTCCTGGGCCGGCTCGCCCGCCCTGGAGCGGACGATGCACGGAGAGGTGTACGTCGCGAGCCAGGTTCGCCTGCCGGCCTATGCCGGCTACCCGACCATCCTGGTGGCCGTGCCCCTCGAGCAGCAGTACGACCGCTCCGGTACCCTTGCCGCCGACGTGAGTGTCAAGGGCATGTGGGACGCCATCGCCGGCGTCGAGGTGGGCGAAGCCGGCTACGCGTACATCGTCGACCGCCGCACGGGCCAGATCGTGGCCCATTCGAACATCAACCGCTTTTTGGCGCTGGAGGGGCAGACGCTGGACCACGTGCCCATCGTTCGCCACCTGATGGCCGTGGACGAAAACCTTGCCCTCCAGCCCGAGGCCCTTCCCCATCGCTACGTGGGGCTGTCCGACGAGCAGGTTATCGGTGCCGTGGCGGAATTTCCCAACACCCCCTGGGCCATGGTCGTCGAGCTGCCCACCACAGAGGCCATGGCCGGCGTGCGCAACATGGTCGTCGTTCTGGCCGTGCTGCTCGTCGTCGGGCTTCTGGTGGCAGGCGCCCTGGGGCTGGCCATTCCCCGGCGTCTCGTGGGTCCCCTCCTCGAAATCCAGCGCGGAGCCCAGACCCTCGGCGCGGGCAACCTCGACCACGTCATCGACGTCCGCACCGGCGACGAGCTGCAAGACCTTGCCGAGAGCTTTAACCAGATGGCTGCCAACCTCCGCGCCTCCCGCGAGGAGCTGGAGCGCAGGGGCGCAGAGCTAGAGGTCCGCGTCGCCGAACGTACCCGCGAGCTGAGCGAGATCACGGCCCGGACCGAGCGCCGTGCCCTCCAGCTTCAGACCAGCGCCGAAGTGGCGCGGGCCATCGCCTCCATCCGCGAGCTGGACGAGCTGCTGCCCCACATCGCCCAGGCCATCAGCCAGCACTTTGGCTGGTACCACGCCGGCATCTTCTTGCTGGAGGATGCACCCAGGCTGGGGGGTGGCGTCCATGGGGATGGCATGGGCAAGGGCGGGAAGGTGGCCGTGTTGGTTGCCGCCAGCAGCGAGGGAGGCCGCCGGATGATCGCCCGCGGCCACCGCCTTCGGGCCGGGGAGGAAGGCATCGTCGGTACCGTGGCGGCCCTGGGCGAGCCCCGCATCGCCCTGGACGTGGACCAGGATGCCGTCTACGTGACCGCGCCAGAGCTGGAGAGCACCCGCTCGGAGATGGCTCTGCCGCTGCGCACCCACTCCACGAGCGGTGGAGAGGCAGCCGGCGAGGAGTCTACCATCATCGGCGTCCTCGACATCCAGAGCCTGGAGCCCAATGCCTACGACCAGGAGGACGTCGCCCTCCTCAGCAGCCTGGCCGACCAGGTGGCCATCGCCATCGAAAACGCCCGGCTCTTTCGCGAGACCCAGCGCATGCTGGAGGACGTCCGGACCCTGCACCGCCAGATTGTCGAGCAGGAATGGGACAGAGTGGTCGCCGACGCAAGCCAGGAGGATCTGGTCTACGATTTTCGCCGCCCGGGCGCTCCTGCCCAGCCCGATCCCTGGCCTCCCGAGCTCGTCACCGCCCTTCGCCGGGGCCAGCCCGTGGCGGTCCCCGGCTCCGGGGAGGAGCAGGCCGTGACCCTGGCCGGCCAGGTGAGTCACTCGGGCCTGGCGGCCCCCATCAAGCTCCGCAACCAGGTCATCGGCGGGCTCGATCTGCAGGACGTCGACCCCGGCCGCCAGTGGACGGCCGACGAGATTGCCCTCGTCCAGACCGTCGCCGACCAGGTGGGCCTGGCCCTGGAGAACGCGCGCCTCCTGGCCGATACCCGCCGCCGTGCCGGCCAGCTCGCCACGCTCCATCGCGTCGGGCTCGACATCACCTCCGCCCTGGACCTCGACGGCGTGTTGCAGGCCCTCTACCGGCAGACGTGCCGCATCGTCGACGTCAGCCTCTTTGCCGTCGCGCTCTATGACCAGGGGAGCGAATTCATCGAATACCCGTTGGTGATGGGCGTCGATGGACCTCTTCAACTGCCCCCACCCGAGGAAGGGGCATCTACGGAGCGGAGCGAACGGGGGCGGCAGGACGTCTCGGCGAGGACGGGCCTCGCAGCCTATATCATAGAACAGGGCCAGCCCGTCCGCATCCCCGACCTTCTGGACCCGCCGCCGGAGCTGAAGGCGTGGCACCTGTGGCCCGCCGAACAGGCCACCCGCTCCTACGCCGGCATCCCCCTCGTCTTTCGCGAGCAGGTCTTCGGGGTCCTATCGGTGCACAGCGGCCGGCCCGGCGCCTACAGCCAGGAGGACCTCGAGCTGCTGACGACCATGACCAGCCAGGCGTCCATCGCCATCCAGAACGCCCGGGCTTACCGGCAGTTGATGGAGACCGCCGAGCAGCTCCGGGAGGTCGACCGCCTCAAGACCCAGTTCCTGGCCAACATGTCCCACGAGCTGCGGACGCCCCTCAACTCGATCATTGGCTTCTCCCGCGTCATCCTCAAGGGGATCGACGGCCCCCTGACCGAGCTTCAGGAAGCCGACCTCAGCTCGATCTATAACAGCGGCCAGCACCTCCTGGGGCTGATCAACAGCATCCTCGACATGAGCAAGATCGAAGCGGGCAAGATGGAGCTGGCCTTCGAGGAGGTGCGCCTGCCCCAGATCCTGGACACCGCCATCAGCACAACGCGCGCCCTCATCAAGGACCGGCCCATCGAGCTGCGCGTGGAGGTTCCGCCGGATCTCCCGGTCGTCTGGGCGGATCCCCAGCGGGTGCGGCAGATTCTCATCAACCTCCTGTCCAATGCCGCCAAATTCACCGAAGAGGGGCACATTACGTTGAGCGCCGGGGTCAAGGGCCACACCGGGGAGTTTGTGCTCATCAGCGTCGCCGACACGGGCGTCGGCATCGATCCCCAGGCCCAACAGCGCCTCTTTATCCCCTTCCAGCAGGTGGATGCCTCTACGACCCGGCGAGCAGGTGGCACGGGCCTGGGCCTGGCCATCAGCCGCAGCTTTGTGCAGATGCACGGCGGCGAGATCTGGGTCGAGAGCCAGCCCGGTCAGGGTACCACCTTTCACTTTACCCTGCCGATCTATAGCGCGCTGCGTGGCTACGAGGTGCCTGAGGCCAGGATGCCCGCCTGGGAGGATCAGGCACAGGCTCCTGCCGGCAAGGAGCTCGTCCTTGCCGTCGACGACGATCCGGGGGTCATCACCCTCCTCAAGCGCTACCTGGAAAGCAACGGCTACCAGGTCGTGGGCCTCCTCGATTCGTCGGCGGCCCTCGACGTGGCCCGCAGCCTGGCCGCGCGACCCGAGGGCCAGGGTCCTTTGGTGGCCATCACCCTGGACGTCCTCATGTCGCGCATGGATGGCTGGCAGGTCCTCGAGGCGCTCAAGGCCGACCCCCAGACGGCCGGCATTCCCGTCATTCTGTGCAGCATCATGGAGGGGCTGGAGCGAGGGCTGAGCATGGGCGCAGCCGCCTGCCTGCAAAAGCCCATCACCCGCGACGATCTGCTGGCTGTCCTGAAAAAGGTCCAAAACTGATTCTACGTCGAAAGGTACACTGATACATGTCGAAAGCGTCCTGGATCTACTGCCCAGCCTGCCAATACCGCGAGGCCCTGAACTTTCGCCTCCTGGCCTGTCCCGCATGCGGCGGTCCGTGGCTGGACGTGGTATACGACTATGAATCCATCCGATCCCGCTGGCCCGCCCAATTGGCCCAGCGGCCCTTTAACATGTGGCGCTACTGGGAGCTGCTGCCCCTGCAGGACCCGGCCAACATCCTGACCATGGGTGAGGGAGGCACGCCGCTGCTGCACGCGACCAACCTGGGCATGATGCTCGGGCGGCCGCACATCTATATCAAGGACGAGCGACAGGGCCCCACGGGCTCGTTCAAAGATCGCCAGGCTGCCCTGGCCATCTCGGTCATGAAGGAGCAGGGCATAATCGAGGCGGTGGTGGCGTCTACGGGTAACGTCGCCATCTCCTATTCCGCCTACTCGGCCCTGGCCGGCATCAAGCTGTGGGCCTTCTTGACGAGCAGCGTGCCGGCGGAAAAGATGCGCGAGGTGGCCCTGTACGGCACCGATGTCATCAAGGTCACCGGCACGTACGACCAGACCAAGCAGGTGGCCGCCGACTTTGCCCGTCGCAAGAACCTGCACCTTGATCAGGGCCTGCGCAGCCTGGCCGCCAAGGAGAGCATGAAGACCCTCTCCTTCGAGCTTGCCGAGCAACTGGGCGACGCCATGTCCGGCGGCTGTGCCATCCGCGGCATCCTGTCCGGCGGCTCCCCTGCTTCCCGGGACGGCGGCGGGGAGGCGGGCCGGCCTCCCTTCCGCGCGCCCGACTGGTACATCCAGGCAGTGAGCGGCGGCCTGGGCCCTATCGGGGTGTGGAAAGGATTCAAGGAGCTGTATGACCTGGGCCTCGTGGACCGCCTTCCCAAGCTGGCCTGCATCCAGGCCAGCGGCTGCGCGCCCATGGCCAATTCCTTTGCCAAGGGCCTGGAGGTCGCCGAGCCGGTCACCAATCCGCGCACGGTCATCACCACCGTGGCCACCGGCCAGCCCGGCATGGCCTACACCTACCTGCGCCGCATCATCCTGGAGCACGGGGGCACCATGGAAGCCGTCGGCGACGACGAGAGCTTTCGTGCCATGCACGTCATGGCCAAGATGGACGGGCTGTCTGTCGAGCCCGCCAGCGGCCTCGCCTTTGCCGGCCTGTTCAAGATGGTCAGCTCGGGGCTCATCGGCCCCGAGGACGTCGTGGTCGTCAACTGCTCGGGCCACACCTTTCCCGTCGAGAAGCACCTCCTGGGCGATACCTGGGCGCAAAGCGTGGACGTCGCCGAGGCAGGGCCCGCTCACCACGCCGAAGAGGGCATCCTCACCTCGCTGGATCGCCTCGACAACCGGATTCAGCGCATCGCCATTGTCGAGGACGATCCGGATGCCCGGCGGCTCCTGCGCCGCGTGTTGCAGGCCCGGGGAGACTACCAGATCTTTGAGGCCGCCGGCGGCCGCGAGGGCCTGGAGCTGATCCAGGAGCAGCATCCCGACCTCGTCCTCCTGGACCTGATGATGCCCGAGATGGACGGCTTTGACGTCATCGAAGCCATCCGCGCCCGCAAAGACCTGGCCGACACGCGGATCATTGTCATCACCGCCAAGACGCTGACCAGCAGCGAGCGGCGCCGCCTGAGCGGCCAGATCGAGTCTCTGTTGCACAAGGGCTCGTTCCTGGACGACGACCTTCTGGAACAGATTCTGTCGACCTTGCGTTGAGGATTGGGCCAGCGTTCGATTTGCATTCTAGGCGTGCAGATGTTATAATGCTGGACGCAAAGGGCGAGTAGCTCAGATGGTTAGAGCGCGTGTCTCACATACACGAGGTCAGGGGTTCAAGTCCCTTCTCGCCCACCTCCTAGGCCGATAGCCGTGGCCGTGCTGGCGGAATGCCTGGCAGGCCACGGTTTGTTGTAAGAGGTGCCCTGGCGAACGCGAACGCGTCGCCATTGGATGCGTGCTTCTGACCGGCTCGCACAAGCCCACCGGCCTGCCCTGTAACACGCCCCCGACGGCCAGGCTAGTGGTGCCCTGAGCGGGCAGCAAGCACGTGGAACAGCCTGGAGCTCGCACGCCGGCATGATGCGCGGACCTTGGAGAGGCGCAGGTGAATGATAAGGAGACGCAGCAGGGTGCAGAGTGGGGGATCTGCCTCGTTCGTTGGGGCTTGCTCCTCTATATCATCCTGGACGTGCTGCTCAATCCCGCCCATCACGACCTGCTCATCCGGCTCGCCGTCTTTGTTGCCGCCTTTGGCATCTATAATCTGGCCGTCACGTTTCTGCTCACCTTTCGCACTGACTTTGCCTTCTTGCCCACGCTGACCTTTATCGTCGACGTGGTGGCCTTGCTGGCGCTGATTTTCCTGTCGGGCGGCCTGGACAGCCCCTTTTACTTTTTCCCGGTGCTCGTCATCCTGGTAGGTACCCATCGCTTTGGATCGCGCCTGGGACTAGCGGCGGCGCTAGCCTTTGTGCTCAGCTCGGGATTTTACGCCCTCCAGGGTTGGGCTGGGGCCGCGCGTGCAGAGCTGCTCTTCCGGATGATCATGCAGATGGGGCTGTACCTGCTGACCGCGGCAGCCGGTGCCGTCCTCGGCCCCCAGTTGGCCGGCAGGTCCGACGGCCGCCAGGGCGCCGAGGGACAGAGGCTTCCCGACAATATCCGGGTGATCTATGAGATGGCGTCCAGCTTGAGTGCCACTCTGAACTATCAAAGAGTCCTGGATGCCATCCTCGACATCAGCCGCCTGGGATTCGACGAGCTCGGCACCCGCGTGGGGCAATCGGTGGGGCTGGTATTCCTCTACGACGACAACAGGTGCCTCTACCCGGCCTCCTATCGCAATCTCTCTACCGCCGGCGACGAGAAACGCCGAATCGACGCGAACGCGGGCATTGTCGCCGAGGCCATCCACTCGGCCGGCGCCGTCCTGGGGGCATCGCCGGCGGACGACCCCGAACTGAGCGCATTTCGCTCGCTGGAGACCTGCCGCTCGATGCTGTGCGTGCCCCTCCGTGCCGGCTTTGAAACTTACGGGGCCGTGCTCTTTGCTTCGTCCAGGCCGGGCGTCTATACCGAGCAACATGGGGAGTTGTTGGGCATCTTTTGCAACCAGGCCACCATTGCCTTGCAGAACGCCACCCTGTACCAGAGCCTGCGCGCCGAGCGTGACAAGATCGTGGACAAGGAAGAGGAGGCCCGCCACAAGCTCGCCCGGGACCTCCACGACGGACCTACCCAGGACGTGGCAGCCATCGCCATGCGCCTGAACTTTGCCCGCCTGCTCGTGGAACGGGACCCGACGCGGGCCCGGGCCGAGCTGGAGCGCCTGGAGGACCTGGCCCACCGCACCGTCAAAGAGATCCGCTCCATGCTCTTTACCCTGCGGCCCATCATCCTGGAGACCGAGGGGCTCATCGCCGCCGTGCAGCAGTATGCCGAAAACATCCGGGAAGACGACGGCCTCAACGTGGTGGTCGACGCGGAACACTATGACGACTGCCTGGATATCGAGGTGCAGGGCGTCGTGTTTGCCATCATGGAGGAGGCAATCAACAATGCGCGAAAGCACGCCCAGGCCTCGCGCATCTCGGTTCGCCTGGCCGTGCAGGGCGATCTGTTCGTGGGGCAGGTTTCCGACAACGGCATTGGCTTTGACGTGCGCGCCGTCGAGAGCAGCTACGGGACGCGTGGTAGCCTGGGCATGATCAACCTCAAGGAGCGGGCCGAGCTGGTCGGTGGGTCCGTCAGCATCGAGTCGACGCCGGGGCAGGGAACCCGCATCACCCTGCTCATCCCCCTTCCCGAGCAGTTGCCTTGACCGCGCTCCCAGCTCCGAAGGAGGAACCGATCCTGTGCCTGCCTGGCTAACGCTGGACGCACCCGCACCCCCCTTGCTGTTGTGGGTCCTGGGCTCGGTCCTGGTCTATGTCCTGGGCGCCAACGTCCTGTGGCTGGCCCGGGAGACCCGCCGGCTGCCGGCGGGCGTCGGCTCCGTCCTCTATCAGGCCGGTCGCTTCCTGTACTATCTCGGCGTTCCCTACCTGGTCCTGGGCGGCTGGCCCCTGGAGCCCCACCGGGGCCTCCTGGCGCCCGTGACCCTGGGCCTGGCGGGGCTTGATGCCACCTGGACCGTCAGCCGCTGGCTCGAAGCGGCCGGCACGGGAGTGGGCGTTGGCCTGCTGGCATTGGGGTTTGTCGCCCTGGCGTGGCTGAACGCCAACCGGGGGCAGGGGGCCGGGCGGCTCGGCTTCTCGGCCGTCCCCATCTGGCGCCTGCTCATCGACGGGATCTACCTCCAGGTGCACTGGGCCTTTTACCGGGGTGCCCTGGCCGTGCTGTTCGACGATCTATACGTTGGGGTGTTCTGGGGGCTGGTGCTGGCCTGCGTGGAGCTGCTGTCGAGCCCGTTCTGGCGGCGGTGCTGGCGCACGCGGGCCTGTGCCGGCGACGCCTGGCTCCTCGGTGTTCAGGCCCTCGTGTCGGCGCTCCTCTTTCTCCTCACGCACAACCTGTGGGTTTGCCTGGTGGTGCACTGGGCCCTGTCGCTGACCGGGTGGGGCCTGGGTCGCAGCCAGCGATAGCCGGTCACTCCCACAAGCGGCAAAAGGCGCACATGTCGCCGGCGGTGGTGGGCTGCCCGCAGCGGCTACAGGGGCGCAGCTCGCCCGCCTTTTTCTCGGCAAATTGGACCCGGCCGCTGTCGCGAGCCTCCAGAAACTGCAGGTAGAACTGCTGCTTGGCGCCCGGCGAGTTCAGCTCCAACCGGTTGAGGAGCTCCTTGTAAAAGTTGGTCGTCGATCCCCGGGCAAAGGGACACTCGTCATAAATATAGTCGATGTCGCGCACCAGGACATAGGCCGCCGTTTCGCGCTCGTGGAGTCGGACAAAGGGCTTGACCTTTCGTGCCAGCCCGTCCTGTTCGTGAAGGACGGGGGCCTGGCGGGCCAGGTAGCCGGACTGCCAGTGTAGGGTGTTTTGCATCAACACGGCCACCTCGTCGTCCATGTTGTGGCCGGTGGCAATGGCCGCGAACCCTCCGTCGCGGGCCGTGCTGTTCATGATGTGCCGCTTGACGAGGCCGCACACGGAGCAGGGCTTGCCGCGACCCCTGTGTTTGGTCCTGGCCAGCCAGGGCACCGTCTGCCCGTATTCGCTGCCCAGATCCACCACCCGCAGGGCAGCCCCGGGCCGGTGCTGCGCCACGAACTTCTGGCACATCTCCAGCGACTTGGTCGAGTAGCCGGTCCCCTCGTCGATGCCCAGGCGGATGTACATGCCCTCGGCCTGGTAGCCCAGCTCCAGCAACACGTCCCACAGGGCGAGGCTGTCCTTGCCGCCGGAGACGGCCACCAGGATCCGGTCCTCCGGCGTGAACATCTCGTACTTCTCGATGGTCCGCTGCGTCATGGAGACCACCCACTCGACAAAATGGTCTGCGCACAGGCGCAGCCTGTGTTGGGCGAGGTTGATGACCGCCAGGCCACCGCACTTGCTGCACTTCATCTGCCGGCCCTAGCCCCCGGAGACGACCGTCACCAGCTTGATGGTGTCGCCGTCTTCCGTCAGCGTCGCTTCGTTGACGAGCTTGCCGTTGCGCACGGCCAGGATCGACTCGGGGTTCAGATCAGCCTTCTGGATGATGTGCCGCACGGTGCTGCCCGGCTTGACTTCCCACGTTTTGTCGCGAAAGATCACGGTTACCATAGCGTCTTCTTCCATGTGTGCTGGTTCAATTCTAACACGATCGTGATAGAAAATCAAGCCCCTGCTCGCCGTGGACCGGCGGCAGGGGCTCGTCGCTACCTCGTCGCTACGATGGGGGAGGACTGGTCCTCCCCGCGTCCCGTGCTACTTTCCGGGGCACTCGAACATGACGCTGGTGTCGATGCCCTTGTTGCCGTATGCCTTGTCAAAGTGCTGGCAAAAGTCGTTGGCCAGCTTGGCGGCCCGCTGGTCAAAGGCCTCCTTGTCCTCCCACGTGTTCCGCGGGTTCAAGATCTCGCCGGGCACGCCCGGGCAGCTTCGCGGCACCTGGATGTGAAACAGGTGATTGCTGTCGTATTCCACCTGGTCAAGGTCGCCACACAGGGCGGCCTGGACCAGGGCGCGGGTGATGTCAATGTCCATGCGGGCGCCCACGCCAAAGGGCCCCCCGCTCCAGCCGGTGTTCACCAGGTAGACGCGCGAGCCGTGGCGCTTCATCCGCTCGCCCAGCATGGTGGCATAGACGTCGGGGTTGCGCGGCATGAACGGCTCGCCAAAGAACCGCGAGAAGGTGCTGACCGGGTCGACGATGCCCGTTTCGGTGCCGGCCAGCTTGCTGGTGTAGCCCATGAGGAACCAGAGCATGGCCTGGTCGGGCGTCAGCCTGGCGACGGGCGGCAGCACGCCGTTGGCGTCGGCCGCCAGGAACAGGATCGTCCGGGGATGGTCGCCCACGGGCGGGGTCTTGATGTTGCTCAGGAAGCTCAGCGGGTAGGAGGCACGCGAGTTGGGTGTGTAGCGCTCGTCGTCCACGTCAAAGGTGCCCCAGGGGTACATCATGCAGTTTTCGACGATGGCCCCGTGTTCCTCCAACGATGCCTCGTGGAACACCGCGTTCCAGATCTCGGGCTCCTTGTGGGGACGGAGGTTGATCAGCTTGGCATAGCAGCCGTTCTCAAAGTTGGCGATGCCGTTGTCGCTCCAGCCGTGCTCGTCGTCGCCCAGGAGTGCGCGGCGGGGATCGGCCGAGAGGCTGGTCTTGCCGGTGCCCGACAGGCCCAGCAGCAGGGCGACGTCGCCGTTGGGTCCCTCGTTGGCCGAGCAATGGAGCGGCAAGATGCCCTCACCCGGCAGGATGTAATTCATGACGCTGAACATCAGCTTCTTGACGCTGCCGCCATAGGCCGAGCCAAAGACGATGCCCCGATAGCGGTCGACGTCAATGGCGACGGCCATGTCCGACGTCTTGCCGTTGGGCATCTTGCGCAGGCGGCCGGCGTACCTGGCCGGATCGAGCTTGTCGTAGGGCACCACCAGCAGGGTGAAGGGGCGTTTCGCAAAGATGCTGCGCTCCAGGTCCGTCGGCACCGGGCGGAACATGTTGTCGGTAAAAAGGGCGGTTGAGGCCCAATCGGAGACAACCTTCACCGGCAGGGCGTAGGAGCTGTCGGCCCCGAGGACCCGGTCGGTGACGTACAGCCTTCCCTTATCGGCCAGCACCCGGAAGGCGTCGTCCTCGATCATGTCAAAGGTCTCGGGCTCCATGGGGATGTTGTTCGGCGAGTCCCAGTCGATGTTGTCCTCGCTCTCCGGCCGGCGGACGATGTAGGTATCCTTGGGACTGCGGCCTGTTGATTCAGTCGGCGTCCAGGTGGCCAGGGCGCCGTTGGCGCTGGGAATCACCTCCCGGCGCCTGACGGCTTCCTGGATCATCTCACTGCGGGACGGGTTGAGCAGGACATCGGGATGCCCTTGCAGAAGCTTGGCCAGCTTCGTCGCAAAATCCATGATCTCCTCCCTAGATTTTTTACGAACAAACCATCAATCAGTCCAAAATCTTGCCCGGGTTCAGGATGCCCCGGGGGTCCAGCGCCCGCCGGATGGAGCGCATGACGTCCATGGCGATGGGGCCCACGTCGCTCTCCAGGAACGGCTTCTTCAGGGTCCCCACGCCGTGCTCACCGCTGAGCGTTCCCCCCACGCTGACCGAGAGGGCGAACAGGTCGGCCACCGCCTGCTGGACCCGGCCCCACTCCTCGGGGTCTCGCTTGTCAAAGAGGATGTTGGGATGCAGGTTGCCGTCGCCGGCGTGGCCAAAGATCACGATGGGCAGCTTTCGCTTGTCCGAGATCTCCTTGATGCCCCGGATGGTGTCGGGGATGGCGCTGCGGGGCACCGAGATGTCCTCGCCCAGCTTGTTGGGCCGCTTGCGGCCCAGGGAGCCCGAGATGCTGCGGCGGGCACGCCACAGGTCGTCGCTCTCCTTGGCGGTCTGGGCGATGCGCATTTCGCTGGCTCCACCGTCGCGGCAAATGTGGGCAATAACGTCCATGTCCCGGGCCGCGTCGGCATTGTCGCCGTCGGTTTCGATGATGAGGATGGCCTCGGCGTCGCGGGGCAGGCCCAGGTGCATATAGTCCTCAACGCAGTTGATGGCCGTTTCGTCCATCAGCTCCAGCGTGGCGGGCACGATGCCGCCCCACAGGATGGCATTGACCGCCCGGCTGGCGTCCTCCAGCCGGGGAAAGATGGCCTGCCCGGTGCGCTTGGCCTCGGGCAGGGCGATGAGCTTCAGGATGGCCCGCGTGATGACCCCCAGCGTGGCTTCCGACCCGATAAAGAGGCTGACCAGGTCGTAGCCGGTGACGTTCTTGATGGCCTTGCCGCCCGTCTCGAGGATGCGGCCGTCGGCCAGGACGACCTCCAGGGCCATGACGTAATCGCCCGTGACGCCGTATTTCAGGCAGCGCGGCCCGCCGGCGTTGCAGGCAATGTTGCCGCCGATGGTCGAGTGGCGCACGCTGGACGGATCGGGCGGGTAAAAGAGGCCCAGCTTTTCCACCGTCGCCTGCAGGTCGCTGGTGATGACCCCGGCCTCGACCTCGACCATCATGTTGGCCCGGTCGATCTCCAGGATGCGGTTCAGGCGCACCATGTTCAGCACCAGGCCCCCGTCCACGGGGACCGTTGCGGCGGCCAGGCCGCTGGCCATGCCCCTGGTGATGACCGGGACCCCTTCGTTGTTGCACAGGGCGAGGATGCTGGCGACCTAGGCGCTGTTGGCCGGGCTCACCACGGCCTCGGGCAGCGACTCGTGAAAGGTACCGTCGTAGGAGTAGCAGATCAGGGCCTCGGGCGACGTCAGGACGTTGTCGTCGCCCGCGATGGTCCTGAGCTGGGATAGGATCTCTTCTTTCAGCATGCCGCCTCCATCAGTCCTCCAGGGCCTGCAGGGCCAGTTCGGCGACGTCCACCACCTTCACGCGGACGCGGTTGCGGCGCGCCGCTTCGGTGAGGGTCCGCTCGCACTGCTGGCAGGCCGAGGCGATGACCTGGGCCTCCACTTCCTGTGCCTGTTCCAGGCGCCGATCCGATACGGCGTGCGACAGCTCGGCGTCAAAGGTCTCCAGGTTGCCGCCTCCACCGCAGCAGTGGGAGTTGGCTCGATTGTCCCTCATCTCCACCAGCTCCAGGCCGGGGATGGCGGCCAGCACGCGGCGGGGGGCGTCAAATATGCCTTCCTTGCGTCCCAGGTCGCAGGGATCGTGGTAGGTCACCCGCTGGGGGGGCAGCTCGCGGAACTTGAGGCGGCCCTCGTCTACCATGGCGCCCAGCAGCTCGGTGGCGTGGAGCAGCTCGAAGGGCAGTTGGCCCCCACCCGCCTCCTTGTAGACGTGACTCCAGATGTGCAGGCAGGAGGGGCAGGTAAAGACCACCTGCCTGGCCTGCATGGCCCGCACCTTTTCCAGGTTGTGGCGGATCAGTTCGCCGGCCTTTTCCAGGTCGCCGTTGATGAGCAGGGGATAGCCGCAGCACCACTCCTCGCCGCCCAACACGGCGTAATCCAGCCCCGCCCGGTCCATCAACTGCGCCATGGTCTGGGGAAGGCGGTAGCTCCGCGGAAAGAACGAGCCCACGCACCCGACGAAATAGACCACGTCGGCGGTCTCGTGGGGCGCGGCGCCCGACGGCGGCTGGTCCATATTGTCCGTCCAGAGCAAGCGGTTGGCGTTGTCGTCGCCCGAAATGTTGTGGTGCTCGCCGATGATCCCGGCCAGGCGGGTGAGGACCTCGGGCTGGAGCTTCTGATGGCTCATGTCGTCGCGGGCGACCTGCAAGATCTCTTCCAGGGGCACGCCGCTGGGACAGATGTTGGCGCACGAGGCGCACAGCAGGCACTGGTAATAGCGGTCGGCCATCTCCTGGCCGGGCTGCAGCCGGCCTTCGCCCACGGCACGCAACAGCGCGACGCGGCCGCGGGGGCTGTCGGTCTCGCGCAGGGTGGCGCGATAGACCGGGCACGTGGCCAGGCAGAGCCCGCAGCGAATGCACGAGGCCTGCTCACCGCCGGTGACCATCTCGGCGCTGGCCAGGGGGGTCTGACTTGGTTCCGGGTCGGTCGTTTCCATGATACTCCTGCTTGTAGGGTCCACTTCTAGCTTGCTCACGGCTGCACGATGGGCAGCGTGAGAAGGGCGTGAGGCACGACCAGCACGTCCAGACCCTGCCCTTTCAGGCCCGATCTTGGGTCCAGGGGGCCATCGCCCATCGCCTGGCGCACCATGTCGAAAGCGGCCTGCATGGTGGGTGCCGGCAGGAACTTGGCCGAACGGACCAGGTCGGCGTCCTGGGCACCCACGACGATGACCGGGTTCTTTTCCAGGACCTTGGCCATGACAAAGGCGCGCTGCTGGCCGGGCGGATAGCCGTTCCGGCGCGCGTCGTCCAGGATGAACTGGACGTCGGGGGCTTCTTGCATGGCCTTCAGAAACCGCTGCTCGCCCACGCCCTCGCCCGCGCCTTCGCCGCAGGGCGCCGGGACGATGAAAAAGCCGCCGGGCTTGACCACCGGCGTCGGCGCAAAGAACAGGTAACTGGCCGCGCGGCTGGCCTGGTAAAGGTTGGCATCCTTGGGAAAGCCGACGCCCGCCACGGCCACGTCGTACTGGCGCGGCACGGGCACCTCGTAGAGGGTCTTGGCAAAGGCCACCAGCTCCTGGAAGGTTGCTTCCGGCTCGCCTGCACGGACAAAGACCACCCGCTTTTCGTCGTCCTGCACCACGTTGAGGATAAAGCGCAGCCCGGCGCGCCGCGCCGCCTCGGTGATGGCCTCGTGGAAGGGGTTGCCTTCGACCCGGGCCAGGCGCGTGCCGGGATGGTCGATCATGGCCGGTCCGTGGGTGTAGGCGATCATGGCCTCGCCCGCGGCGCCCACGGCCAGCGTCTTGCGGCCGCCGGAATAGCCGGCGTACTGGTGCGGCTCGACAATGCCGGTCGCAATCAAAATGTCCGCCTCGTAGGCGGCGCGATGGACCGAGAGGGGGATGCCGCTCGCCGTGGTGCCCAGGTCGACGAGGGCCTCGGGATTCAACGGCTCGTTGTCGACCACGCGATAGCGCTCCACCACGCCCAGGCCCAGCTTGGCCACCTTTTCCTCCCGCGTGCTGGGACGGTGCAGGCCGATGCCACACAGCAGGGTGATGTCGTCGTCCCGCACGCCCGCGGCTGCCAGCTCGGCCAGCAGCGGCGGTACCAGCAAATAGTCGGGGCTGGCGCGCGTGATGTCGGTAAAGACGATGCAGGCCTTGTCGCCCGGTTTGGCCAGCTCGCGCAGCGGAGGAGAATTGACGGGGCCGGCCACGGCCTCGGCCACGGCCGCCGGCACGTCCTGGATGGGCGGCACGACCCTGGACTCGGCGACGTCACACCGCCAGCCCGCCGGCAACTCGAAGCTCAGCTTACCTCTGTCAAACGGGACCTGGAATGTCATGATCAGCTCCTATGCTTCCAACGGTCGCAATGCGCGCTGCGAAAACGCACAACGCCCTGGCTTAACAGGGCGTCATCCACAAAAACGTCGCAAGAAGCCATCGGTGGCCTGGACACTGTACTTTTGTTCACATTATACCACGGCGAGCCCGGGGCGACAAAAAAGCGGCTCTCCAAGGCCAATGCACGCACGCCCTTACCAGTCCTCTTCCACGGGCCCGCGGTGCCTCTTGATCTGGCCGCGGCGTTTCTTTTGCTCCAGGCGCTGTTCCCGGGAGGCCGCCGTGGGCCTGGTGGCCCTTCGCCGCTTGCGGCGGGCCAGGGCGCGGCGCATCAGCTCCTGGAAGCGCTCCACGACCTCCTGGCGGTTGCGCCATTGGCTCCGTTCGGATTGGGAGACGACGTGCAAGACCCCGTCCGAGTCGACATAACCGGAAAGGCGGCTCAGCACACGGGCGCGTTGCTCGTCGTCGAGGCTGGGCGAGCGGGCGACGTCAAAGAGCAGCTCCACCCGGGTGGACGACTTTTGCACGTGCTGGCCGCCGGGCCCGCTGCTGCGCGAGAAGCGGAACTCGAGCTCCGAGAGGGGGATTTGGACCCTGTCGTCGACTGCGATAATCTCGCCGTCCATGGGTCATATCCCAAAGGGGACGGTTGCCGGCATCTTGTTCTCCTTCTGGCGCGAGTATAACACAGGCACACGGCAGCGTCAAGGCAGTCGCGCCCCATGCCTATGGCTGCTGCCAGGCCGGTCCTGTGGCCTGGGATCGCCGAGCGCCGGCTCGGCGTTTTCTCCCTACGCGCAACTTGCCGAGCTGGCGCTCGGCGGTCCCAGAGGCTGCCAGGTGACCATACAGTAGTCGCGCCCCATGCCTGAGCAGTTCTGGCCGGTTTGACGCGCCCTGCTGCTTTTGCTATAATGCGGGCTGCCGGGATGCCACGCCCTTTGCCTGGCGGGCGGATCGGTGCGCAGGAAGTTGCAGGCCGGCGGACCCTGGTGCCGGGCTCTCGCCCTGCGCGGTACTGGAAACGGAACGGGTGAGTCTTTGTCTGAATCGCTGGTCGGAACCGTCGAGCGGCTGACATTCTACAGCGCGGAAACGGGCTACACCGTGGCCCAGGTGACGCCCGAGGGCCGCGCCTATACCGTCACGGTCGTGGGCAACCTGTTGGAGGTGCGGCCGGGCGAGACGCTGCGGCTGGAGGGCGAGTGGAAGGAACACGCCCGCTACGGCCGCCAGTTCCAGGTGGAGCGCTATACCACCGTCCTGCCGGCCACGGTGGACGGCATGGAAAAGTACCTCGGCTCCGGCCTCATCAAGGGCATCGGCCCGGTGACGGCCAAGCGCATCGTGCGCCGCTTCAAGGCCGACACGCTGGACGTCATCGAGAACCAGCCCGAGCGCCTGCTGGAGGTGTTGGGCGTGGGCAAGCATCGCCTGGCCCTCATCCGCGCTGCCTGGGCCGAGCAAAAGGCCATCCAGGAGGTGATGCTCTTCCTGCAGAGCCACAACGTCAGCACCTCCCACGCCGTCCGCATCTACAAGACCTATGGCGACGCCAGCATTGACGTGGTGCGCAGCAACCCCTACCGCCTGGCCCAGGAGGTGTACGGCATCGGCTTTCTCACCGCCGACAAGATCGCCCGCGAGCTGGGGCTGGCTCCCGACAGCCCGCAGCGGGTGCAAGCCGGCATCGCCTACACCCTGAGCCAGATGGCCGACGACGGCCACGTCTACGCGCCCCAGGGCGAGCTGATCCACGAGAGCACCCGCATCCTGGAGGTGGCCCCCGACCTGGTGGCCCAGGGCATCGAGTCGCTGGCGGCCGACTATACCGTCCGCGTGGAGCCCCTTTCGCCGGCCGCCGGCAACGGCAGCGCCGAGGGAGCCGTGGATTCGCCGGCCCCGGAGGCCCCCGCCGACGAGCCGCCGGCGCTGCACCTCCTCCAGGAAGAGCGCGCCATCTACCTGGCGCCCTTTTACTACGGCGAGATCGGCGTCGCCAACCGGCTGCGGGCCCTCCTGGGGGCGGAGGAGAGCAGCCTGGCCTTTTTCCAGGACGCCAACCTGGATCGGGTCTTTGACCACCTGGCCGCCCAGGAGGGGCTGGCGCTGAACGCCGGGCAGCGCCTGGCCGTCGGCACCGCGCTGACCAACAAGGTGGCGGTGCTCACCGGGGGCCCGGGTACGGGCAAGACCACGGCCACGCGCACCATCATCCGCCTGCTGGAGTCCAGAGGCTTTCGCTATGCCCTGGCGGCCCCCACCGGTCGCGCCGCCAAGCGCCTGGCCGAGGCCACCGGCCGCGAGGCACGGACCATCCACCGCCTGTTGGAGTTCAAGCCGCGGCAGGGATTCCAGTTCCAGCGCAACGAGGACAATCCCCTGGAGCTGGACATGTTGATCGTGGACGAGGCCAGCATGCTCGACCTGCTCCTGGCCAACCACCTCCTCAAGGCCGTCCCCCCGGGCAGCCACCTGCTCCTCGTCGGCGACGTGGATCAACTGCCCAGCGTCGGCGCGGGCAACGTCCTGCGCGACATCATCGATTCGGGGGTGGCGGCGGTGGTGTGCCTGACCGAGATCTTTCGCCAGGCGGAGGGCAGCCTCATCGTTGAAAACGCCCACCGCATCAACCGCGGCGAGATGCCCCTCTTCAGCCGGCAGGCCACCGATTTCTTTCTCTTTCCGGCCACGGATTCGGAGCAGGCCGCGGACCTGGTGGTCGACCTGGTGCAAAACCGCATCCCGCGCCGCTTTGGCTTTGACCCCCTGGGCGAGATCCAGGTGCTCTCGCCACTGCACCGCGGGGCTGCCGGCGTGGGCGAGCTGAACCGCCGGCTCCAGGAGGCGCTGAATCCGCCGCTGGAGGGCAGGCCGGAGTATCGCCGCGGGGCCCAGGTCTTTCGCCTGGGCGACCGGGTGATGCAGACGCGCAACGACTATGACCGCGAGGTCTTTAACGGCGACATGGGCTGGATCACGGCGGTGGACGCGGTGAACCAGGCGATGACGGTCCGCATCGACGGGCGCGACGTGGAGTACGAGTTCTCGGACCTGGACGAGCTGGTCCACGCCTATGCGGTCAGCGTGCACAAGAGCCAGGGCAGCGAGTACCGGGCCGTGGTGGTGCCGGTGCTTACCCAGCAGTACATGATGCTCCAGCGCAACCTGCTGTACACTGCCATCACCCGGGCCAGGGAGCTGGTGGTGCTGGTGGGCAACCGCCGGGCCATCGCCATTGCCGTGCGCAACTATAAGATCGCCGAGCGCCACACGGCGTTGGACTTGCGCCTCCAGCGCTAGCAGCCTGTCGGAGAAGGGAGCGATTCTCGCTGGTAGTAACGACTTCAGTCGTTTCTAGATGGCTAAAGCCATTACTACGAACCTGCTAGCCCTCGACGAGGGCGTGGTCGCCGGTCAGGGGGACAAAGAGCACGCCGGTGACGTTGCGCTTGTTGAACCTGGTTTTCTTTTTGCTGATCTCCCACAGCGTCTGGTAGCCGCCGGGGGGGCCCACCGGGACGACGAGCTTCCCGCCGTCCTTGAGCTGCGCCAGCAACGGTGGGGGGATCTCGCGGGCGGCGGCGGTGACGACGATGGCGTCGTAGGGGGCGTGCTCCTCCCAGCCAAAGTAGCCATCGCCGCAGCGCACCCAGACGTTGCCGCAGCCGAGGCGGGCCAGCCGCTCGCGGGCCTGGATCGCCAGGGCCTCGATGATCTCGACGGTGTATACCTCTGCCACGATCTCGCCCAGGATGGCCGCCTGGTAGCCCGAGCCCGTGCCGACCTCCAGCACGCGATGGCCGGGTTTCAGCTCCAGGAGCTGGGTCATGAGGGCCACGATGTAGGGCTGGGAGATGGTCTGCCCGAAGCCGATGGGGAGGGGATGGTCGGCGTAAGCCTGCGGGCGATACTGGGATGGCACGAACTCGTGGCGGGGTACACGCTCCATGGCGTCCAGCACGTCTTGATCCGTCACGCCACGGCGACGGATCTGGCGCTCTACCATCATCTCCATTCTCCCCCTCCCGGCTGACGCAAGGCACCCGCTCCGGGGTCACCGGCCATGCCGTCCCGCGGTCGACCTGCCACCCGCGGCGCGTCCGGGGAGCCCCGGCCACTATGACGTATATTGTATCACGTTCGGCGGCCGGTGACAAGTCTGGCTCAAGACCGTCGAGGAGCGCGGGTCCTGTGGTGGGCCGGTTTCGCGATTCGCAGCATTCATGCTATAATGGTCGGCGCTGCCTGCCTGGCCGCGACCTGACCGTGGAAGGAGGAACCCATGGAGCTCAAGATCGCCCTGGCCCAGATGAACGTGGCCCTGGGCCAGCCAAAACAGAACGAGGAAATGGCCCGCAGCCTGGTGGCCCGGGCGGCCGACGCCGGCGCCCAGTTGGCCGTCCTGCCCGAGCTCTGGTTCGCGGGATATGACCTGGCCCATGCCGGCGAGGTTGCCGCTGCCCTGGACGAGGGCCCCTTTGCCCTCATGGCCGAAATGGCCCGGGAGCATGGGCTCTACCTGGTGGGCACATCGCTGGAGTCCAATCCAGACGGCCTGCCCTACAACACGGCGGCGCTGTTCAGCCCCGAGGGCGAGCTGGCGGGGGCCTATCGCAAGGTGCACCTCTGGGCACCCATGGGCGAGGTGGAGCACATGACGCCCGGCAGGGAGCTGCCTGTCTTTGACCTGCCCTGGGGCCGCACGGCGCTGGCCATCTGTTACGATCTGCGCTTTCCCGAGGCCTTTCGCTGTTTCGCCACGGCCGGCGCCCGCCTGGTCATCATTCCCGCCGAGTGGCCGGTCAAGCGCGTTGAGCACTGGCGCCTCTTTTTGCGGGCGCGGGCCGTCGAGAACCAGTTCTTCCTCGCCGGCTGCAACCGCTCGGGCGTGGACCCGGACCCGGAGGGCACGACCTATGGCGGATACTCGGCCGTATCCGATCCGTGGGGCAACCTCCTGGTCGAGGGCACCATGGAGCCGGATCTGATGTTCGCCACCCTGGACCTGGACGAGGTGGACAAGGCCCGCAGCCTCTTTCCCTTCCTGGCGGACCGGCGGGCGGACCTGTACGGGCAGGCAGGGGAGCACTCGATCTGACGGGCACTGCCCGGCGGAAGGGATGCGGACGTCGCTGCCCTTCCATCCTTAGCGAGGAGGACCGCCATGGCTGGCTTTGACACCTATCTTTCGCCCCTCACCTGGCGCTACGGCTCCAACGAGATGAGACGGATCTGGAGCCAGGTGCACCAGCGGCGCCTATGGCGGCGCGTCTGGGTGGCGTTGGCCGAGGCCCAAGCCGAGATGGGCCTGGTGACTTCCGCCCAGGCGGCCGATCTGAAGGCCCACGCCGACGAGGTGAACCTGGAACGCTCGCTCCAGATCGAGGCCGAGATCAAGCACGACGTCGTGTCCGAAATCCGGGCTTTTGCCGAGCAGTGTCCCGTGGGCGGCGGCATCATCCACCTGGGCGCGACGAGCATGGACGTCAAGGACAACGCCGACGCCTTGTGCATGGCCGCGGGCCTCGACCTGCTCCTCGACCGGCTGCGGGCGCTCCTCCTGGAGCTTGCCGGCCGCATCGAGGCAGGTGCCGGGCAGGCGTGCATGGGCTACACCCACCTGCAGCCGGCCGAGCCGACGACCACCGGCTACCGCCTGGCCCAGTATGGCCTCGACCTGCTCGTGGACCTGGAGGAGCTGCGCAGGGTGCGGCGTGGGCTGCGGGGCAAGGGCCTCAAGGGGGCCACGGGCACGTCGGCCTCCTATACGCAGCTCCTGGCCGGGCTGCCCACCGCCTCAACGGCCGACGCGGGGCCGGCGGCGGCCCTGGAGGCGGCGGTCATGGAGCGCCTTGGCCTGCCGTCCTTCCCCGTGGCCACGCAGACCTATCCCCGCAAGCAGGACTGGCTGGTGGTAAATGCGCTGGCGGGCATCGCCGGGTCCCTCTACAAGTTTGCCTTCGACCTGCGAATCCTCCAGTCGCAGCCCTTTGGCGAGTGGAGCGAGCCCTTTGGCAGCCGCCAGGTGGGCTCGTCGGCCATGGCCTTCAAGCGCAACCCGGAGAGCGCCGAGGCCGTGGACAGCCTGGCGCGCCTGGTGCGCACCCTCCCCGGCGTGGCATGGGACAATGCCGCCCACTCGTTGCTGGAGCGCACCCTGGACGATTCCGCCAACCGGCGGCTGATCCTGCCCCAGGCCTTCCTCATCGTCGACGAGCTGCTGGGGCGTGCCCGGCGCATCATCGCCGGCATGGTCATCCGCGAGGAGGGCCTGGCGCGTAACCTGGAGCGGTACGGGACGTTTGCCGCCACGGAGCGGGTGCTGATGGAGCTGGTCAAGGCCGGAGCCGACCGCCAGGAGATGCACGAGAGGATCAGGCAGCACAGCATGGCTGCCTGGGAGGCCGTGCAGCGCGACCCGGCGGGCGCCAATCCGCTGCCCGACCTCCTGTCTGCCGACCCGCAGATGCTGGCCCACCTGCCTGCGGCCCGCATCCGCGAGCTTCTGGACGCGGGCAGCTACGTGGGCGACGCTCCCTGGCGCGCGCGAGAGCTGGCGCGGGCCATCCGCGAGGCGTGTGCGGCCGATGAGCGATGAGCGCCCGGGGCCGGCGCCCCGGCCCCGAGCTCCGGCCCTGAGCCCCACCACCAGGAGCATCCTACAAGCGACCACCGTGGTGACGGCCATCGCCCTGCTGGTCAAGGGCCTGGGCTTTCTGGAAAAGGTGCTCCTGGGCTATTTCTTTGGCACCGGCATGGAAGCAGATGCCTACCTGGTGGCCTACAGCCTGCCCTTCAGCGCCTACATCGTCCTTCGCGAAGTCGTCAAGCCGGCCTTCCTGCCCACCTTCCTGCGCACCCGGCAGGCGTCGGAGAGAGACGGGCTGCGGCTCCTGGCGGTGAGCGGCACGGTGCTCCTGCTCCTCCTGGCCGTGGCGACGGCTGCCGGGATGGCCCTGGCCGGGCCCCTCGTGGGCCTGGCGGCGCCCGGCTTTGGCCCCGAACAGCGGTCCCTGACAATCCGCCTGGCCCGCATCGTCATGCCCGCGCTGCTCCTGCTGGGCCTTTCGACCCTCACCACGGCGGCGCTCCACGCCCGCAAGCAGTTCGTGCTGCCCGCCCTGGGCGAGGCGTCCTTTCGCCTGGGGCCCATCGCCTCCCTGCTCCTGGTGGGCGGCGTGCCGGCGGCTGCCGCCGGCATGGCCCTGGGCGCCCTGGGGAAACTGGCCATCGAGGGCCTGGGGCTGCGCCGCCACGTGGCCGGCGTCCGGCCCAGCCTGGACCTGGCCTTCGAGCCGGTGCGTACCGTGGGTCGCCTGGCGGCGCCCCTCCTGGCGGCCCTCTTCCTGTCGCTGTTCGTCGGCCCGCTGGTGGAGAATGCCTTTGCCAGCCGCCAGGGCGTGGGCGGCGTGGCGGCCCTGGCCTATTCGCGCAAGATCGCCGAAACCCTGACGACCATCCTGCCCTACACCCTGGGCCTGGTCCTGTTGCCCTTCTCCGCCGAGATGGCTGCCCGCAAGGATGCGGAAGGGTTGAGCGCGACGCTCTCGGGCGCGCTGCGGGCGCTGATCCTGCTTTTCCTGCCCGTGGCCATCGGGCTGATGGTGCTGCGCGAGCCCTTTGTGCGGCTGCTGCTCGAGCGGGGCGCCTTCACGGCGGCGTCCACGGCGCTGACGGCCGGACCGCTCCTGTTCTACGGCCTGGCGCTGCTGCCCTTTGTGCTGGAGGTGGTCGTCATCCAGTTCTTTTTCGCGCGGCAGGATACGCTGACGCCGGTCCTGGCTGACGCTACGACCTTTGCCCTGAACGTGGCGCTCATCGCGGTGCTGTCGCCCGGCATGGGGCTGGCCGGGATTGCCCTGGCGGCTGCCCTGGCCAAGGGAGTCAAGGTCCTCAGCCTGCTGCTGCTCTTCCAGCGGCGCGTGCCGGCCTTTCGCCTGCAAGCGCTGGCGCCCTTTGCCGTCAAGATGATCGTGGCCGGGTTGGCTGCCGCGGCTGTGCTCCTGGGCTTTGCCGCCCTGGCACAGGAGCAGGCCACGGCCGGGGGGTTGCTGCTCCTGGTGGCCTACCTTGTGGCCGCTGCCGTCCTGGGCGGCGGCACCTTCTTTCTCATCGCCTGGGCCCTGGGCGTGGGCGAGACCCGCGACATCATCCGGCGGGCGGGGGCGTTGCTGCCCGGCCGCCCGCCGCGCTCGTAGCGGGTGGCTACGGCTCCAGCACCGCGATCTCTTGCGTGAGGGCGTTGCCCTCGCCCTCTTCGATCTCGTCCACCTGGCCGTAGACGTCGACCGTGGCCGTGGTCGGCCAGGCCTCGTGGGTGGCACCGGGTAGCCAGGTGTAGGTCAGCTCCATCGCCTTGCCGCCGGCCAGCCCCGGCACGTCCCACTCCACCGGAACGGCCTCGGTTCCCTCGGGTGCCCAGCGCAGGACAAACGCCCCGGCGTCCACCGGCCCGTCGTTGCGCACCGTGACCCGCACCTCGCACTTGCCCACGCGAAAGCAGGGGTTGGGCTCGAACAGGATGGACTCTACGACCAGGTCGGCCAGCTCGGCCAGCCCCACCGGCGAGACGTCCACCACCGCCTCGGCTTCCGTCGTCCCCCCGGGCCCGATGGCGGTCATCCTGTAGGTCGTCCTGGCACCCGGGCAGATCTCGGCTTCGCCGGGCGTCGCCACCCCGCCGATGCCGTTGTCGATGGTCACCTCGGCGGCGTAATCCACCTTGCCCCAGGCGAGGGTCACGCACTCGCCGGCCTCGATGCTCGCCGGCCGCGCGGAGAAGAAGGCGATCACCGGCTTCTGGGACGTGTCGCTGGAGATGATGAGGCTGGCGCGGGCGGTGTGCGTTCCCTCCGGGCTGGTGGCCGTCAGCTCGTACACCGTCGTCTCGGCCGGGCAGACCTCCATGCTGCCCGGCGTGCCCACCCCGCCGATGCCCGGCTCGATGATGGCCTCGGTGGCGTTCTCGACCTTGCCCCATTCGAGCTGGGCGCAGCCGCCGGGGGCGACGATGCTGGGCACGACGCGCAGGTATTCGATGATCGAGCCCCTGGGCTCTTGCACCGTGACCTGGATGCTCTCTTCGGTGGTTCCGCCGGCGCCCGTGGCCTCCAGCCGGTAGGCCTTGGACTCGCCGGGGCAGACGTCGATCTTGCCCGAGGTGCCCACCCGGCCAATGTCGCTGAGCAGCACGCGGTTGGCGTTCTCGATGAGCCCCCACTCCAGGCGCGTGCACCGGCCCCTGTCGATAATGGGCGGGTTGGCGCGAAAGACGCCGATGGTGGGCAACACGCCCGGTGTGTCGCTGGCTTCCGCCGACGGCGCCGGGGGCAGGGTGGGCTCGGGCGAGGGCGGGGCCACGGTCGGCAGGGCGGTCTCGCCCGGGGCAGGCAGGGTCGACTCCGTGGCGGGCGAGGGCAGGGTCGTCGCACCGCCCACCGCCACGTCGGTTGCGGCCGATGGGGGCGTCGCCTGCTCCTCCTCTCCCTGGAGCCTGGGCCACAGCAGGAAGGCGCCGGCGACCAGAGCCAGGAGCCCCAGAACCGCGATGACGGCCAGCCAGGGACTGCGCCGCGGCCTGAGGGGCATCGTGGCGGCCTCCACCAGCGTGTCGTGGCGGGCGGCTGCCGCCGGAAACTCGAGCAGGAATTGGCTCTGGCCGATGCGGATCAGGTCGCCGTGGCGTAGCACGTGGGGCTCGTGGATGGGCCGCCCGTTGACGAATGTGCCGTTGGCGCTGTCCAGGTCGCGAATGGCCCAGCGCCCGCCGTGGACCGCGATCTCGGCGTGGTGACGCGAGACGTTTGGGTCCGGCACGACTACGGTGTTGTCCTCGTGGCGGCCGATGGTGACGACCTCAAAGCCCAGGGGAAAAACCTGCCCGCTTTCCTGCTCGACCAGCTTGCCAAGGCTCATGCGTTCTCTCCTCCTCGATGCCCAGGTGGGCGTGGCCGTTGGAGTATACCACACTCCTGCCGCTCCCGCCAAATTCCACCTGTGCCTCCAGCGACGCTTTCCACAGGCGCAGGCTCGACCGGCTGCAACCCGGCGCTCGCTCCGGCGTATTGTATGCAAGGGGCGCGGCGCGGCCCGCCCCGTCAGATCCCGGAAGGAGACGAAAACCATGAGTGAGCAAGAACCAATCGAGGCGGAGGGGACCCAGGAGCAGGGCCCCGTGATCGAAGAGATAAAGGTCGCGGGCCGCGACCTGGTTAAGACCGTCAACGATCTGATCCACGAGGCCACCGTCAGGCGCATCACGGTCGAGCGCAAGGGACGCACCCTCGTCGACCTGCCGTTGCCCCTGGGCGTGGCCGCCGGCGTCGTGCTGGGCGTCTACATGCCCGTCTTTTCGGCCATCACAGGCCTCGGCGCCCTGTTGACAGGATGCACCGTTCGCGTCGAGCGCGACGCGCCGGCTGCCGAATAAACACGACCTGTCGCAGCCTGTGAGCCCGGCCGCGCGCCCCTAGCCGGGGGCGTCGGGGCCGGGCCTTTTGTTGCGCCGGCACGTTGTCAACGGATTGGAAACGAATAAACGAATAAGAGAGAGACGGAATTCGTTTCTTCGTTTGCTATTCGTTGACAGGGCATCGGGCGCAGTCCCCGACCCCTTTCACGAACAACTCGTTGTCGCCACCAAGAAAGCGGGGGGCAGTTGCCCCGCACTGCTCCCTGTGGTAGAATAAGCCCATTCCACTCACGGCAGGAGGGCCGGCAAACATGAGGGCTATCATTCAACGGGTAAGCCGGGGGCGCGTATCGGTGGAGGGCAAGACGCTGGGCGAGATCGGCGCCGGCATGGTCATCCTCCTCGGCGCCGGCCACGGCGACGGGCAGGCCGACGCGGACCGCCTGGCCGACAAGATCACCAACCTGCGCATCTTTTCCGATGCGGAGGGCAAGACCAACCTGTCGCTCCTCGACGTGGGGGGCGAGGCGCTGGTCATCTCGCAGTTCACGCTCTATGCCGACTGCCGCAAGGGCCGGCGCCCCAGCTTTGTCTATGCCGCCCCGCCCGACGTGGCCGAGCCCCTGGTGGAGTATTTTGCCGGCCGCCTGCGCCAGAACGGCGTGCCCCGGGTGGAGATGGGCGAGTTCGGCGCCATGATGCTGGTCGAGATCCACAACGACGGCCCCTTTACCATCTACCTGGACAGCACCGACCTGACCAGGTAGCCGCCGGTTGACAAATCGGCGGCGCTGTTTTACAATCTGCCTACCACCTTGCTTGAAAGGATAGAGCCATGGATTTCTATCAGTGGCTGGCCGATGCGGCGCAGCGCAATGGCAGCCTGCTGTGCGTCGGGCTGGACACGCGCCTGGACCGGCTGCCGGCCGGCGAAACCCTCTTTGACTTTAACCGGCGCATCGTCGATGCCACCCGCGACCTGGTGTGCGCCTACAAGCCCAACTCGGCCTTTTACGAAGTGGCCGGCCCCGAGGGCCTGGAAGACCTGCGGCGCACCGTGGCCTACGTCCACGAGGTGGCCAACGTGCCCGTCATCCTCGACGCCAAGCGGGGTGACATCGGCTCCACGGCCGAGGCCTATGCCCGCGCCGCCTTCCAGACCTGGGGCGCCGACGCCCTGACCGTCAGCCCCTACCTGGGCGGCGATTCGGTGGCGCCTTTTACCGCCCACGCCGGGCGCGGCGTCTTTGTCCTGTGCCACACCTCCAACCTGGGCGCCACCGACCTCCAGACCCTGCCATGTCAGGGCCGGCCCCTGTTCGAGATCGTGGCCGAGAAGGGGGCCGCCTGGGGCACCGGCCTCGTCGTCGGCGCCACCTATCCCCAGGCCCTGGCCCGGGTGCGCGCCCTGGCGCCGGAGGCCTGGATCTTGCTTCCCGGCGTTGGCGCCCAGGGGGGCGACCTGGCGGCGGCGCTGGCAGCCGGCCTGCGGGCCGACGGCCTGGGGCTGGTGATCAACTCGTCGCGGGAGGTGCTCTATGCCCCCGATCCGCGGCAGGCGGCCCTGGGCCTGCGGGACCGCATCGAGGCGGGGCGCATCGAGGTGGCGGCCCGTGCGGCGCCCGCGGCCACACCTGGCGACGGCCTGTCGCTGGCGCTGTTCGACATCGGCGCCGTGCAATTCGGCCGGTTCACCCTGGCCTCGGGGCAAGAGTCGCCCATTTACATGGATCTGCGCCTCCTGGCCTCGCATCCTGCCGTGCTGCGTCGCGTGGCACAGGCCTATGCCCGCCTGGTGAGCGACCGGGGCCTGGCCGGGGCCGACGTCTGCCTGGCCGCCATCCCCTACGCGGCCCTGCCCATCGGCACGGCCGTCGCCATGGAGCTGGACCTGCCCCTCGTCTACCCGCGCAAGGAGGCCAAGGCCTACGGCACCGCCCGCCAGGTGGAAGGCCAGTTTCGGCGGGGCGACCGAGCCGTGGTCCTGGACGACCTGGTGACCACGGGCGGCAGCAAGCTGGCAGCCATCGAACCCCTGCAAGCGGCCGGGCTGGAGGTGCGGGACGTGGTGGTCCTCATCGACCGCGAGCAGGGGGGTTGCCAGGAGCTGGCCGCGGCCGGCTACCGGCTGCACGCCGTCCTGGGCCTGCGCCAGATCCTCGACGAGTTGGTGGCCGCCGGCCGCATCGACGCCGGGCGCCGCGACGAGGTGGCGGCCTTCTTGTGGGGCGGCTAGCCGTGCCGGAATTGGGCGTCGACCTGTGCGGAGTGGCGCTGCCCACCCCCCTCATCCTGGCCAGCGGCATCCTGGGGACCGAGGCCGAGCTCCTGGCCCGCGTGGCGCGGGCCGGGGCGGGCGCCGTCACCGCCAAGTCGTGCAGCCTGAAGCCGCGGGCCGGGCACCCCAATCCCACGGTCCTGGCCTGGGGGCCCGGCCTCATCAACGCCGTGGGCCTGGCCAACCCCGGCGTCGAGGCCGAAATCGAGGAGCTGCGCCGCGCAAAGGCCATGCTCCGGCCCCTGGGCGCCGCCCTGGTGGGCAGCGTCTTTGCCGACACCGTCGAGAATTTTGGGCGCGTGGCAGGCCGCCTGGCCGAAGCCGGGCCCGACCTCCTGGAGGTCAACATCTCTTGCCCCAACGTCCACGACGAGTTCGGCACACCCTTTGCCGCCGATCCGGGCGCGGCCGGCGAGGTGACGGCCGCCGTGTGCGAGGCTGTGGCGGGACGCATGCCCGTCCTGGTCAAGCTGTCGCCCAACGTGGCCGACGTGGCGGCGGTGGCGCGGGCCGTGGCGGCCAACGGCGCCGACGGCATCAGCGCCATCAACACCCTGACCGGCATGGTCATCGACGTCCATGCCGCGCGGCCCATCCTGGCCAACCGCACCGGCGGCCTGTCGGGCCCCGCCATCCGGCCCCTGGCCGTGCGCTGCGTGTGGCAGATCTACGAGGCGGTGGACCTGCCCATCGTGGGCATGGGCGGCGTGAGCAGCGGCCGCGACGCGGCCGAGATGATCATGGCCGGCGCCACGGCCGTGGGCGTCGGCTCGGCCGTCTATGACGAGGGGCCCGCGGTCTTTACCCGGGTCTGCCACGAGCTGGCGGCGCTCGTGGACGAGCTGGGCTACGGCTCGCTGGCCGAGATGCGCGGGGTGGCCCACCGATGAAGGACAGCCTGCCCCTCGTCTCCCGCGTCGTCGAGGTCGTCGCCGAAAACGCCAGGATTCATACCCTGGTACTCGACCGGCACCTGGAAGCCGAGCCGGGGCAGTTCGTCATGGCCTGGCTGCCGGGCGTGGACGAGCGGCCCTTCAGCCTGGCCCGTGCCCGGCCGGTAACCCTCACCGTGGCGGACGTCGGGCCCTTTAGCGCGGCGGTCAACCGCCTGGCTGCCGGCGACCGCCTCTGGGTCCGCGGCCCCCTGGGCCGGCCCTTCACCCTGCCCGGGGACGGCGCCCCCGGCGGCCGACTCCTCCTGGTGGCCGGCGGCTATGGCGTGGCGCCCATGCACTTCCTGGCCGAGCGGGCCCTGGAACAGGGCTGGCAGGTCGACGCCGTCATCGGGGCGCGCACCGCCGAAGACGTCATCTTCCGCGACCGCTTTGCCGCCCTGGGCGTCGAGGTACACGTGACCACCGACGACGGCTCCCTGGGCCGGCAGGGCCTGGCCACCGGCGCCGTCCGGGACCTCGTGGAGGCCGGCGACTACCGGGCGCTGTACGCCTGCGGCCCCGAGGCCATGCTCGAAGCCCTGGACCGGCTGTCGACCACCTGCCGGCTGCCCGCCCAGTTGAGCTACGAGCGCGCCATGCGCTGCGGCTTTGGCGTGTGCGGCACCTGCTCCCGCGGCGGCTGGCTCGTGTGCCGCGATGGGCCGGTCAAGGACGTGGGGTGGGAGAATCACTGAATCATTGAGGGCACTGAGGGCACTGAAGGCGCTGATGGAGCGTCAGTGCTTTCATCTGCTCATCTTGTCAGTGATTCAACCGAACGTGCGCGCCGGGCCAAAGGCTGGTATAATGTACTTCTCCGACGGCGCTGATCCTGAACCTGGAGGTGGTCATGACCAAGTTCCCGCGCAGCAGTGGCATCTTGATGCATCCGACGTCCTTTCCCGGTCCCTACGGCATCGGCGACCTGGGGGAATCGGCCTATCGTTTCGTGGATTTCCTCGTCTCGGCCGGGCAGACCTACTGGCAGGTGCTGCCCCTCAGCCCCACGGGCTATGGCGACTCGCCCTATCAGGGGCTGTCGGCCTTTGCCGGCAACCCGATGCTCATCAGCCCCGACAAGCTGCTGCAGGCCGGGCACCTGGTCCCTTCGGACCTGGCGGACGCGCCCGACTTTCCCCGGGAGCGGGTGGACTTTGGTCCGGTCATCGACTACAAGACGGCGCTCCTGGACCGGGCCTTTGCCAACTTTCGGGCGGGGGCCCCGGAAGGGCAGTGGGACGCCTTTCGCTGTTTCTGCGACGACCAGGCCGCCTGGCTGGACGACGTTTCCCTGTTCATGGCGCTGAAGCAGGCCCACGGGCTGCGGCCCTGGCACGAGTGGGAGAAGGGTGCCGCGGCCCGCGAGCCCGGCGCGCTGGAGCGCTGGCGGGGCGAGCTGGTGGGCGAGATCGAAAAGCAAAAGTACTTGCAGTGGATCTTTTTCGAGCAGTGGCTGGCCCTCAAGGAGTACGCCAACGGGCTCGGCGTGCGCGTCATCGGCGACATTCCCATTTTCGTGGCGCTGGACAGCGCCGACGTGTGGGCCAACCCCGGCCTCTTTCACTTTGACGAGGAGCTGCGGCCCACCGTCCAGTCGGGCGTGCCGCCCGACTATTTCAGCGAGACGGGCCAGTTGTGGGGCCATCCCCTCTACCGCTGGGACGTCATGGCCGAGCAGGGCTATGCCTGGTGGGTGGCGCGCTTCCAGATGGCCTTTACACAGGCCGACGTGGTGCGCATCGACCACTTCCGGGGCTTTTACAACTACTGGGAGGTGCCGGCCGGCGAAAAGACGGCCGTCAAGGGGCGCTGGCTCTACGGCCCGGGGCCCGACATCTTTCGCACCGTGACCAGGGCCATCGGCGACGTGGCCATCATCGCCGAGGACCTGGGCGACTTTGACGAGGAGTCGCGCGCCGGCGTCGACGCCCTCCAGCAAGAGTTTGGCTACCCGGGCATGAAGGTCCTCCAGTTCGCCTTTGCCGCCGGCCCCGAGGACCCCTTCCTGCCCCACAACTATGACTCGCCGGCCTGGGTGGTGTACACCGGCACCCACGACAACGACACGGTCGTGGGCTGGTACCGGGAGACGTCCACGGAGGAAGAGCGGGATTACGCCCGCCAGTACATGGCCACCGACGCCTCGGACATTGCCTGGGACCTCATCCGCCTGGGGTGGGCCTCGGTGGGCAACACGGCCATGACCACCACCCAGGACCTGCTACGCCTGGGGCACGAGTCGCGGATGAACACGCCCAGCACCCTGGGCCCGCCCAACTGGGTCTGGCGCATGCTGGATGGGGCGCTGACGCCCGACATCGCCGCGCGGCTGCGGACGTTGACGGCCATCTACGGCCGGCTGCCGAGGGCCGAAGACTGACGCCCGTTTGCATAAGCCGGGCGAATGTGCTAGAATAGTCGCGGTATCCAGCCCCCGTAGCTCAGTGGATAGAGCGGCGGCCTCCGGAGCCGTGCGCGGGCGTTCGAGTCGCCCCGGGGGTACCAGGCAAGAAGAACCGGGGGAGCGTTTCGCAGACGCCCCCCGGTTGCCGTCTGCACTCCTCGTTCAGTTCCCCGCCTGGGCCTTTGCACGAGATTCCTGCTCATGTCCAGTCGATAACGGCCTCAAGGCCTTCCTGGGCTCAGCTCATTGGTTCCCCCGCGATACGGTAGGCAGTGTGATGTTATAGCCATAATCGACCCGAATGCTCATCAGGACAAGGTCTTGTGCCGGGCTGGATGGCAGTGTGGCCTGGCTTACGTACCAGTTGGCCTGGTTGTCGATGACGGGAGTCGAGATCGAGGTGGACTCGGCCGAGCGATACCCGATATCGGACCCGGACGAGGACACAACGGCCATGGTGTGGCACCAGGTCATGTTGTACGGGCAGCGCAGCAGAGCAACCTCCAGGTCGACATTCTCCGCGGAGTTGTCCTCGAAAAAGGCGACAAACTTTTGAATCGTCGCTCCGTGGGGCAGTGACAGCGGGGCGGCATAGATGGCCGGTTCCGGCCCGGGATTGTAGAGTGAGTTACTGCGATAGGCCCACTGGCTGGCCGGGTCCAGGGGCTTGAACGCTACGGCGCTCTGTGAGTAAAAGCCGGGCCCGCCTGCCGGCGGAGTGGGGGTGACCGGTATCTGCAGCAGGCTGCCGGGTGTTGCGGTGCTCTCCCCCATCGCGGTCTGCGCTTGCCAGGCCAGGACTGTAACGCACAGAAACGCGATCACGACCAATGCTGCCCATCTGCGATTCGTGCTGCTCATGGTGCGCTCCTTTCTTACCTTTCAGGAAGCTTCAAGCTTCCTGGAAGGTGGAACTATACCACCACCCGCCGGGCTCGGCAAGCAACGGTCAAATGGCTGGTAACACCTGGAGACGAAACAGCTCCGGGGGAATCTAATTTGTACAATGAACCTCTCCCTACATTAAACGTTGTAGTACGACCCTACCAACCCCGAGGTACAGGACCGCGCCAGCCGCGGTCCTTTTTATGGC
>JAAYZQ010000323.1 GCA_012514775.1 Anaerolineaceae bacterium
GCGAGCGTAGGGCTGCTCGCGGCTGTCCACGCGCTTGAGCATGTCGCGGAAGTTCTTCCAGGCCGATTGCTGCTCGCCGGGCGGCTCGATGCCCCGGTCTTCCAGCACGCGGCCCTTCAAGTGCAGCTCCGTGGTGGTGCCATAGCCGCGGTAGGCCTCGATGTGGAGGGGGCCCGGACCGCCCAGGGCCCGGCGGAGGCCGTACTTGGCCGCATCGAAACGCTGCTCCACGGCGTGGATCAGCGGCGCCAACCTTCGCTGCCAGCTCGCCATCCGGTCCCTCGGAGTCGGGCTAATGGCCCAGGACCCGCACGCTCTCGGCGCGGGGCTGCGCCTTCAGGTCGACGCTGCCAAAGCGGCGCAGCAGCTCGCGGGCGCGATCGCGCCTTTCGGCCATGCGGGCTTCCCTGGCCTTCCAGCGCCCCTGGACCTGGTTGATCACCAGGGCGCTGTCGCCCCGGATCTCCAGGGCGAATTCCCCGGGCTGGCGCCCGGCCTCTTCGATGCGATGGGTAAGGTCTTGCAGGGCGGCGATGAGGGTATCGTACTCGGCTTCGTTGTTGGTGTAGCCGCCGCCGAACTCCAGGCGCTCCATCCGGCTGGCGCCGTCTTGCAGGCGAGTGAGGGCATAGCTGCCGTACCCCTGCCCAGGATTGCCGCGGCTGCCGCCGTCAAAGATGATGAGATAGTCGGGGCCCTCGCGCCGGGTGGCGGGCCGCGATTCCCTGGCGGCGGGTGGCACGGCCCCGGTCTGCTGCGGCGGGGGGAGGTGACCCCGGGCAGCCAGGATGTCGAACAGGCGTTGCCTGTCTTCGGGCCGGAGGCGAGAGATCTGGTCGGCGAGCTTGTTAACGGCGTCGCTCACGGTGCCCTCTCCCTACGCCGCTGCTTGCTGGTACTCTCGCCGGATCTCGTTGTACAGATAGTCGAGGTTGGCCAGGTGCAGGCGCTGCACAAGTCCGCCCAGGGGGATCCGTGACTTGCCGCAGTCCTCGATGTCGATCTTGGCCAGCGCCGAACGCGGCTGGCCTCGCTCCACGATGGTCCGCACCTTCTTGTCGATGCAGCGCAGGTAGGCGATGCTGCTGTCCACCGTCTCGTCGATCTCGCCGCGCAGGAGCACGCCGCCGTGGCCCTGGACGACGTTCTCCAGGTTCAGCGACTTGATCTGGCGCAAGGACTTGGCCAGTTCCTCGGAGTTGCCGCGCACGATGAGTGGCACCGGGGTGACGACGTCGCTCGCCACCAGTACCTTGTCCTCGCGCAGGTGGGCCATGATGGCATCGGGGGCATGGCCGGGCGCGTGCATGAGGTGAATGGTCTTTTCGCCCAGCCGCAAGAGCAGGTCGGTCTCAAAGACCAACTGCGGGATCCGCAGCTCCACGTGGGCCAGGGCCGGGGTCTGGGCCTTGGCCTGGGCCAGGCTCTCGGCCCCCACCTTGAGCAGGGTTTCGCGCGTCAGCCGGTGGCTGATGAGCTCTGCTTCGGGAAAGAGATAGCTGCCATAGATGTGATCGGCGTGGTGGTGGGTCAGGATCACGTAGCGAATGCCCGCGGGGCAACGCTCCAGGGCGAACTCGCGTAGCTGGCGGGTTTCCTGGGGAAAGGGCAGGGTATCGACGATCACTGCACCTTCGGGGGTGATGACGACGGTGGCTGAGACTTCGGCATAGAGCTGGCTGATGAATACATAGACATCTTCGGTGACACGTTCCCGTAGCATGTTGTCTCCCCGGCTTGTCGCTGGGTTCAGGATATCACAAAGAGGGGGCCTTGTCAAGGCCTTCATCAACAATCCGGTGCCCGGCGTCGGCGCCATGGTCCGCCGGCCAGGCCTCGGGCACGCTGCCGGCGCGGGGCAGCCGGAGGGCAAAGCAACTCCCGCGGCCGGGGGTGCTCTCGACCGAGATGCTGCCGCCCATGGCCTCTGTCAGCTCCCTGGCCAGGGCCAGGCCCAGGCCCGCGCCGCCGTCCGGGCCATGGTAAAAGCGCTCCCAGACGTGGGGGAGGTCCTCGGGAGCGATGCCCTCGCCCGTGTCTTTGACCTCGATGCGGACGGCGTCGTCCTCGGGGCGGGCGACGACGGCCACGATGCCCCCGGGCGGCGTGTAACGGATGGCGTTGCGCAGCAGGTTGGCCAACACCTGCTCCAGCCGGCCCCGGTCGACCCAGGCCGGGGGCAGGTCGGACGGCAGCTCGGCCACGACCTCGACGCGACCGGCCTTCCAGGCCAGGGGGGCCAGGGCCTCGACCATGCCTGCTGCGATGAGCCCCACGTCATCGGGCCGGCAATCAACGGCCAGGCCCGCGGCCTCGGCCTGCGACAGGGCAAACAGGTCGTCGATGAGCCCCTGCAGGCGCAGCACCTCGCCCTGCACCACCTCCAGGTCGTGGCGCAGCGAGGCGGGTGCCTCTTCTTCGCGGCGATCCAGCGCCGACTCCAGGAGGGCACGCACCGTGGCAACGGGCGTGCGCAGCTCGTGCGAGACCGTGGCCACCAACTGCCGGCGCGCTTCCAGGAGATGGGTGACGGTGTCGCGCTGCACCTCCAGGTCGTGGAGGGTGCGCTCCAGCTCCTCGGCCATGGCGTTCAGGTCGGCCTGGAGCTGGGCCACCTCGTCCTCGCCGACCACCTCGACGCGCGCTCCGTAGTTGCCCTCTCGCAGGGCCCTGGCGGCGGCCACCAGCGCTTCCAGGCGGCGGGTGGTGCCGCGGGCCACCACGTAGGAAAAGAGGGCTGAAGGGGGCAGGATGGCAACCAGGGCCATGATGGTCAGGATTGCCACGATGCTGACGGCCGGAAAGACACTGTGGAGCAGGCTGTCGAGAAAGGAGGTCAGGAGGTTGGCCCTTTCGGGTTGCAGCAGGGTGGTGCTCCCGGAATAATTCGCAACGCCAAAGATTGCCAGGGCCGCCAGGCAGGCAACGAGCACGACCAGCGTCAGGTGGGCGTGGGTAATGGCCCACAACATGCGCCGCCGCCGCAGGTGTTGCCAGCGCAGCCAGACGCGGACGCCCAGGCGGGCCAGGAGATAGCCCGGGCCCGTGGCCCAGAGCAGGGCGACGGCGATCACCGGCCCCAGGCTGCTTTCCTGCCAGATGCCCTCCCAGCCCAGCCAGCGCGCGGGGACGGACAGGCCGGCGCCCATGACCAGGCTGAGGGACAGGCCCACGGCCAGCTCGGCCACGGCACGGCGCAGCTGGCTGCCCCCCGGCAGGCGGATGCGCAGCGCGCTCCACAGGCCGCACACCCCACAGACGAAAAGGACGCCGTTGCCCAGGACAAAGGGCGAGACGACGCCCACCTGGTAGGAGAGGACCCACAGCATGGCCATCCCGACGATCCACGTTTCCGCCAGACCGCGGATGGGATGCTCCTGCCACAGGAACCGCTTACGACGCGCCGGCACCGGCGGCTCCTTCTATCTCGTCGGGGGAGAGGAGGCGATAGCCCACGCCCCATACCGTCTCGATGGCCTCGCCGAGGGGCCCCAGCTTGCGGCGCAGACGCAGGATGGCATTGTCCACCGAGCGGTCGCCGGCGATATAGTGCTCGCCCCAGACGGCGTCGAGCAGATAGGAGCGGCTGAAGGCCCGCCCGGGCGAGCGCAGCAGGAAGTGGAGCAACTCGAACTCGGTGCGCGTGAGATCGAGGGGGGCTCCGTCGAGGGTGGCGCGATAGCCCTCCGGGTCCAGTTCCAGGCCGGCATAGCGCAGTTGAGCGGTGCCCGGGCGCCGGTCCTCGGCCAGCACCTGGTGCACCTGGGAGGCGCGCCGCAGCAGGGCACGCACGCGGGCCAGCAGCTCGCGCATGCCAAAGGGCTTGGTGACGTAATCGTCGGCGCCCACCTCCAGCCCGACGACGCGGTCGATCTCGGCGCCGCGGGCGGTGAGCATGAGCACCGGCACGCTGCACGAGCGGCGGACCCGGCGCAACACCTCCAGTCCATCAATGCCCGGCAGCATCCAGTCCAGGATTACCAGGTCGGGCCGGGCCTCGTCCAGGGCGGCAAGGGCCGCCTCGCCGTCGGCGGCGTGCACCGCCCGGTAGCCGGCGCCTTGCAGCTCGCGCACCAGGACCCGTGCCAGCTCCTCCTCGTCTTCAACTACCAGAATTGTGTCCATGACATTCCTTTATACGACCCGTGGCTGCCGCGGTTTCGCACCACCCGGACATTATACCATGAACCCGTCGCCGCGCTAAGCTGGCGGGACTCCTTGCGCGGCCGGTCGTGTTTGCCTGCTCCCCCCTTACATGCTATACTCCTGTCATGGCCGGTATTCCGGAGAAGGGAGGACTCGCATGAAACCGATCCAGAAGGCCGTAGTGGGCGCATTGGCTGTGGCCAGCGGCGGGCTGGCGCTGTGGCTGCGCCGCTCGCTGCCCCGGACGCGAGGCACCGTGCGGGTGGCCGGCCTGCAGGCCGGGGTCCAGGTGCTCCGCGACCGGTGGGGCGTGCCCCACGTCTATGCCGATTCGGCGCCTGACCTCTTTTTCGCCCAGGGATATGTCCATGCCCAGGACCGGCTGTGGCAGATGGAGCTGCAGCGCCGGCTGGCGGCCGGCCGCGTGGCCGAGATCGTGGGAGAAAAGGCCGTGCCCGTCGACCGCCTTTTCCGGGTGCTGGGGCTCTACCGCAGCGCGGAGGTCTGCGCGGCCGACCTTGGCCCCGAGTCGCGCCCGGTGCTGGAAGCCTACGTGGCGGGCGTCAACGCGGGCATGGAGGCGCAGCGAGGCCGCTGGCCGCTGGAGTTCCGGCTCCTGGGCTTCGAGCCGGAGGAATGGCGCCCGGCCGACACCCTGGGCTGGGTCAAGGTCATGGCCTGGAACCTGGGCTGCAACTGGACCAGCGAGCTAATGCGCGCCCGCCTGGCTGCCTGCC
>JAAYZQ010000324.1 GCA_012514775.1 Anaerolineaceae bacterium
ACACCCAGATGCCGGCCATCTGAAGATCGTCGACCAGAGGCGCCACTTTTTTGACCAATCCTTGCTTCTTGGCCTCAAGGAGCACTCGTAGCGTGCCCCACACCTCAAGGCCTGCTGCGTGGACAATCCGCCGCGCCAAGCCGTCATCCAGTAGAACCACGCGTTCGGGGTTCTCCAAAGCCAGGGCCATTGCTTCGAGCTCACCCGGACCCAGATCCAGGGTTAGCCACTCGGAGGGCACGTTCCGCGGTTCGGCGATGATCACCCAATCGTAGTTGCTTATCTCGGGAACATCGTATCCAGCCTTTCGGCCATATTCCATCTCGGTAACCACAGCTTGGGGCACCCAGATTTCGTCGAACAGGTGGGGTAGCCAGTCGAGTACGCCGACCCGGAACAGGTAGAGCAGCGGAGAGGTATTGCTGATCGCCTTACTCACGTCTGTGTTCCAGATCCCGGAGTTCGTCTTCGAACGGAAAAACTTGGTATCGCCCCAATTCCAGCAGGAACTCTACCCTCGACATGCCGGCCAACTCCGCGGCGCGCCCGGAGGACAGACGCCCGAGTTCGTAGAGCTTGACTGCTGAGAGGACACGCATCTCGCGGGCAAATGCATCCTCGTCCTTCTTTTCCGCCAGAAGCACCTTCTCCGGCACGTCGATCAGTAGCTGCCGCATGCTCATCATATCCCTCCGCCTGCTCCCAGAATCCCCAGTCCGATGAAATCGGATTCCTCACCGTGGCACAAGTATACCACTCCCTCTGTCCTCGGTCAATCCCGCCATTGATAATTACCCACAAGTAGCAAAGCGGCCGCCGCTGCGCTTACGCACGCCCGCGGGTTGTGTCTGAGGGTGCAAATCTACCTGTTGCGTTCCCTGGGTAGCGCGACGACGGCAGCGCGCCCTTGTACAAGATCAAGGCCAATGGGTGGGCACCGATGGCTCGTTGGTTGGCAGTGCCTTCGATGTGCCGTCGAGCTCGGTGCAGCACCGCAACCCGGCCCTAGTCTATCTCAGCCAAGCAGGGCGCTATGCCGTGGCGTGGGAAGACAACTCGATGCCAAGTTTCTGGAAGCAGCGGTAGCAGGCCAGGCCGAGTGGACGGCGAGATTCACGACGGTTTCGGCCGCCGGCAGTCAGGCCCCGCCGGCCGCCTGCGCCTCTTTCGCCGCTTCCTTCTCGGCCCTGGCCTTGGCTTTCGCCTTGGCCGTCTCTTCGGCGCGCACTTCGTTCCACACCCGGCTGAGGGAAGACTTGAAGCGGCGGTCGGCCTTGGGCTTCTCAAAGGGGGGGATGGGCCAGAAGTGGATAAGATCTTTCAGGCTGCGCGCCGTGTCGGCCTTGGACAGGCCGGCGTGGTACGCGCTCCGGACGTTGCTGCGCACCATGCGCAGGAACTCGGACATCTTTTCCGTCGCCTCTTTGCCGCTCAGCTCGCCGTGCCCCGGCACCAGGACGTCAAAGCGCAGCTTGCGCACGTAGGCCAGGGCCTTCAGCCAGCGCTTGGTGCTGCTCTGCGACAGGAACGGTGGCCGGTCGGTAACCACCAGGTCGCCGGCAAAGAGGATGCGGTCTCGCGGCAGATAGATGACCGTCGTGGCGGCCGTGTGGCCCCCCACGGGGATGAGGTGGATCTCCTTGTCGCCCTTGTAAAAGACCGTGCGGTCGGTGAAGGTGATCTTGGGCTCGACGATCTTCAGGTTCTCCTCCCACTCTTGCACGGCCGAGGGGATGCGGTTGCGGTAAAGGTTCAGCAGGCGGGTGCGAAAGCTCTCGCCGTAGCTCTTCATGTTCTTCCAGGCGAACTCGTGGGCAATGACCGTCGCCGTGGGAAAATACTGGTTGCCCATGACGTGGCCGCGGTGGTGGTCGGTGTTGATGATATACAGGATCTCCTGGTCGGTGCGCGACTGTATCTCCGCGCGCCAGGCGCGCGCCTCGTCGGGCAACATGGGCGCGTCGATGAGAATGACGCCCTCGCCGGTGATGATACACCCGACGTTGGCCCCATGATACCCGGTCTCTACCAGTACGTTGGGAGCGATCTCCTGGACCATTCCTGCCTCCGATTCTCGACCGCAAAGAAGCGCAAACGACCTGGCTTCAGGTCAGGCCCGAAGCCAGGGCGGGTAGACAACCTGGATTATAGCACAACCCGCTGCCCGGGTCAAACAGGGTGGCTGCCCACAGAACGAGGCCGCGCGCCTATGGCGCGCGGCCTCGTTGTCGCCAGGACTTGTCGATGCGCCGCTTCGTTCCCCCCAGCCAGCGCAAAGGTCGTGGCCGGGCGGCACCTGCTGGCGCCGCCCGCTGCCCCGGCGCTCGACGGCGGGGCTGCAGAGGCTAGGCCTCTTCGTTGCGGGCTTCGACGATTTGGTCTTCCTTCTGGGGCTCCTCGTCTTCCTTTACCGCGTCACGGAAACCCCGGATGGCCTTGCCAACGGCAGGGCCAATGTCGGCCACCTTGCCTACGCCAAAGATCAAGACCACGATCACGAGGATGATCAAAATCTCCGGCCAACCAAATCCACCCATCTCACGTACCTCCCTCAGATTTCTTCTTCTTTGTCCCGAAAGGTCTCGGGTTGCTGTCGCAAGCTGTGCGACCACAGCGCCAGATCGCGCCGTATCAGCGCGTGTACAAAAGGCAACGCCTGCGGCGAGGAGCTCATGCCCTCGGCCGTAGCCATTGCCTGCTTTGCCAGATCGCTCTCGCCGGCCAGCCACAGCCACTCGCTCATGGCCAGCAGCCGGCGGCGCAAAAGCTCGGCGGTGCCCGGGTCCACGATCTCGACCGCCAGGCGGGACACCCAGGCTTCGAATCCACGGCCCTGTCGCAGCATCGTCTCCGCCGCCCGCAGCAGCGTTTCGCTGCGCAGCGTCCACGTCATAAAGGCAGGATGCCGCAGGAGCGCTTCTCCTTGCAGGGCAAGGTGCTGCACCGCGCTCTCGGTTTCGGGCAGAGCCGGCAAGCGGCTGGGCGGCAGATCGTCGGCCCCGGACGCGGACCACAGCCAGGCGCCCAGGAGCCGCAGCGCGCTCGCCACCGGGATCTGGGTCTCCCGGTTCTGGGCCAGCGCATCGCGCACCAGCCGCCTTCCCATGTCGAACGAGATCTCGAGCATGAGGAGCCCGCTGCTGCCGTCGGACAGCGCGATGTCGTGCACGCTCCCCGTCGGGCGGCGCGGCGGCAGCACGTGCAGCGGCACCTGCCCATGCCCGGCCGCCTCCACGGCCCCGGCCCGGTCGTTCAGCAGGACGTTCAGAAACCTGGCATAGCCCGTCATCTGCTCCTGCTGCACGAACCAGAGGCTCTGCTGGCCCAGGCCGTCGACGGGGCTGACCATGGCTCGCCATCCCGCATCGGGCGGGGGCAGGGGCTGAACCTCAACGCCCGCAAACCGCAGCTTGCGCAGCAGGCGTTCGGCCGCGGAGCGCAGCTCCGGCGAGAGGGCCGGGATCAGGGTTTGCAGGGCGTGGGCCGACTCGGGCAGGCGAATGGTTCCCAGCACCTCCAGCGCCGCGCCGCCGATCTCGTCGCGCACGTCCTGCGCCATCAGGCGCAGACACTCCACGCTTGCCCCTGGCGTCTCCTCCGCCACGTTGCCCAACGCGCGCACCATGGCGAGGACGACGTCCGGCTCCTGGCGATCCAGCCCCTCTACGTACTCGGCCAGCCGGCCCGGTTGCTCCTCGAACTGCTTGAGGGCCGCCTTCAGGGCCGAGAGGGCCGCGCCCTCCGGGTCCCGGACGCTGGTCAGCAGGTCGTCGTCGGGCGCCTCGTCCAGAAAGCGCTCCAGGATGGTGATGGCCGCCACCCGGCCTCGATCGGTCTGATCGGGTTGCAGCACCGCCTGGCGCAGGGCGCTCACGATCCGGGGGCGGTCCAGGAGGCTCGAGACCAGGCCCATGGCCATCAACAGCCCGTCGTCGGCCTTGCTCAGGTTCCCGACGATGGCCGGGATCACCTGGGGGCCCAGGGCCGCGATCGCCTGTGCCTGGCGCCGAAGCTCCTGCTCGGACCCGGCGTGGCGCATCCGCTGCAGTTCGGCTTCGATCTGCCTTCGTTCCATCAATTTGGTAATGATCTTGTCACGAGAAGAGGGCGTCCCTCTTGTGCTCACGGGCATTATAGCACAGTTCCCCCACCGTCACAAGTGGGCCGTTCCCTCTGCCCCGGGTTTGCGGGCAGCGACACTCAGGCCCTGGCCATTTCTCGTTCGGCCAGCTCTTCCTGGCCGGCGTCTACCGGCTGGAAGGTGGCCGGATCCGTCAGCTTGTCGGTATAGAGCACACCATCCAGGTGGTCGATCTCGTGCTGAAAGACGCGGGCCAGGTAGCCCTGCGCTTTGTAGCGCACGGTCCGGCCCCGCTCGTCCACACCCTGAACGGTGACCTCGTCCTTGCGGGCCACTTCGCCGATGGTGCCCGGGATGGACAGGCAGCCCTCGTACCCCACCTGCTCGCCCCGGCCCTTGACGATCTCCGGGTTAAAGAGGATAAAGGTCTCGCAGGGCTCGCCTGTCTCCTCGTCTTCGGGCAGCTCGGCCACGAAAAAGCGCAGCGACACGCCGACCTGGGGCGCGGCCAGGCCCACGCCGTTGGCCTCACGCATGGTCTCCAGCATCTCCTCGGCCAGGGCGACCAGCCTGGGCGTCACGGCCTGCACCTTTCTCCCCCTCGTGCGGAGGACCTTCAGGTCCTCCGGGTCGTGTATCGTCAGAATTCTAAGCTCGGGCATCTCACACTTCTCATATGGTTAGATGCGACGCACCCGTCGCAGTGACCAGTGCGCCGCATCCGTTCACGTGCATTCCGAAAAAACCGTCGTCAGTCATTGTAACACCGGCGCCGGGCGATGTCAAGCCACTTCGAGGGCTTTGGCAATGACCTCGGCAATGTCCTTGATGGGTAGGGAGCCCTGTCCCGCCTCTTCGAGCATGATGACGCAAAAGGGACAGGCCGCGGCGGCCAGGGCCGGCCCCATGGCCTGGATCTCGGTCATGCGCACCTCGTTCACCCGCTTGCCGGGCTCGTGCTCCATCCACATACACGCCCCGCCGCCCCCGCAGCAAAAGCCCCGCTCGCGCGAGCGCGGCAACTCGGCGATGTGGACCCCGGGCACGGCGGCCAGCACCTGGCGCGGCGCGTCGTAAACGTCGTTGTAGCGCCCCAGGTAGCAACTGTCGTGGAAGGTGACGGTGCCCCCCGTCCACGGGCGGCCGGGGCGCAGCCTGCCGGCGGCCAGCAGCTCGCCGATGAACTGGCTGTGGTGCACCACCTCCCACGTGCCCCCGAACTGCGGGTACTCGTTCTTGAGCGTGTTGTAGCAGTGAGGGCACTGGGTCACGATGCGCTTGAACTCGTATCCTTTGAGCGTCTCGACGTTGGCCTCGGCCTGCATCTGGTACAGGTATTCCTCGCCGGCGCGGCGCGCCCACTCGGCATTGCACGTCTCCTCCTCGCCCAGGATGGCGAAATCGACGCCCGCTGCCCGCAGGATGCGGACCATGGCCTGGCTCACCTTCTGGTTGCGCGGGTCGTAGCTGCCGGCGCAGCCCACCCAATAGAGCACGTCGGCGCGGCCCACGTCGGCCATGACCGGCACGTCCAGGCCGGCGGCCCAGGCCGTGCGCTCGTGCCGCGGCTGGCCCCAGGGATTGCCCTGGCGCTCGGTGTTGCGCAGGGCGCCGGCCAGGGTGTCGGGCAGCCGGCCCTCCTCCAGGGCCAGGTGGCGGCGCATGCCCACGATCTCGCCCACGTGCTCGATGAGGACCGGGCACTCGCGCTCGCAGGCGCGGCAGGTGGTGCACGACCACAGCGTCTCGTCCTTGATGACCTCGCCCACCAGGGCCCGGTCTGACGGCTCGCTGCTGCCCAGGGCCAGGGGGCGCAGGAACGGCAGCCGGGCGACGATGGGCTCCTGCCACTTCCACAGCTTGCCCGGATACTCGCTCATCCGGTCGCGAAAGTCCATCACTACCCGCTTGGGCGACAGGGGCTGGTCTGCCGCGTAGGCCGGGCAGGCTGCCTGGCAGCGGCCACACTCCATGCAGGCGTCGCCGTCCAACAGTTGCTTCCAGGTGAACTGGGGGATGGACCCCACGCCCAGGGGCTCTTCCGTCGTCTCGATGTTCTCGATCTTGGGCAGGGCGCCGGGCGTGTCGAGGCGCCGCAAATAGATGTTCACCGGCCCCGTGACGATGTGCAGGAACTTGGTATAGGGCAGGGTGGCGATGAGGAAAAAGGTGGTCAACTGGTGTGTCCACCAGACAAAGGGATAGATGGCCGGCGGCTGCTCCGGTGGGGGGCCAAAGAGCCTGGACAGGGCGTTGCCCAGCCACGACCAGTCGGCCCACGGCGGCTGCTGCCCCCGCAGCCGCATGACCTCCAGCGTCAGGCCGGTGAGGGCGATAAAGGCCAGGGAGCCCAGGACGTAGGCATCGTCGCGGCGAATGTTGAGCCGGTCGGGCCGCAGGATATAGCGGCGCAAGGCCGCCAGGCCCAACCCGATGAGGAACAGGAGGGCAAAGGCGTTGACCACCGCCTCGAAGACCAGGTAAAAGGGACCCTGGAGGATGAGGAGGTGAAGGTCCATCTGGATGCCCACCAAAGACGTGGCGATGAAAAAGACCACGAACCCGTAAAAGATCAGGCCGTGCATCAGCCCGGGATAGGCCTGGGCCAGGACGCGCCGTTGGGCCAGGGCATACAGGAGCAGCCCGCCGATGCGGCGCCCCGCGCGGTCGGTGCGGGGCGCCGGCCCTCCCTCGCGCCAGAGCCGCACCCGGCGCCAGAGGCCATAGACCACCAGGGCGCCACACACGATGACCACGATCCAATGGATGGTGTACATCCACTCGGGCAGGTTCCACAGGTCGTCTCGGAACGGTACCATGCCTTGTCTCCTCCTCAGGGCCTGATCTCGATCTGCACCGCCGCGGAGCTGACCGTGCCGTCGAGGTGGTTCACCTCCAGCGTGTAGCCCGCCGTGCCTGCCGGGCACACCTGGCGCTCGGCCTGGCCGGGCACTCCCTCTCCATCCAGGTACACCTCTCGCACGTTCTCCACCTGCCACCGCAGCCAGGTGCAGGCCCCGGGCGACAGCACCGCCTCGTCGGCCCAGAAGCGGACCGACGGCGGCCGCGAGGCGACGGCGTGGACGGCCAGGACCGTCCGGTAGCCGGTGGGGCCCAGGACCTCGGCCTCGCGGGGCACGCCGTCGCAGGCAAAGGTGGCGGGCGGCAGGATCTGAAAGTGGGGCTGCGCCTGGTTCTCCAGGGCGCCCCCGGGCAAGAACGTGCCCCGCTCGGGCACGAGGAACCAGTAGCCGGCCAGGTCGGCCAGGTGCAGGGCCCGCGACAGATCCCCGGGCAGCAGCCGGACGTTGTCCCTGGTCCAGCGCCCGGCCTGGCCCGCCCACCCGCCGGCGTAGAACAAGAAGCCCACCTGGTGGTACTGGTGCCGGACATAAACCACGTCGCCCGGCCCGGCCTGTTGGACGACGTGGCGCGAGGCATCGCGCCAGTTCTGCTTGTCTTCGGCATAGAAGGCCGCCAGCGACGGCCCGCTGATGGCCGCCGTGACCCCCACGAGGAGGAACCCTGCCAGCAGCGATCCGGCCCAGGGCGCGGCGCGGGGGCGGGCGCGGCGGGCGAGCCAGCCCATGGCCAGCCACAGGCCACAGGCCGCCACGCCCAGGTAGACGGGCAGGGCAGAGATGAAATAGCGGGCCCGCAGGGCCTGGCCAAAGGGCAGGAGCATCACCAGGGCGACGGGCAGGACGATCCAGGCCAGCGCCGCGAGGAGCAGGCCGCGCTGCCGGGCAGCCAGGAAGGCAGCCCCCACGGCCAGGAGCAGCAGGTAGACGGCCAGCCCGGCGTCGTTGCCTCCGCTCCACAGGCGCAGCGTGTCGAGGATGAGGGCTCCGTTCCAGCCCGACGCCGTATCGCCACCCAGTCCCAACTCGCCTCCCATCCCCCGCAGCAGGTAGGGCACCATGGGCAGAAAGAGCAGGAACACGAGGGCCAGGGCCGCGGCCGGCCGCCAGGCGGTCTCCCCCGGGCGGGCGCGGCCCCCGGGCCGGAGGAAGAGCCAGCCGGCGTACAGGGCCATGACGCCCAACGGCAAGAGGGCGAAAAGGTGCACGTACAGGTTGGCGGCGCTGGCCAGGGCAAAGGCCAGCCACCAGCCCCACGTTCCGGCCCGCACCGCCCGGACAAACAGGTAGAGGCTCAGAAGGGCAAGAAAGGTCAGCATGGTGTACATGCGCGCTTCCTGCCCATAGCGCACGTAAAAGGGGGCCAGGGCCAGCAGCAGGGCGGCCAGCAGGCCGGCGGCCCGGCCCGCCGCCCCGTTCAGGAGCCGGCCGGCCAGGACATAGACCAGGGGGATCGTCAGCGTGGCCCACAGGGCGGCGGGCAGGCGCAGGAGCAGGACCCGGTCCCCCAGCGCCAGGAAAAGGCGCGTGAGCAGGAAATAGAGGGGCGGCTTGGGCAGGGCGAGGTCGGTCAGGCTGCGGCGCATGGCGTCGGCCCAGGTGCCGTCCCAGGCCGCGCAGGTGAGGGTCCCCAGCTCGTCGAACCAGAGGCTCTTGGCCTCCAGGTTGTGCAGGTAGAGCGCCCAGGCCAGCAGGATGACGGGCAACAACAGCAGGCCGGGGCGGAGCCAGGGACGGCCCCGCGCAGGGGTGGCGGGACGGGAACGCCCGGCGCTGCCCTCGCCCGTCATGGCCCGGGCGCCGCCGCGCGCGCCGACTCGGCCTTGCCCCAGAACTCGGCCGCCAGGTCCGCCTGGTCGCCGTCGCGGTACAGGTCTCCCAGGGCCTGGTAGGCGTCGGCCAGGGCGTTGAGGCGTGCCCAGTCTTCGTGGGCGCTCACCGGGTTGGCGGCCAGGTCCTCCAGCACGGCCACCTGGGCGCGCAGGTGGGCCTCGGCGTCCTCGGCGTGCAGGGTCCCAAAGGCCACGGCGTTCACCGTCTTGATGGGCAGCCGCACAAAGTGGTCCAGGTGGGCCTGCAGCCAGCCATCCAGGGGCTCTTGCAGCTCGACGGGCGGCATGAAGGAGGTGCACAGGATCCACAGCCGCCTGGCCTCGCCCTCGTAGGCGTCGACCTCGGCCGGCGCCGGGTGGTGGTCGAGATAGACGACCGCGGCCCCGGCGGTCTCCAGGGGGCGCACGACGAACCGCGGCGACACGAGAACGATCTCTCCCGGGCCGGCGTGCTTTTCGACGATGGCCAGCACTTCCTCCAGGCGGTCGGCCGAGCGGGTGTAGGCGTACGAGACCTGCAAGGGGCGCAGCAGCAGCAGGACCAGGACGGCCGCCAGGCCGGCGGCGGCTGCCCTGCCCACCAGCGGGCCGTGCCTCCCGGGCAGCAGGCGGCCCAGGCCCCGCCCGGCGGCGACGACCCCCTGGGAGGCCAGGAGCAGCAGCATGGGCAGGACAAAGATGACATAACGCTCCTCGAAGGGGCGGGGCGAGGGAGCCACCGACAGGACCAGGAAAGGCAGCGTGATCCACAGGGCGCCCAGGAGGGCCACCCGTGGCCGCCCGCCCAGGGCGCTGGCCACCAGGCCGACGACGGCTAGGCCCGCCACCAGCGCCTGGAGCCAGCCGCTCATGATGCCGCTGCGAAACAGGAAGCCGCGAAAGAACGGTTTCGTCAGCTCGACGGTCACCCGGCCCGTGGCCTCACCGTCGGCGTTGAGGCTGGCCCACGACATGCCCCCCAGGTGCAGGACCGCGGGCAGGCAGAGGGCGATGAGCAGGACAAAGGCCACGACGGGCAGGACCAGGTGGCGCGGCTCCTGGCGGCGGCGGGCGACGGCCACCAGCGTCGCGAGCCAGGCGGCGGCGGCCGCCAGGCCCTCGGCGGCCAGGACAAAGAGGGCGTTGTAGTGGGTATAGTAGGCCAGGGCCGCCGTGACGGCGAACCCGGCCCAATGGCCGGCGCGGCCCGTCCGCCAGGCGCGGGCCAGGAAATAGGCCGAGGCCAGCGAAAGGACGACCAGCATGGGATAGGGGCGCACGATCTGGGCGTAGCGGATGTGCAGGGGCAACATGGCCGTGAGCAGCGCGCCCAGGAGTGCGGCGGGGCGATTGAACAGGGCGGCGCCCATCTTGTAGGTCACGGCCACGGCCAGGATGCCAAAGGCCGAGGGCAGGAAGCGCAGGACAAAGGCGCTGTGGCCCACCAGGGGCCAGGCCAGGTGTTGCAGCAAAAAGTAGAGGGGCTGCATGTTGCCCGGCTGGCCCGTGAACTTGATGCCAATGGTGTCGAGGACGGCCCCCAGGCCCGGCTGGTCCACGTGGACGATGGTCACGTTCTCGTCGCGGCCCAGGACCTCCCGGTCGCCCAGGTCGTACCAGATGAGGGCCGCGCTCAACAGTAGAATGGCAAGGGGGAGGGCACGGACGATGGCCCGGAAAGAGGCCCGGGCCTCCGGCCGGGCGGGAATACGTTCAGGACGGCGAACGGGTGGCCCCACTGCCTGCTGTCGAGACATGCTCTACCTGCTCTCGGCCGGGCTAGGCGCCTTCCAGATCCTCGTGCACGATGCTGCTAATATTTTTACCCAGGCGTACGCTGTAATTGGTGCCGCGGTCCTCGGGGTAGATCTGCAATGTGTTGGCCAGGTAGAGCCCCCGGATGGGCGTTCGGTGATCGGGGATGCGCTCCGAGTAGTTGCAGGTGATGACCGGCTGGCCTGCCTCGGCGCGCATGACGATCTTTTTCTCGATCCAGGACGGATCGAAGGCCGGATTGATGCGCTTCAGGTGGGGCGCGTACAGGTCAAAAAGCTCGGTGGCGCGCATGCTGTAGCGTGGGTCGTCGCGCTCCATGTAATTGGACACATAGATCAGGTGCCGGCCCTGGTACTCGCTGGGCGGCACGTAATTGGTGTGCTCGATGACCGCCACAAAGGGCATGGTCCGGTCGGCGATGTTCATCCAGTAGATGTGGCTGAGGCTCTGTTTGCTGACCAGAAGCAGCACCGCGGCCGCCTGGTAGCGCACGGAGCGCAGTTGCTCGGCGTACTCGCCGTCCAGCGAGGGCGGCGCGATCTCTAACATGTTGTAGCCAGGCACGGTGGCAATGACGGCGTCAAAGGGGATGGTCTCTTTTTTCGTCGCCACGCCGGCGATGCGGCACGGATCCTGGGGATCGGTGACCAGCTCGACCACTTCCTGGTTGGTGCGCAGGTCGGCGCCGCCCGCCTCCAGGCGGTCTACCAGGGCCCGGGTGATGATCTCGAAGCTGCCCTGGGGATAGGCCAGCAGCTCCTTGGCCTCGGCTCCCTGGCGCGAGCTGCCCCGCACCTTGATCTTGCCCCACAGCCAGGTCATGCTCACCTGGTCGGCCAGGTCGCCGAACTTGCCGCGGAGCAGGGGCCCCCAGAACTTCTCGTATATCTCGCGGCCCATGTAGCGAAGGATCCAGTCGCGGGCCGTGATGTTCTCGTAGCGCTTCCAGTTCCCGGCGCGGCCCATGTACAGGTACATGAGCCCCAGCTTGATCCGGTTAAAAAGGTTGACCGGCTTGAAGCGGATGAGGTCAAAGGGTGTGACCAGGTTATAGATCCGGCCGTCGTAATACCAACCCACCTTGGATTCGATCCAGCGCAACTGGTCGCCGATGCCAAGCTCGTCCATGAGATCGAGGATGTGCCGGTCGCTGCCAAACAGGTGGTGGTAGTAGTACTCGATGCGCGTGCCGAGGATCGGCAGCGTCGCGGCCTGGCCGCCCCATTGGCCGTACTTTTCCAGGACGGTGACGTCGTAACCCTGCTTCTGAAGCTCGTAGGCCGCCGTCAGCCCCGCGTAGCCGCCGCCGATGATGCCGATTCGGGTAGGGTTCATTCAGGTATCTCGGGCTCCGGGACGTCGGCGACCAGCTCGATGGGGTCCTGGCCGTAGCGCCCCAGATCCTCCTTTGCTTTTTCGAATAGCGCGATCAGCTCTTCGTCGGTTCCCTGGTAACGGGAGATGGTCTGCTGGGCGCACAGCTCACAGCCGCGCATGAAGCGGTAGCTGCCCGATACGCAGCCCAGGCAGGCGTTCAAGCGGATCATCAGCAGGCAAAAGGCCAGCGTATCGTCGTGGGTTTCGGGCAGAGCCGCCACGCGGTCCACCAGCTTGCGCCACTCCTCGCCCCGCAGATCGCGCAGATCCGGGATCAGGTGCGGCGGAAACAGCAATTCGGTTCTTGGATTTACAGTCATGACAAGCTACCTGACTAGGCCCATCCGGCTTCACGGATGGTCTAAATATAGACGCAGATGCGGTCCTCAGATTACATGCGCGGCGGGCGAGAGGCGATGCCGCCGCTCCAGGCCTTCCCAGGCTGCCCACGGCACGTCCACGCTGCCCAGCCCGTTGGCCATCGCCCCGCCGTGAAAGTCGCTCCCCCCGGTGATCATCAGCCCATAATACAGGGCCATCTCCAGCAGGGAGCGGCTGACGCGGCGCGGATAGTTGGGATAGTAGACTTCGATGCCCGCCAGCCCGGCCCTGACCAGGCGCGGCAGCCAGTGCTTCAGGTTCAGATCCTTCTTTCGTTCGCCCTTGCGGGTATAGATGTACGGGTGCGCCAGGACCGGCAGCCCTCCGCTGGCCCGTACCAGGTCGATGGCGTCCTCGGGCGTGAGCTTGTAGCGCTCGACGTAGGCCGGGCAGCCCCGGCCGATCCACCGCTCAAAGGCCTCGTCCCAACTGTGGATGAGCCCGGCTTCCAACAGGGTCGTGGCCACGTGGGGCCGCCCGATGGAGCCCGCCTCGCCGGCCAGCTCGACGACGCGCTCCCACTCTACCGGCAGGCCGAGCTGTGCCAGCCGGGCCAGCATCTTTTCGGCGCGCTCGCGGCGCGCGACGCGGGTGCGGCCCAGGAAGGCCTGGAGCTCCTCGTTCTCCACGTCCACAAAGTAGCCCAGGAGGTGGATCTCCTCCCGGCCGCTCAGGGCGCTGATCTCCACGCCGGGCACGACGACGATATCCAGGCGGCGCGCTTCGGCCAGGGCCGCGGGCACGCCCGTCGTCGTGTCGTGATCGGTGATGGCCAAGACCTCGATGCCCAGTGAAGCGGCGCGGGCAACGAGGTCCTGGGGAGCGAGTCCGCCATCGGAGGCGGTTGTATGGCTGTGCAGATCAACGCGGCTCGAGATCGTGATCAACCTCCAGGTGGGGCCTGGTTCCGGACCGGCGCATATCCATCAGCCTTCCCCACGGGCTTTCATCTTTTCCTGGAGGCGCCCCAGGGCTTCCCACTTGCCCGCCGCCGCCAGTTTCGCCTGCTTCGGCCAGTTCGCCGGATCGACCCCCTGCAATAGCTCGGCGTTGCCCTCGGCGACGATGGCCCGCAGGCGCTCAGGGTCGCTCTCGGCCAACTGCGCGTAGCTCCTGATGCCGGCGTTGCGCAGGAGCTCGGCAATCTTCTCGTTGATGCCCTGGATGCGGGCCAGGTCCTCGTCCTGCACGGCAGCCGGGGCGGCGCCGGCGGGGCTCGGGGCCTCGGCCGCCTTCTGGGCTGCCGCCGGCTTCTCGGCTGCCTTGCGCTTGGCCTCTTCCTTGGCCCGGCGCGCCTCCTCTTCGGCCGCATAGTCGCTGGGATGGAGCTGGGCATAGTACTGCACGGGCACGAGCAGGTCTTGCAGGTCCAGGAACATGTCCCGGTCGCGGTTCTCTGTCGCCAGCTCGTACTCCTGGTTCATCTTGATGGCGTCAAAGGGGCAGTACTCGGCGCAGTAGCCGCACGACATGCAGATGACGGCGTCGATCCAGAAGCCGGCGGGCCGGGCGCTGGGCCGTCCCCTCTCGTCGGTGGCACGCTCGATCCAGATGCACTGCGGCGGGCACACGCGGGCGCAGATGCCACAGGCCGTGCAGCGCGGGTTCTCGGGAGTCTCTTCGTAGACCAGCATCGGCAGATAGCGAAAATTTTCGGGCAGGACGCGCTTTTGCTCTGGATACTGGAGGGTGAACATGCCCTTGCCGTCGACGTCCTGGCGCTTCTCCAGCCACTCCTGGTCGTAACGATCGGTGAACAGCCACTCCCACGGCTTGCGATCGTAGACGAAAGACTCGACAAAGTGGCGCATGGTGACGCCCAATCCCTTCAAGAGTCCCAGTCCAAACATTAGCGGTCCACCTCTCCCAGCGTGATGTCGATGGTGCCCAGGATGACGATGGCATCGGCCAGCAGGTGGCCGACGGACATGGCCTCCAGCGCCCCCAGGTTGATAAACGAGGAGGGGCGCACGTGGTAGCGGTAGGGGTTCGTGCCTCCATCGCTCACCAGGTAGAAGCCAAGCTCGCCCTTGGGATGCTCGACCCGGCTATAGATCTCGCCCTCGGGCACCTTGGGGTTCCACGCCTTGCGACCGGCCAGGATAGAGCCCTGGGCCGGGATGCCGTCCAGCGCCTGCCTCAGGATCTTGATGCTCTCCCGCGCCTCTTCCAGACGCTGCAGGTATCGGTCGTACAGGTCGCCCGTTTCGTGGGTGGGCACCTCAAAGTCAAAGCGGTCATAGATGGAGTAGGGCTCGACCCGGCGGATGTCGTACTTCAGGCCGGCGGAGCGGATCATGGGGCCGGTGACGGCATAGTTGGCCATTTCCTGCCAACTCATGGCGCCCACGCCGCGGCAGCGGCCGATGAGTACCTCGTTGTCGGTGAGCAGGGTGGAGAACTCGTCGATCTTGCGGTCCAGGCGCTCCACCACCTGCCGGCAGCGCTTCAGCCAAGCGTCGCTCACGTCGCGGGCCACGCCGCCGAACCGCATATAGTTGACCATCATCCGCGAGCCCGACGCCTCTTCAAACAGGTCGAGGACGTGCTCGCGCTCGGTAAAGCCATAGATCATGGGCGTGAACATGGCCCCCAGGTCGTTGAGCATGAAGCCGATGCACAGCAGGTGGTTGATGACGCGCGTCAGCTCGCCCATGATGACGCGCAGGTACTCGGCTCGCTCGGCAACCTCCTGGCCCATCATGCGCTCGACGGCCACCACGTAGCCAAAGTTGTTGTACATGGGGCAAATATAGTCCAGGCGATCGGTAAAGGGAATGTTGCCCGTCCAGAGATTTCGCTCGCCGATCTTTTCGTGGTTGCGGTGCAGGTGGCCCAGGATGGGGCTGACGCTGGTCACCGTCTCGCCGTTCAGGCCCACCAGCATGCGGAACACGCCGTGGGTGCTGGGGTGCTGGGGCCCGATGTTCAGGTAGAGCTGGTCGGTGTCAAAGCCCTCCAGGTCGATCTTGGCCCCGGGCATGGTGTCGAACTCGGGCACCGGCTCCCAACCCTTGGGGTCAAAGCCCTTGGGATACTGGAGGTTGGCGCGCCAGCGCACTCGCTGCTCCGCCGACCGGGGCTGCGGCCCCTCGGCATAGGGCCAGCGGCTCTTGAAGGGTTTCTGATCCTCTTCGTAGTAGGGCTCGTGCCAATCCTTGCGCAGCGGAAAGCCCTCGAACCCCTCCCACAGGAGAATGCGCCGGAGATCCGGATGGCCCTCGAACCGGACGCCGAACATGTCCCACACTTCTCGTTCCTGGAAGTTGGCGCCCTTCCACACCGGAACCAGGCTGGGCACGCACGGCTTTTCCCGATCGGGCAGCCTGACCTTGAAGGGCAGGCCGGGCCCTTGGAGGTCCTGGCGGGTGGAATAGACGTTATAGACGACCTCCAGCCGGTCGGGATAGTCCGCCGCCGTGATATGGCTCAGCCAGTCAAAACCCAGCTCGTCGCGGATGTACGTCGCCACGGGCACGAGGCGGCCGGGGTCCAACACCAACCAACCCCGCTCCTCGTCGACCACGGACCCGGGAAACGCTTCTTTCAAGCGAGCTTCTATTGCCTGCAGATCGATTGCCATGCTTCTCTACCTCGAGTCGTAAGCTCAGACTGCCTCTTCCGCAGGCTCTTCGGAAGCAGGCTCGGTCTCGATTTCGTTGGCCGCGGCGCCGAGTTCGTCGATCAGGCGAGGATCGACCAGGTCGGGACCGCCCAGGATGGGGACGGGAGCGGCGGGAATGGGATCCTTGCGATACCAGCGTACCTCTTTGATGTTCTCGTGCTGGATCTTTTCGTGAACGGCCATATATGCGTGAATGAGCGCCTCGGGGGTGGGCGGGCAGCCGGGCACGTAGACGTCCACCGGCAGGAACTGGTCGATGCCCGAGACGACGTTATAGCCCTCCTTGAAGGGGCCGCCGCCCGTGGCGCAGGCGCCCATGGAGATGACGTACTTGGGCTCGGCCATCTGGTTGTAGAGGGTCACGATCTTGGGGGCCATCTTTTTCGTCACGGTCCCCGAGATGACGATGAGGTCCGCCTGGCGGGGTGAGGCCCGCGCCAGGTCCATGCCCCAGCGACCAGTGTCATAGCGTGACGCCGACGCGGCCATGAACTCGATGGCGCAACAGGCGACGCCAAAGAACATGGGCCACAGCGAGTACTTGCGTCCCCAGCCGTAAAGCTCGCTGAGCTTGGTGATAAAGACGTTGCCCTTTAGCTCGTCGGGCACGGTTAGCTCGTCACTCATACTGACACTCTCCTTTGAGCGATGATCGCAAAAAGTGCACCAATTATAACTATTTGCCCCCGTTTTGTCAATTAACGGAACAGCTTACCCGGCGAGAGCGCGACCGTCCCGGGCAAGGCTTGCCGGGAACGAAAAACCGTACTCGCCACGGTTGAGCGTGCGATTGTTCGTCGCCTGCGTTCCGTGGACTGACGATCTTGGTGCCGGCGGCCGGCCGGCCGCCCGGCGCTGGCCTTTCCCTGGCCCCCCTC
>JAAYZQ010000036.1 GCA_012514775.1 Anaerolineaceae bacterium
GGCTGTTGCAGCACCTTCTCCGCGCTCCCGTCCGTGGGCTCGGGCAGCTGCACCGCAGCCTCCTCCAGGGGAGTGGGGACCACCCCCATGCCCGTCCTCTCGTCTGCGACGAGCACTGTGTGCGTCAGGAAGCCGGAGACAAATCCCAGGCCACCCATGATGACAGCCACGACGAGGGCCGTGACCAGGATTTTGCAGCCGTTTGAACCAGACATCCGATTCTCTCCGTTCTTGTACTTTGCCATATCAGCCTTGCGCTGCCAGGTACTCGATGGCCCGCTCCAACTGCGGATCGCGTCCCTCGCTGCGGTCGTCTTCCGTAATGGGCACGTCCAGGTCGGGCATCAACCCTTCGCCGCTGATGCGCCGCCGCTCGGGCGTCAGCCATTCGGCATAGGTAATGTGGACCGACGAGCCGTCGCTCAGGTCATACACCGACTGGACGGTGCCCTTGCCATACGTCTTCTGGCCCACCAGGACGGCCCGGCCGCGATCCTGCAAGGCCCCGGCGACGATCTCCGAGGCACTGGCCGTGCCGCCGTCCACTAGCAGGGCCAGGGGGGCATCCGGCAAGCTCGCCTTGCGACTCACCTCGTAAACCTGTTCCCTACCACCCCTCTCCAACTGGTAGACCACCACGCCATCGGACAGAAACTCGCTGGCGACGTCGATGCCGGCGTCGAACAGCCCGCCGCCATTGCCGCGCAGGTCGAGGATGAGGCGGGTCATCCCTTGATCCTCCAGATCCCCGATGGCATCCTCCAGCTCCAGGGCCGTGCGCCCGCTGAACAGGGCAATGCGCACATAGCCCATGCCCTCGGCATCCTCAAGCATCCGCCACTCTACCGAGGCGCTGGGGATCTCTTGCCGCTGCACCTCCAGCACGATGGGCTCGGCCTGGCCTTCGCGGCCCAGTGTCAGGCGGACGATGCTGCCCACCTCACCCCTGATGAGGTTGACGACGTCCTCAGCGGTCATCTCGAGTGTGACCTCGGTATCGTCTACCTTGAGAAGGATGTCCCCCTGCACGACGCCCGCCCGCTCGGCAGGCAGGTCGGGCATGGGATCGAGGGAGATGATTCCATCCTCGTCCTCGTTGATGTAGGCGCCGATGCCGCCGAACTGACCGCTAAGCTGCTCCTTTTCCCTCTGGCGCGGCTGGGGCTCGAGGAACGTGGTATGCGGGTCGTCCAGGGTGTTCAGTGCCCCCCGGATGGCACCCCAGGCAACCTGGTGCATGTCGGGCAAGTCGCCGTAAAAATTGTCCTCGACAAGATGCCACGCTTCCCAGAAGAGCTCAAACGACGTTGCCTGCGCCCCCCCCGGAGCAGCCGGACGCAAAAGGAGCCACGTGGCACCGATCCCGGCTCCAAAGGCGCCAATAACCAGCCCGGTGATCAACAGGGCCAGCATTGTAATCCTGGTCGTTCGGTTCAGTCGCATCGTCCAGTTCTCATCCTCAACAAAAGTGGGAGGGACCTGCCCCCTTCCCGCCGTCCATGGCATGCACCTCGGTTATGGAAAGGTGATGTTTGACGGATGGGCTTCCACAAGCTTGCATTATACTGCATTTGAAGGCTTGAGGCAAGCAGGCGCCGCGCGCGCACCACTGCTGCTGCCGAGTCGGCCCTGCTGGGAGCGCCGAGCGCCTGCTCGGCATTTCCCTACACACGCAACTTGCCGAACTGGTGCTCGGCGCTCCCAGTGGAAGTCAAGAGACAATACGAGCCGTGGCGCGGCGGTGAGCCGCAACCGCCGGTTATGGCAAAGCCCTGTTTTGACGAATACCTCCTTCTGCATTAAAATAGGGTGATTTTTGTCTTACACAGATCGGGAGATGGATCATGGAACATGTGAAGTTGCAGTCGTCCCGGCGAACCGTGCTGGGCAAACAGGTGAAACATCTGCGCCGCGAAGGCTTGATTCCGGCCGTGCTCTTTGGTGCCAAGCAGGAATCAACGCCGATCCAGGTGCAGGAGCGAGAGCTGGATTCCGTCCTGCGCCAGGCAGGCTCCACGGCCCTTATCGAGCTGTTCGTGGATAAGGAGCGCCGGCCCCACGTCGTGCTGGCCCGCGATATCCAGCGCGACATCCTGACCAGCCGGTTGCGCCACGTGGACTTTTACCAGGTGCAGCTCGACCGCAAGGTGCGCACGTCGCCCGCCCTGGAGCTCGTGGGCGAGGCGCCTGCCGTCCAGTACGGCGGTGGCGTGCTGGTTCACACCTTGACCCACATCGAGGTCGAGTGCCTGCCTGCCGACCTGGTGGACTCGATCCCGGTGGACATCTCGTCGCTGGAGACGCTCAACGACAGCGTCACCATTGCCGACCTTCCCGTGCCACCCGGCATTACCATCCTGGCCGATCCGACGGAAGTCGTGGTCAGCGTCGTGGCGCCAAGGGCCACCATTGAGGAAGAGGAAGCGGCAGCCGCCGAGCTGGAAGCCGAGGAAGTGGAAGAGCTCGAGGAAGAGGAAGAGGGAGAGGTAAAGGAAGAGGCCGGAGAAGAGGAATAACGGCAGGCCACGCGCCGGCTTGCACGTGGGGGGATCACGCCCGGGCAGTGCGGCGTGATCCCCTTTGTTTCGGGTGGAGGATCATGGAGCTGGTTGTAGCCATCACCGGGGCCTCGGGCGTCATCATCGGCGTGCGCCTGCTCCAGGTGCTTTCCGAGCAGGCCGAGCACCGGGTGCACCTCCTCGTCTCTCGCGCCGCCGAGGCGGTCATGGCCCACGAGCTTCCGGACGGCGTCGAGCTGCCCGCCGCACACCGCTGGGCCGCCGACGATCTGGCGGCGCCCATCGCCAGCTCCTCGCGCGCGCCCCAGGCCATGGTCGTTGCCCCCTGCTCCACCCGCACTCTGTCGGCCATCGCCCACGGCTATGCCTCCGACCTCATCGTGCGCACCGCCGACGTCATGCTGCGCATGGGCCGGCCCCTCGTCCTCCTGCCCCGCGAAACCCCCCTTTCGCTGCCGGCCATCGAGAACATGCGCCTGGCCAGGTTGGCGGGCGCCATCCTGCTGCCCCCCATGATAGCCTACTACCCGCAGCCGCGGTCCGTCGACGACGTCACCGATTTCATCGTGGGCAAGGTGTTGGACGTGCTCGGGCTTGAACACGCCCTCTACCGCCGCTGGGGGGAGGAAGCATGAGCGTCAGAGATTATGTCGCCTGGGCAGCGGAGGCAGGCCGCCTGGCCGTCGTCGAGCGCGCCGTCGACCCGTACCTGGAGCTGGCCCGCGTGGCCCACGCCCTGGAAGGCCAGCCCCTCCTGTTCGCCGATCCGCGGCGGCCGGGCTGGCGGGTTCTGACGGGCATGTGCGCTGCCCGCGAGAGCTTTGCCTGGGCTCTCGGCACAGACGTCGCCGGTGTCGTGCCCCGCCTGGTCCGTGCCCTGGAGCAGCCCCTGCCCCCGCCCCGCGTTGGCGAGGCACCGTGCCAGGAGCTGGTCGAGGACCGGCCCGACCTGGGCCGCCTGCCCATCCTGACCCACCTGCAGGGCGACGGCGGGCCCTATATCACGGCCGGCATCTCTATCGTCCGCGACCCCGAGGGCGGTCCCAACGCCAGCTTTCACCGGCTGATGCAGATCGGCCCCCACAGCTTCACGGCGCGTATCGTCGAAGGGCGGGGTACCGACACGGCCTGGCGCAAGGCGGCGGCTGCCGGCCAGGATCTGCCCCTGGCCATTTGCCTGGGCGTGCCCATCCACGTACTCCTGGCCGCGGCCATGAGCCCCGCCCTGGGCGTCGACGAGATGACCATCGCCCAGGCCCTGGCACCCACACCCCTGGTCCGTTGTGTCACCTCTGATCTGTGGGTGCCGGCCGCCTGCGAGGCAGTCCTCGAAGGGCGCATCACCCCGCGCCTGGCGGACGAGGGCCCCTTCATCGACCTCACCGAGACCTGGGACGTGGTGCGGCAGCAGCCCGTCATCGAGATCGACTGCCTGACCCATCGCCACGACCCGATTTACCACGCCCTGCTGCCCGGCGGCCTGGAGCACAAGCTGCTCATGGGCCTGCCCCGTGAGCCGACCATCTTTCAGGCCGTGTCGCAGGTGGCCCGCTGCCGCGGCGTGAGCATCACCCCCGGGGGCATGAGCTGGCTCCACGCCGTGGTCCAGATCGCTAAAGAAGGCCCCGACGACGGGCGGCAGGCCATCGAGGCTGCCTTTCGCGGCCACACCTCCCTCAAGCACGTCGTGGTCGTCGACGACGACGTGGATCCGTACAATCCGGCCGAGGTGGAATGGGCCATCGCCACCCGTTTCCAGGCCGACCGCGATCTGGTCGTCCTGCCTGACCAGCCCAGCAGCAGCCTGGACCCCTCCGCCGTCCTCCCTGGTAAGGCGCGCCCCGTCGGCGCGGCCCCCGGCCAGAAGGCACGCACGGCCAAGATGGGCCTGGACGCCACCATCCCCTGGACCGACCGCGGCGGGCGCCCCCTCGACCCCGCCGAGCGGGAAGGCTTTCGCAAGGTGCGCTATGAGGGGATCGACGTGGGGGCCTATCTCGCCGGCCCGCCGGCAGCCGGGGGAGGGTCATGATCGTGGGCGCCGAGCCAAAGTTGACGGCCGAAGAGCGGGCCATGCTGACCGGCGAGGCCGGTCCCGGGGTGAAGAGGGCCATGGAGATCGTCGTGGCCCTGGGCCGTATTTACGGCGCCGCCGACCTGGTGCCTGTCGCCAGCGTCCAGGTGTCGGGCGTCAGCTACAAGAATCTGGGCGAGGCCGGGCTGCAGTTCCTGCAGGAATGGGCCTCCGAGGGCGCCCGGACGCGGGTGCCGGCGACCCTCAATCCGGCGGGCATGGACCTGGTGGCCTGGCGCGAGCTCGGCTTTGACGAGGAATTCGCCCGGCGCCAGGTGGCCGTGATCGAGGCCTACGTGGCCCTGGGGGTGGAGCCGGCCGCCACCTGCGCCCCGTACTTGACCGGCGGGGTGCCGGAGCGGGGACAACACCTGGCCTGGGCCGAGTCGTCGGCGGTGAGTTACGCCAACTCGATCCTGGGCGCCCGCACCAACCGCGAGGGTGGGCCCAGCGCCCTGGCGGCGGCCATCACCGGGCGCACGGCGCGCTACGGCCTTCACCTGGACGACGGCCGGCGGGCCACGGCCGTCGTGGACGTGCGCTGCCCGCTCCGGTCCGAGGCCGACCTCGGCGCCCTGGGGTTCCTCGTGGGCCGCGAGGTGGGCAATGGGGTACCGCTCCTCCGCGGCGTGCGCCACGAGGGCCTGGCCCTGCGAAGCCTGGGTGCGGCCATGGCGGCCAGTGGCGCGGTGGCCCTCTACCACGTGGAGGGCGTGACGCCCGAGGCAAAGGATGGCGTGGGCGTGGGCCTGGCTCCCGGGCACCGGGAGCTGGCCGTCGACGACCTGGCCCCCGCCTATGACGCCCTAAACGGGCCGGCAGAACAGATCGACCTGGTCAGCCTGGGCTGCCCCCACGCCTCCCTGGCCGAGATCGAGGCCGTGGCCGGATATCTGGACGGCCGGAGGCTGGCGGCGGCCATGTGGATCACGACCTCGCGGGCTACCCGCCAGGCCGCGGAGCAGGCGGGGCTGGTGGCCCGCATCGAGGCGGCCGGCGGGCGCGTGGTGGCCGATACCTGCATGGTCGTCGCCCCGGTGGCCGGCCTCGGTTTTCGCAGCATGGCCACCAACTCGGCCAAAATGGCCTTTTACGTGCCCTCTCACAGCGGCCTATCGGTGCGTTTTGGGCCCGCGGAACAGTGCCTGGAGGCCGCCCTGGAAGGCCGGTGGCCCGAGCCGCCTTCGAGGCCGGAGGGGCGATGGAGCTGAGGGGCAGGGTTATCAAGGCGGGCAGCGCCGAAGGGCTGGCCCTGGTCTCGCCCGAGCCTATCGGCTTCCTGGGCGGCATTGACCCCGAGACGGGCGTCGTCGTCGAGCGAGGCCACGCCCTGGAAGGGCAGTGCGTCGCCGGCCGGGTCCTGGTCTTTCCCACGGGCAAGGGCAGCACCGTGGGCTCGTATACCCTCTATTGGATGGCCCGGGTCGGCACGGCCCCCGCGGCCATCGTCAACGCCCGGAGCGAGGCCATCGTCGCCGTGGGCGCCATCATGGCCGGCATCCCCATGGTGGACGAGATTGACATCGGCCTGCTCCGGACCGGCGACCGGGTGCGTGTGGACGGCGAGAGGCTGGTGTTGAATTGGTAGCTCCACAACAGCCCCCCATCCTGGTCAAGCTGGGCGGTTCGGTCATCACCGACAAGACGCGGCCCGAAACGCCCCGCCCCGAGATCATTCGCCGCCTGGCGGAGGAGGTGGCGGCCGCCCGTGCCGAGCGGCCCGGCCTGCGGCTGGTCCTCGGCCACGGCAGCGGCTCCTTTGGCCACGTGCTGGCGCTGCGGTACCGCACCCACCGCGGCGTGGTGGATGCCCCGGGCTGGCACGGCTTTGCCCACGTGGCCGCCGTGGCGGCCCGCCTCAACCGCCTGGTGACCGATATTTTCCTGGCGGCGGGGGTGCCTGTCTGGTCGCTCCAGCCCTCGGCCTCGGCCCGCTGCCGGGCGGGCGAGCTGTTGTCGCTGGAGGCCGGGCCGGTCCACGAGGCGTTGGCCCACGACCTGGTGCCCCTGGTGTACGGCGACGTGGCCCTCGACGAGGTCCAGGGCGCGACCATCATCTCCACCGAGCAGATCCTGGCCTACCTGGCCGCAGGGCTGCGGCCCGCCCGCCTGGTACTGGTGGGCGAGGTAGACGGCGTCTTTGGGGCCGATCCCATGCGCGATCCGTCGGCGCGCCCCGTGCCGCACATCGACCCCGACAACTGGCCAACGGTCCGCCAGGCGCTGGGCGGCTCCCATGCCGCCGACGTCACCGGGGGCATGGCGGCCAAGGTGGAGGAGCTGGTGGCCCTCTTGCAGCGGCAGCCCGGGATGCAAGCCCTCATTCTCTCCGGTGAGCGGCCCGGAGCCCTGAAAAACGCCCTGCTCCACCCCGAAAAGGCTGGAGGCACCACCATCGCCTGGCCCTCGCGGGGCGCAAAGGGCAGTCACGAGAGCAGGAGCGCCGGAAAGTAATGCAGCTAACTTGCCGGTTGGCCGAAAAGGTGATATGATACCGGTGGATGCCGGAGGCGGCACAGGTTGATGGAAAAGGCGACGGCGGTCGCAAACCCGAACATTGCCTTTGTCAAGTATTGGGGCAAGACCGATGAGGAACTGAATCTCCCGGCCAACCCCTCGCTTTCTATGAACCTGGCAGCACTGACGACGGTCACCACGGTCGAGTTCCGGCGGGATCTGCCGGCCGACCTGGTGACCGTGGACGACCGGCCGCTGGCCGGCCCGGCGCTGGCGCGGGTTCTGGCTCACCTGAACCGGATTCGCGCCCTGGCCGGCATTGACCACAAGGCGTGGGTTGCCAGCCGGAACGATTTCCCGGCCGGCACGGGGCTGGCCTCTTCGGCGTCGGCGTTTGCGGCCCTTTCGCTGGCCGCCACCCGGGCAGCGGGGCTGTGGCTGGACGAGTCCGCGCTGTCGCGGCTGGCCCGCCGGGGTTCGGGCTCGGCGTGCCGTTCGGTGCCCGCCGGCTTTTGCCTGTGGGAGGGAGAGGACGACGAGACGTCCTATGCCAGGCAGGTGGCACCCGCCGAGCACTGGAACCTGACCGACGTGGTGGCCATCGTCAGCCGCGAGCACAAGCCCGTCGGCTCCCACGACGGCCACGGCCTGGCGCCCGGCAGCCCGTTCTATGCGGCCCGCCTCGCAGCGGTGCCGGGCTGGCTGGCCGACGTGGGCCAGGGCATTCGCCAGCGGGACCTGGGTCTACTGGGGCTCGCTGCCGAGGCCGACGCGCTGGCCATGCATGGCGTGATGCTGACTTCGCTGCCGCCCCTCCTTTATTGGGAGGGAGGCACCCTGGCGGTGCTCAAGGCCGTGCTGGACTGGCGGCGCGAGGGGTTGGACGTGTATTTTACAATGGACGCAGGCCCCAACGTCCACTGCCTTTGCCTGGCGGCCACGGCCGCCGAGGTGGAAGGGAGGCTCCGCCGGCTGGGCGTGCCGGAGGTCGTCGTCAGTGGGCCGGGGCAAGGCGTGCGGCTGGTAGACCATTATCTGTTCTAAGCGATCGCGGGAGGAACTGGATGCAGTATAGTGATGCGGTCATGGACCATTTTATGAACCCACGCAACGTGGGCGTCATCGAGGACGCCGACGGCGTAGGACGGACCGGGAACCCGGTCTGTGGTGACTTGATGGAAATGTCCGTCAAGATCGAGGAGGACGTCATCTCGGACGTCAAGTTCCGTACGTTTGGGTGTGGGGCCGCCATTGCCACCAGCTCTATGGCGACCGAGATGATCAAGGGCAAGAGCATCGACGAGGCGCTAGAGATTACCAATCGCGCCATCGCCGAGGCCCTCGACGGCCTCCCCCCCGTCAAGATGCACTGCTCCGTGCTGGCCGCCGAGGCCCTGCGGGCGACCCTGGCCGACTACTACCGGCGCCAGGGCCACCTGGACAGGGCCGCCGAGCTGCTGGCCGAGGACGTGGTCAAGCCCGTGGAGACGCCCGAAACCAAGAACCCTCTACACTGGTCCGACTTTGGCCGGATGGTGCGGGTGCTAAACACTGCCTATCCCGACGTCGAGCCCCTGGATTTGACCATGACCAAGCTGTTCAAGATGATCCTCCAGTTGCCCGGGTTTGACGACGATCCAGAGGCCGCCGGCGAGGAGCAGTTGGAAAAGATTCAGATGGCCTGGCACGAAGTGCGATCAGGCTAGAAAAAGGTTAAGCCGATATGCTGTTGATTATCGTTTCGCTTCTCATCGCGCTCAGCATCCTGGTCTTTGTCCACGAATTGGGACATTACCTGGTCGCGAAGCGCTTTGGCGTGGTGGTCGAGGAGTTTGGCTTTGGCTATCCTCCCCGGCTGCTCGCCTTCTGGCACACCAAGGGCAAGGTGGTCATTGACGGCCAGGAGATCATCATCCCGCGCGACTTTCGCCTGCCCGAGGAGTTAGAGTCGGGGTCACTGGTGACCTATGAGACGAGCACCGACGGCAAGGGGCGCGGCATCCTCACCCACATCGAGAAGGTAGAGCCCGGCGTTGAGCTGGGCCGGGCAGGCCGGGTCGAGATGCTGGACCCCGGCACGCTCTTTTCGCTGAATGCCATTCCCTTTGGCGGCTTTGCCAAGATGCTGGGCGAGGAGGACCCCAGCTCTCCCGGGAGCCTGGCCAGCAAGGGCAAGCTGCCCCGCATCCTGGTCCTGGCCGCCGGGGGTGGCATGAACCTGCTGGCTGCCGCCGTCTTTTTCGCCCTGGCCTTTGCCGTGGGCGCCCCGGCCGTGGCCGATCCCGAGAATGCCATGGTCAGCATGGTGGCCCCTGGCTCGCCTGCCGAGGAGGCCGGACTGCAAGCGGGTGACGTCATCGTCCGTGCCGGCGACACCGAGATCCTCAACATCACGACCCTGCAACAGTACACCAACGAGCACTTGGGCGAGCCGGTGATGCTGGCCGTGGAGCGCGACGGGGAAGTGCTGGAAGTGCAGGTCGTCCCGCGGGCCGAGCCGCCGCCGGAAGAGGGACCCATCGGCATCGGGCTCAGCCCACGCACGACCATCAAGAGCTATCCCTGGTACGAAGCGCTGTGGATGGGCGCGAGGCAAACGGTAACGCTCACCGGCTTTATCTTTACCGTCCCAGTGCAGCTCATCCAGGGGCTCATCCCCGCCGAGATGGCGCGTCCCGTGGGGCCGGTGGGTGTCGGCCAGTTGGTGGGCGACGCCGTCCAGTACTCTATCGACACCGGCTGGTGGTTCCCCGTCATGCAATTGATGGGCAGCCTGAGCGTGGCCCTGGCCGTTACGAACCTGCTGCCCCTGCCCGCCCTGGATGGCGGCCGCATCCTGTTCGTCTTTGTAGAGGCAATTCGCGGCAAGCGAGTCGATCCTTCCAAAGAGGGGCTCGTCCATCTCATCGGCATGATCCTGCTGGTGGCCTTGATGCTATTTATTACGTGGCAAGACGTGATCAACCCCGTGCCCAGCGTGGATTGGGGTAGTTTCTTCTAACCAGATACAGAACAGCGCTTAGCCGGCGCTCCCGGGTCCGTCCACCTGCTAGCCCAGGCGGACGGGCGCGGGAGCAATACCCATAGACCTGACGACGAGGAAGTCCGTTGAAGAAATGTAGTCGGTGTGGCACGGAGCTTGTCGAAGGGCAGGTGGTCTGCCCTCACTGCGGAAAGCCGCAGCGCAGGCGTAGCCTGGTCCGCTGCCGTCATTGTGGCTCCCTGGCGCGCCAGGGCCTTCGGGTGTGCCCCGCTTGTGGTGAGACCCTTCAGAGCGATTGGCTGCGGCCTATGATGCTGGGAGGCATCGTCCTGGCCGGCCTGATCCTGGGCCTGTTGGTGGGCCCTTCCCTCTATCGCAGCCTCACCAGCTTTGAGCCGGAGCTGGCCGTCAGCACCGTGCAGGCAGTGGCCGCGGACATGCCGGTGTTGGTACACGTGCCCACCCTGACACCATCCCTGACGCCCTCCATCACCCCGACGCCAACCAACACACCGACCTCCACGCCCACACCAACCATCACACCGTCGCCCACCCTGACCCCGACGCCGACCCACACGCCCACCGCCACGCCAACCCCCACCATCACGCCGACCCCCACCCGGGCCTGGCCGACCTGGACGCCGGTGACGCCAGGGACGCCGACCAGCGAGCCGCCCACCGCCACGCCGGCGCCGGCCCTGGCCGCTCCCGAGCTCCTGATACCCGAGACCGGGGTTGTGTATGAGGGCGAGGATGCGAGCATCGAGCTCACCTGGCGCAGCAGCCACACCCTGGTCTCCGACGAGTACTTTGAAGTGATGATCCGCTATGTCTCCGGGGGCGCCACGGTCTCGGCGCCGGTGCACGTGCAGCGGCCATCCTGGTTCGTAAGCAAGATGCTCCATGGCAAGGCGGATCAGGAGTCGGAGCGGATTTATACCTGGAGCGTGCGCCTGGTGCGCAAGCGCACGGCCGACGACGGCACCGACACGTACCTGCCCATCAGCGCCTGGAGTGAAGAGCGCACTTTCCACTGGAAATAGAAAACTCTGCCAGGTCGCCATAAGCCTGGCAGAGCGTTCGTGACCAGATCTCGCCCGCAAAGGGGAGCTACACCTCGCGCACGTCCAGCAAACGCTGGCCTTCGATGGCGTTCAGCGATTCCAGCAGACTGTCGCGCTCCACGTTGCGCACCTTGAGCACCAGGCCCCACTTGGTCGGATCTTCCGACATGAAGGTGCCGCAGGCGGCGATGTAGCCGCCCTGGTTGGCGATGGCCTGGGCCACGGCGGCCAACTGGCCCTCCTTGTCGGGGATCTCCAGGCTGATGCGAATGCCCTTCTGCCGGGCGGAAAAGAGCTCCATGAAGGTGCGAAAGATGTCGCTCTCGGTGATGATGCCCACCAGCCGATCCTCGCGCATGACAGGCAGGCAGCCGATCTTGTGTTCCAGCATGAGGTGGGCGGCCTCTTCGATGGGTGTGCTCTCGGTGGTGGTGATGACTTCCTGGATCATCACGTCCTTGACCCTGATCTTGTCCATCAGCGCGTGAAGTTCCCACACGCTCAAAAGCGTCACACCCGAAGGCTCGGCCTTGAGTAGATCGTCCTCGGTCACCACACCAACCATCTTTCCGGTCCTGTCCACCACCGGCAGATGGCGCACCTTCTGCTCTTCCATATAGCTGTGCGCCCGCAGGATCGTCTCCTCTTGAGAGATGGTCAGGGGGTGCTTTGACATTCGGTCCCGAACTAGCATCTGGGTTTCCTCCTTGCCCCAAAAAGTATACGCCCAGGTGCGACGCGCTCTTTTGTCGGGAAAGGCGCGTCGCACCCGGGCGTTATGACCGTTCGGCTAGTGCTTTGCCCACTTGACCTTGCACACCGCGTACTCCTCCAGGTCAAAGTATTCGACCTTGATGCGGTGGTTGCCCTCGGAAAGGTCCACGTCGGCGGTGTAGGTGCGCACCGAGGTGGCGTGCCACTGGTCGATGATGGGCGTATCGTCGACGTAGACGCGGATGCCGTCATCCGCCGTCGCCGTGAAGCGGTACTTGCCGCCCACAAAGTGGAACTCGCCCGTGAAGCGAGCGGAGAAATAATCCGCCGTGATGCCTGACACGGGAGCCTTCAGCCCCCAGTCGAACTGGAGGCTATCATAGTGCTGCGTAACGGCCGGAAAATCGTCCAGCCGCGGGTTGTTGTGAAAGTCGGCCTTCCAGGCAGCCACGCCGTCTATGCGGTCCACCCAGAACTTGATCTGGGCTGCACCCTGGTTCTGGTAGTAGTCGATCTGCAGGCTGTGGGTGCCGGCGCTAAGCTGGCTGTCGGCAATGTACTCCCTGGGCGCCGTGTCGTGCCACTGGTCAATGATGAGGACGTTGTCCAGCCAGACGCGGACGCCATCGTCGACGACGACGTGGAAGCGGTAGCGGCCCGCGTCAAAGTGGCGGGTGCGATTCCAGCGCACCGAGAAGTTGGTGCCGGCAATGCCCCCACCCGGTCCCGCGGTACCCCACTTAAAGTCCACCAGGTTGGCGTTTCTCGTGAACTTTGGGCTGCCGCTCAGAAAACGGTTGGCCCAGTACTGCCCTGTCCATGGCCCCGTCCCTGTGCCGGGTGTAGGGGCTGGCGTGGGCTTCGGGCTCGGGCAGCGGACGGGCACCTTCAGGCGCTGGCCGGGATAGATGAGGTTCGGATTCTTGATGCCGTTGAGCTGCACCAGTACGTTGACCGTCGTGCCGTAGCGGGTGGCTATGACCTTGAGATACTCGCCTCGCTTGACCACGTGGATCGCCGTGCAGCCCGATGGTGTTGGCGGCGGAGGGGCGCAAGGAACGGGAATCCTGAGAACCTGTCCCGCATAGATCACGTTGGGGTTCCAGAGGTTGTTGGCCTTGATGATGGCTTGCACACTGACGCCATAGGAGGCAGCGATTCGCGTCAGGTTCTGACCAGGTTTGACCACGTGGTAAACGTCTTTGCACGAGTCGCCCTGGGCAGGTACGGCAAAAGTACCTAGCAGGACGACGATGAGAAGGAACACCGAGAGCAGACGGGTCTTCATTTACAAACCACTCCTTTCGTGAGCAAGGGCGAATTGCCAGCAAGGTACCTCTTGCCTTAGATATTATACACCACTTCTCTTGTTATGGCAATACCCCAGAAGGCTTATTTTGGACCAAAAACACTAAATATGGGGCTTTATTTTCCTCAAAACACTATATCTGGGATGTGAGGGGCAGGCGGGCCGGCTAGTTTCAGGGCGCACGGCACCCAAGGTCTCCCGTGCCAGAGACCGGATCGCGAGCAGTCCTGAACAGCTACTCGTCTGGGCTTTTGGGTTGTTCTACGTTTCGCAGATCGAGCACCGAGTCGTACGAGCCGTAGGGATTCTCAACGTGATCGTCCGCGTGCCAGTCGTTGAGCCACTCCTTGCCATCAACCAGGTAGCGAAACTTGTACCGCCGCCCTCCTTCCAGCTCGACGGTCACGCGCCAGTTCGCATCCGTGCGGTTACGGCTCATGGGCGTGGCCATGGTGTCCCAATCGTTGAACTCGCCGACCAGGTTGACACGCTCGGCCCACAGATTAGAAGGCAACACAAAGGTGACTCGCACCCGATTCGACTTGCCCGCGGAGTCCTTCTCGATCATTCTCTTTGCCTCGACAGCCTCTAGTCGTTCGCTCAGTCCCGGATGACGAGGACCCTGGCCGGGGCACCGTCGCCACCCTCGATCTTGAGCGGGAGACATACCAGTTGGCACGGACCTGCCGGAACGTTGCTGAGGTCCAGCCCCTCGACCACGACCAGTCCTGCTTCCAGCAGGATACGGTGAACATTGTTTGTGGCGCTCTGAAAGGCTTCGACGGAGAGATAGTCCAGGCCCACCAGGCGAATGCCCCGCTGCACCAGCCACGACGCCGCCTTGGGATCCAGGTGAACGTACTCGGGCTCGAACTCGGTCTGGCGGTCGGCCCACAAGTTCGAGTTTCGCGTCCTGAGCAAAAGGCGCCTGGTGGAGCGGGGCGGATGGAGGTTGGCAAGATCCAGGGCCTGGATGGTCTTGCCGGGAAGGTCCTCCATGTCCAGCACAATGGCCGGCCCGACGAGGACATCCAGGGGCAGCCGGTCCACCGTCTGCCCCTGTGGCAAAAAATGAGCGGGAGCGTCGACGTGGGTGCCCGTGTGGCTGCCGATGTGCAGCCGCGAGACGTTGAACGAGTCGCCGCCCGATAGCTCGGACACGCGCTCGATCTGGACCGGCGGGTCGCCCGGCCAGACGGGCATCCTCTCAGAGATGGGCACCGTTACGTCATAGATTCGCAAGGTCTCCCCCTCAAGCACGCTGCTCGCTGACGGCGACGCCATTATAACCGAACTGGTAGAAAGTGTCAAAGCAGCGCCCGCGCCCTTGGGCCGGTCTTGACGGGCGACCCGGCAGGATGTACAATCATCAAAACAACAGGCATCAAGACGACAGGCACCAAAACGACAGGAGAGCAGATGAGCGAGACCCTTTGCCTCGATGCCAGCGACCCGTCGGTAGTTGAGCACGCCGTGGAGCTGCTGCAGCGCGGAGAGGCGATCGCCTTTCCCACCGACACCGTTTATGGCCTGGGGGCCCACGCCTTTCTGCCCGACGGCGTGGCCCGGCTCTTTGCCGCCAAGGGCAGGCCCGGCCAGAGGGCCATTCCCCTGCTACTGCCCGATGCCGAGAGCATGTCCCTGGTCTGCGTCTCGATTCCCGATCTCGCCTGGGAGCTGGCCAGGCGTTTCTGGCCCGGCGCTCTGACCCTGGTGCTACCGCGCGCCGCCCGCGTGCCCGACCTGGTCACGGCCGGCGGCCTCACGGTCGGCGTTCGCGTGCCCGACCAGGATCTGGTTCGCCACCTCTGCCGCCAACTGGGAGCGCCTCTGGCGACGACGAGCGCCAACCGGCATGGCGCCCCCGACGCGGTCACTGCCGCGCAGGTCCTGGAGGGGCTGGCGGGGCACGTGCCCCTCATCCTCGACGGTGGGACCACCCGCGGCGGACAGGCATCGACGGTCCTGGACCTGACCGTCTCGCCGCCCGCCCTGCTGCGTGCGGGGCCCATAACAGCCGCTGACCTGGCCGCGATCACCGGCGACCTGGATCCCGCACCCCATGCCCGGCCGGGCCGAACGGCAGGCCCGGGCGATTGACGACCCGTGGGCAAAATGATATAATGCCGCCAGGACTTGTAGGAGGAGACAGATGGAACGAGACAGGATGGGCAACGTGTGGGCCGGGCTGGGCCTCATCGGCCTGGGCATCGCCTTTGTGATCGCCCAGTTGATCGGTTGGGATCGGATCTGGCCCCTGTTTCCGATGCTGGGGGGCCTCAGCTTCCTGGCCTGGTACGTGTTTACCGGTTTCAAGGACGCCGGCCTGGTGTTCGTCGGCATCGCGGGCCTGCTGGTGGGTCTCTTTTTCTTTGGCTTCACCCTCGGCATCTGGGAGTGGGGCCAGATGCGCGACCTGTGGCCCGTCTTTCCCCTCATCGGCGGAGTGGCCTTTGTAGCCCTCTTTTTTGCCGAGCGAGCCCGAGACATGGGGACGCTGGGCGTCGGCTGCGCGGCCCTCATCGTCGGCGCCGTCGGCCTGGCCTTTACCTTCGGCCTCGTCAGCCGCGAAATCTGGCGCCTGTGGCCCCTGTTGCTCATCCTGATGGGCGTCCTTAGCCTCGCGGGCGGCCTGCTGCGCTGGTTCCGGCGAGAATAGCGAGTTGCCCTCGGCCAAGAGCATGCTCATCGGCATCGACGCCAGCCGGGCAGTGGCCACGCATCGCACCGGCACCGAAAACTATGCACTGCACCTGATCCGCGAGCTGCTGGGCGTGGGCGGCGAACATCGCTTTCGCCTGTACTTTCGCCAGGCGCCGCCGGCCGGCCTGTTTCCGGCCGGCGCCGAGGAACGCGTCATCCCCTTTCCACGCTTGTGGACGCACGTGGCCCTCTCGCGGGAAATGCTCGCCCATCCTCCCGACCTGCTCTTTGTCCCTTCCCACGTCCTGCCCCTCGCCCGGCCGCGGCGCAGCGTCGTGACGGTGCACGACCTGGGCTACCACTACCACCCCGAGGCGCACACCGCCTGGCAAAACGTCTACCTGCGGTGGTCGACGCGCCACAACGCCCGGAGCGCCACCCGGGTCCTGGCCGACTCGGAGGCCACGCGCCGCGACCTGGTGCACTACTATCACACCCCGCCAGACAGAATCGCCGTCGTCTACCCCGGCCGGGACGAGACACTGGCCCCCGTGTCCGACCCGGCGTTGTTGGCCGGCGTGCGAGCTCGCTATGGCCTGGAGGACCCCTACCTGCTGTACGTTGGCACGCTGCAGCCGCGCAAGAACCTGGTACGGTTGGTGCAGGCCTTCTCCCGGCTTCCGGCGCTCCTCGCCGGCCAGGAACAGCCCCCACACCTGCCCGGGCTCGTCCTCGCCGGCATGAAGGGCTGGCTGCACGACGAGATCGTGAGCCAGGTGCGGGCCCTGGGCCTGGAGGGGCAGGTGCTCCTGCCCGGATACGTGCCCGACGACGACCTCCCGGCTCTCCTCAGCGGCGCCCTGGCCTTTGTCTTTCCCTATCTCTACGAGGGCTTTGGTCTGCCCGTCCTGGAGGCCATGGCCTGTGGCACGCCCGTGATCTGCTCCAACACGTCGTCGCTGCCCGAGGTGGCTGGTGACGCGGCGCTCCTGGTCGACCCCCACGATGTGGAGTCCCTGGCGCGGGCGATGCTGCGCCTGCTGATGGACGGGCACCTGCGCAGCGAGCTGGCAGCCCGGGGCCTGGAGCAGGCGAGGCGATTTTCCTGGCGGCGCTGCGCCCGCGAAACGCTGGCCGTCCTCGAAGAGGCGGCCGGGACAGGGTAGGGAAGCCATGCAATCCATCGACGTCCTGGGCGTGCGCGTCGACGATGCCACGTACGACGACCTCCTGGCCACGGTCGATCGTTTCGTGGCCAGCGGCCGGCCCCACCAGGTGGTGACGCTAAATCCCGAGATGCTCGTAGCTGCCCACGACGACCCTGCCTTCAGGGCCGACCTGGCCCGGTCGGAGCTCAACGTGGCCGACGGCGTGGGGCTGACCCTGGCCGCTCGCCTCCTGGGCCGCCCCCTCCGCCAGCGGGTGACCGGGTCCGACGGCATCTACCACCTGGCCCGCCACAGCGCCCGCCAGGGCTACCGCGTCTACTTCCTGGGGGCCGAGCCCGGCGTGGCCGAGGCCACGGCGCAGCGGCTGGCGACGGCCTACCCGGGGCTGGACGTTGCCGGCACCTACGCCGGTTCGCCCGCCGACGACGAGAGCGCCGCCGTGATAGCCAGGGTGCGCGCCGCGCGCCCCGACCTGCTCCTCGTGGCCTATGGCGTGCCGGCCGAGGAAAAGTGGATCGCCCGCCACCGCGACGAGTTGGGCGTGCCGGTGATGATGGGCGTGGGCGGCAGCTTTGACTTTGTCGCCGGCGTCACCCGGCGTGCCCCGCCCTGGATGCGGCGCCTGGGGCTGGAATGGCTCCACCGCCTGCTCCACGAGCCGTGGCGTTGGCGCCGGCAGTTGGCCCTGCCGCGCTTCCTGGGCCTGGTCATCGCCCAGCGCCTGGGGCGCGGCAAACCGGCCGGCTAGGGGCCGGCCCGCCTCGCGCCCATCGACGCAGGCCGGCGGCCCGTCCGGCGTGCTCATTTTCGTATGACAGGAGTGTTCGACAATGCACGAGAACGAACTGCGGCGGATGGTCCAGGACCACCGACCCGAGTTGGTGGCCTTTGCCCGGAAGCTGTTGCAGACGCCGAGCAAGTCCGGCGAGGAAGGGAACGTGGCGGCCCTCATCCGGGACGAGATGGGACGCCTCGGCTTTGACGAGTCCTGGATCGACGAGGCCGGCAATGCCGTGGGCCGCCTGGATGGCGGGCGAGGCGCGCCCCTGATGTTCAATGGTCACATGGACCACGTGGACGCCGGCGATCCCGGCCAATGGGCCCACCCACCCTTTGGCGGCGAGATCCACGACGGGAACCTCTGGGGCCGGGGTGCCGCCGACATGAAGGGCGCCCTGGCGGCCATGGTCTATGCCGTGGGCCTGGTCAAGAAGCTGGGCAAGGCCCCGCCCGGCCCCCTGTACGTCAGCGCCGTGGTCCAGGAAGAGGTGGGAGGCCTCGGGGCGCGGCACATCGCCGCCACCCTGCCCCTCATGCGCGTCGTCGTGGGCGAGGCCAGCGGCAACCAACTGCGCCGGGGGCACCGCGGCCGGGTCGAGATGCTGGCCCGCTTCGAGGGGCGCTCGGTGCACGCCTCCATGCCCGACCTGGGCGTCAACCCCCACTTTTCCGTGGCGCGCTTCCTGCAAGGTCTGCGCGAGCTGCCCATGCTCAGCGCGCCGGATTATGGCGCTTCCAGCGTCGCCCCCACCCTCGTCAGCAGCGAGCCCCGGGGCACCAACATCACGCCGTCGACCATCCGCCTGGCCCTCGACTGGCGGAACGTGCCGGGCGAGGACCTGCCGGCGATCCTTGGCAAGCTGGAGGAGCTGCTGGACCGCAGCCTGGAGCCCGGCTGCCAGGGGGCCATCGAAACCGGGAGCCGCGAGATGGAAACGTACACCGGCCTGCGCATGCGCTACGACGACTCGTTCGCCTCGTTCACCACCCCCCTGGACCATCCGTGGTTGGTCTCCGCCCGGCAGACCCTGGAGGCGGCCCTGGGACGGCCGGTAGAGGTCGGCGTGTGGCGCTTTGCCACTGACGGCGGCCACATGGCTGCCGCCGGCTCCACGATCCTGGGCCTGGGCCCTGGCGACGACACCCTGGTTCACACCGTCGAGGAGCGGCTGCCCGTGGACCAACTTCTGGAAGCCACGGTAGCCTACATGGCCCTCGCCCTGCAGGACTGGCCCGGCTAGCCCAGGCTGATACCCATGCACCGGGCGGTGCGCACCAGGTCGCCATCGAGGGGCACCGTCTTGAGCCGGGCAATGGCCTCGGCGATGGGCACGTCGACGATCTCTTCGCCCCGGAGCGACACCATGTGGCCGGTGCGCCCCCGGGCGAGGAGGTAGACGGCGGCAGCGCCAAAGCGCGTGGCCAGGATGCGGTCAAAAGAGGTAGGCGAGCCGCCGCGCTGCAGGTGGCCCAACACTGTCACACGGATCTCGCGCTCGGTCAGGGCGGACAATTGCTCGGCGACGGCATAGCTCACCCCACCCAACCGCCTGGCAGCGGCGGCTTCGCCCACCTCCTGGTACACCTGCTCGCCGCCCACGGGGCGGGCACCCTCGGCGACGACGACGATGCTGAACTTGCTGCCTGCCATCTCCCGAGCCTCGACCTTGGCGTCGACGTTGGCCACGTCAAAGGGGATCTCGGGCAGTAGGATGGCATCGGCGCCGCCGGCAAGGCCGGCCTGCAGGGCCAGCCAGCCGGCGTTGCGGCCCATGACCTCCACGAGCATGATGCGATGATGGCTCTCGGCCGTGGTGTGCAGCCGGTCGATGGCCTGGGTCGCCACGTCCAGGGCCGTATCAAAACCAAAGGTGAGATCGGTGCCGCCCACGTCGTTATCGATGGTCTTGGGCACGCCGACGAGGGGCAGGCCCATCTCATAGAGCTTCTGGGCGATGTGCAGCGAGCCGTCGCCGCCGATGACCACCAGCCCGTCGAGACCCAGCGCCTCCGCGTGGGCCATCACCTGGGACGACATGTCCCGGCCGGCCACCCTGCCATCCTCGCCGGCAACGGGATAGTCGAAGGGATTTGCCCGGTTGGTGGTGCCCAGGATTGTGCCACCCAGCGGCAGGATGCCCCGCACGTCGGCAAAGGTCAGCTCCCGGGTCTTGCCCGGAAGGATCAACCCCTCGAAGCCATCCTCTATGCCCACCACCTGCCAGCCAAAGTGGCCGACGGCCGTCTTGACCACCGCCCGAATGACCGCGTTCAATCCCGGGCAATCGCCGCCTCCGGTGAGGACACCGATGCGCCGGATGCCATTGTCGCTCATGATACCTCCAACTCGACCGGATCACCGTGCAACATGCCGGAATTGTACCATAACGGGCACCAAATGGAAAGTGCATGGCTGCGGAACAAAGGTTGCGTCCGTGGCGATCTATGGTACAATGGCAGCGACACGGCGGGCAGGGCCTGGCTGCCGGCCGGCACCGCCAGGAAGGAAAGCGAGGGCATATGGCCAAAATGGACGAGAAGGCTCCCCAGGGGGGCCTGGTGGCAGAGATCAAGGACCCGGTGACCGGCGAGACCTGGGGTACCATCGACCTCAAGAGCAAGAATTTCGCCACAGGCAGCAAGGGATTTTACGCCTCGGCCAAGGTGACCAACCCGCAGAACCCCGATGCGCGCTACCAATGCAGCCTGCAGATGATCTTGATTGGAAGCAAGGAGTGAGGCGCCGCCGTCGCGCCGCATCAGCGCCACGCGCAAGCTGACACACATGGCGCTGGCCCTGGTGCCCGCGGCCGGCTGGTGGTTGTCGTTTCAGGCGGCCCTGGCCCTGAGCATCCTGTTCCTGGCCGCCTCGCTGGCCGTAGAGGTCGCCCGGCGCTGGCGGCCGGCCCTCAACCAGGTTCTGTGGCAGTTGCTGCCCTCCATCTTTCGCCCCTGGGAGGGACAGCGCGTCATGGGCTCCACCTGGTTTGCCCTGGGCGCCCTGCTGACCCTGGCGGTCCTGGGCCGCGACGTGGGGGGCACGGCGTTGCTCTTCTTGACCTGGGGCGATCCCGCCGCTGAAATCGTGGGGCGCACCTGGGGCCGGCAGACCGGAGGCAAGACCGCCGCCGGTAGCCTGGGCTGCCTGGGCGCCTGCCTCGTGGCCGGCGTGGTAGGCATGGGCCTGGGTGGCCTGCCGCCGTGGACCGTTCTGGCCGGCGCCGTGGCGGCCACGCTCGTCGAGCGCTGGTCGCCCCCGCCCGACGACAACGTGTGGATACCCATCACCGGCGGCCTGGCCATGGCGGCGATGGAGATGGTAATATGAGGAGACGCGCGACAATGCGTTTTTGTGCCGAGTGTGGCGCCGAGCTGCCGCTGCCGGCGGCCGGCGCCAAAGAAGGCGTGGCCTGCACCGCCTGCGGGCGGATCTGGTACTCGACCCTGAAGGTGGCCGCCGGTGTGCTCGTCGAGCGGGAGGGAGCGCTGCTCCTCTTGCAGCGCGGCCCGGCAGATGACGCCTTTGCGGGGACGTGGAACCTGCCGGCGGGCTTTGGCCGGGCGGGAGAAGAGCCGAGGCGGACGGCCGCCCGGGAAGCGGCCGAGGAGGCCGGACTGGAGGTGCGGCCCGGCCTTCTGGCGGGCGCCTATTACTTTGACGACGACCGCCGCGGCGACGGGCTGCTGTTGGTGTACGAGGCGGAGGCGTCGGGCGGCCAGGTTCAGGTCGACGGCCAGGAGGCCGTGGCCGCCGGCTTTTTCCCGGCCGAGGCCCTCCCCGAGCCGCTGTGCGGCGGCGGCCACGACCAGGCCATCCGGGCCTGGGCAGCGCGGCGCCTGGACCATTGGTATCCGGGCTTGCCGCCGCGCTACTGCCCTCACTGCACCCACCCCCTGGAGGAGCGCCATGTCTTTGGCAGGCAGCGCCCGGCCTGCGCCGCCTGCGGGTTCGTCCACTTTCGCGAGGCCAAGGTGGGTGTTTCCATACTCGTGGAGCGGGCCGGCCACCTCCTCCTCGTCCGCCGGGCCATCGAACCGGGGCGGGGCCAATGGTGCCTGCCCTCCGGGTTCCTCGATTGGGACGAGTCGCCCGAGGCGGCTGTGGTGCGCGAGTGCGCCGAGGAAACCGGCCTCCAGGTGTCGGACCCGGTGCTCGTGGAGGTGAGGCACTACACCGACGACTATCGCGGGCCGGGCCTCAACCTGGTCTACCGGGCCGGCATCGCGGGCGGCCGGCTGCAGGCCGGGGATGATGCCGGCGAGGTGCGATTTTTCGCCCCGGCAGAGCTGCCCCCCGACGAGGAGATTGCCTTTGCCAACCACCGCCTGCTCCTTGGAGACTGGCGGCGGGCAGAAAGAGGTGCCGGGGATGGATCTCAAGGGCAGGGTGCTGCTCGTCAACCCCTGGATCCATGATTTCGCGGCCTATAATCTCTGGATCGAGCCCCTGGGCCTCCTGACCATCGGCGCTGCCTTGCGCCAGACCGGCTACGCCGTGTCGGTCCTGGACTGCCTGGGCCCCGGCGCCGCAAAGCGCCCGGGATGGCCCCACGGTGCGGGCAAATTCCTGAAAGCCGAGCTGCCCAAGCCTCCGGCCGTGGCCGGGGTGCCCAGACGCTATGGCCGCTACGGACTGCCAATAGAGGAGTTTAACGCCCGGCTCGCCGCCCTGCCCACCCCCGACCTGGTACTGGTCGCCTCGGGCATGACCTACTGGTATCCCGGCGTCGTCGAGGTCATCGCCCGAATTCGGCAGCGGTTCGGAGGCGTGCCGGTGGCCCTGGGGGGCGTGTACGCCACGCTGTGCCCGGAACACGCCCGGCAGGTGTCGGGCGCGGACCTGGTCATTGCCGGGCCGGGCATGGTGCCGGCGCTCCGCTTTGCCGGCGAGGTGTGCGGCCACGACCTGGATCCCGATCTGGCGGCTCTCTACGCCGATCCCCCCACGTGGCCGCGCCCGGCCCACGACCTGGTGCCGCGGGCCTTTGCCGGCCTCCTGACCTCATGGGGCTGCCCCTACCGCTGTTCCTACTGCGCCGGGCATCTGCTCCAACCCATCCTTGCCCGGCGAGAACCGGCCGCCGTCCTGGCCGAGGTAGATGAGGGCGTGCGCCGTGGCATCCACGATTGGGCCTTTTACGACGACGCCCTGCTGCTGGACGCCGACCGGCACATCGTACCCATCCTTGAGGGCCTGGTCGCCCGGGGCCTGCCCCTGCGCCTGCACGCACCCAACGGCCTCCACGTCCGGGCCATCACGCCCGGCATCGCCGGGCTGCTGCAGCAGGCCGGCCTGGACGTCGCCTGGTTGTCGCTAGAGACCGTGAACGCCGAGCGCCAGCGAGCGACGGGGGGCAAGGTGCCGGCCGGCGCCTTCGAAGCCGCGGTGGGTTTCCTGCGGGCCGCGGGCTTTGGGCCGGGCCGCGTAGGGGCCTACGTGCTCGTTGGCCTGCCCGACCAGGAGCTGGAAGAGGTGGAGGACACGGCGCGTTTTGTCCACGGACAGGGCGTCCAGGCCAGGCTCACCCACTTTTCGCCCATCCCCGGCACGCCCGACGGCGATCGCGCCTTGCCCCCCGGCAGCGATCCCCTCCTGCACAACAAAACGGTGGCTCCCTACCTGCGGGGGGAGGAGTACGTGCGGCGGCTGCAGCGCCTGGTGCTCATCGTCCAGGCGGGCAACGCCGCGCTGGCCGCCCGCACGCATTGATAGCCCGTCAGGAGCGGGCGCGCTCGAGAAGCTCCTCCGCCAGGCGGTTGTGGTGGGCGATGGTCGCGGGCAGGTCGACCGTCCGGAGCTGGGCATCCTCCACCACGACGCAGCCGTTGATGACCGACAGGTCGACCTGCGGTGGCTCGCAAAACACCAGGGCGGCCAGGGGGTCGGCCTGGCAGCCGGCAAAGGCCAGCCGGTCGAGGCGCACGCCGATGAAATCGGCGGCCATGCCCGGCGCCAGGGCTCCCACGTCGTCGCGGCCCAGCACGGCGGCTCCCCCTCGCGTCGCCAACCAGAGGGCTTCCTCAGCGCTCAGGGCCGAGGCACCGAGCTTGACCCTTTGGAGAAGCATGGCCTGGCGCGCCTCGGCCAGCATGTGGCTGGAGTCGTTGCTGGCGCTGCCGTCCACGCCCAGGCCCACGTTGACGCCGGCGTCGATCATGGCCCGGATGGGCGCGATGCCCGAGCCGAGGCGCATGTTCGAGCTGGGGCAGTGGGTCACCCCCGTGCCCGTTTCGGCCATGAGGCGCACCTCGGCCTCGTTCAGGTGGACGCAGTGTGTCCACCACACGTCGGGCCCCACCCAGCCCAGCTCGCGCATCAGCTCTGCGGGGCGCACGCCGAATTGCCGCAGGCAGAACTCCTCCTCGTCCAGGGTCTCGGCCACGTGGGTGTGGAGGTGCAGGCCGCGCTCCCGGGCAAAGGCAGCCGAGGCCCGCATCAGGTCGGGCGTGACAGAGAAGGGCGAGCAGGGCGCGATGACGATGCGGCACATGGAATAGGGTGCCGGGTCGTGAAAGGCCTCGTAGGCGCGCTGGCTGTCGGCAAGGATGGCGTCCTCGTCCTCGGTCACGGAATCGGGTGGGAGGCCGCCCTGGGACTTGCCCAGCGACATGCTGCCCCGGTTGGGGTGAAAGCGCACACCCACCTGCCTGGCGGCCCGGATCTCGTCGTCGATGCGGCTGTCGTTGGGATAGAGGTAGAGGTGATCGGCCGCCGTCGTGCAGCCGCTCAGGACCATCTCGCTGAGGGCCGTCAGGGCGCTGACGTACACCGCCTCGCCCGTGAGGCCCGCCCAGACGGGATAGAGGGTCTGCAGCCAGTCGAACAGCTCCGCGTCCTGGGCCGCAGGCAGGGCACGGGTCAGGCTCTGGTACAGGTGGTGGTGGCAGTTGACCAGGCCTGGCAGGACGACCATGCCGGCAGCGTCGAGGACCCGGTCGGCGGCGAGCGGCAGCTCGGCCGTGGGCCCCACCTGGCGGATGACATTGTCCTCGATGTAGAGGCCGCCGCCCGCGATCCTGCGGCGGGCGTCGTCCATCGTGACCAGCAATGTGGCATTCTGGAGCAAGGTCGTGGGCATGCAATCCTCCTTGGTTCCGGGTGCTATCCATTGTAGCACACAAGATAGCCCGGGTCAACGGCGGGAACACTCTCAGA
>JAAYZQ010000325.1 GCA_012514775.1 Anaerolineaceae bacterium
ACCTACGGCACCAACAACGAGTTTGGTTTCGACTACCTGCGCGACAACCTGGCCCTCAGCCTGGAACGCCGTGTGCAGCGCCCCCTCTACTATGCCATCGTCGACGAGGTGGACAACATCTTTATCGACGAGGCCCGCACCCCCCTCATCATCTCGGGCGCATCGGACGAGCCGGTGGAAGAGTACGGCCGCTTTGCCGCCATCGCCCGCAAGTTGGAAACCGGCGTCCACTACGAACTGGACGAAAAAGAGCGCTCGGTCTTTCTCACCGACGAGGGCCTGGCCGTCATCGAGCAAGAGACCGGCATTGAGAACATCTATGACGAGGCGAACTATCGCTACGTCCACTATATGCAACAGGCCCTCAAGGCCCAGGTCCTCTTCCAGGAGGGCCGCGATTACATCCGGCAGCGCAAGCAGATCATCCTCATCGATCAGCACACCGGCCGCCTGATGCCCAACCGCCGCCTGAGCGAGGGCTTGCACCAGGCCATTGAAGCCAAGGAAGGCGTGCCCGTCCGGCCCCGCGACGTGACCTCGGCGACCATCACCATCCAGAACTATTTCCGGATGTACGAGAAGCTCGCGGGCATGAGCGGCACGGCCATGACCGAGGGCGAAGAATTCTTCAAGATCTACAAGCTGGACGTCGTCTCCATCCCCACCCACAAGCCCGTGGCCCGCGCCGATCATCCAGACGTCGTCTATCGCACGGAAGAGGCCAAGTTCCGGGCCGTGGCCCGCGAGATGCTGGCGTTTCACAGCCGGCAGCAGCCCGTGCTCGTGGGCACGACATCCGTCGAAATGTCCGAGCGCCTGGGCAAGCGCCTGACAGGCGAGCGCCTGCAAATGGCCGCCCTCGCTCCCCGCGCGGCCTATGCCCTGCAAGATACCCAGCTCGATAAGGAGCAGCGCGACGCCCTGCGCCAGATCATGGACGAGAGCCTCGAGACGATGAACAGCGCCTCCTGGCGCCGCCTCTTCCGCGACCTGGACCTCAATCCCAACGGCCTGGCGGACGAGAACCTGGAATGGATCGCCAACTACCTGGAGCTGCCCGGCGACCCGGCCGTGAGCCGCAACCTGGAGCGCGCGCTACGCGAGGGCATCCCCCACCAGATCCTCAACGCCAAGGAGCACACTCGCGAGGCGGCCATCATCGCCCGGGCCGGAGAGCCGGGCACGGTGACCATCGCCACCAACATGGCCGGCCGCGGCGTGGACATCAAGCTGGGCGGCGAGTTGAGCGACGAGGTGATCCACCGCGCTCACCAGGCGCTGGTGGCCCGCGGCCTCGATCCCTTTACCGCCACGCCGGGACAGATGGACAGCGCCATCGCCGAGGTGACGCCCCAGTACGCCCGCTACCGGGAAAAGGTGCTGGCCGAGGGCGGACTGCACATCCTGGGCACCGAGCGACACGAGGCGCGGCGCATCGACAACCAGCTCCGCGGCCGTGCCGGCCGCCAGGGCGAGCCAGGGTCGTCGCGCTTTTACCTCTCCCTCGAGGACGAGCTCATGCGCCGCTTCGGGCGGCGCGAGATGCTGTCCAAGCTCATGGAGCAGATGGGCGACGATTTTCCCATCGAGCACGGGCTGGTCAGCAGGTTCCTGGAGCGCGCCCAGACCTCGGTCGAGGGCTACAACTTTGACATCCGCAAGCATCTCCTGGAATACGACGACGTCCTCAACCGCCAGCGCGAGACGATCTATGGCGAGCGGCTGCGCATCCTCCAGAGCTCGGACCTTCGCGCCGAGGTGTGGCGGATGCTGGAGGCCCAGGTCAACGAATACCTGGAAAAGGATCAGGAGCGCGAGCAGGAAAACCGGCTCTTTATCGGCCTGGACGACGTGGCGCCCCTGATCGTGCCGGCACCCACGGCCCCCTTCCAGGGGCCCGTGGCCTTTGGAGGCCACTTTACCGCCTTTCCGCCCTTTACCATCAGCTACCTGGCCGACCAGTTGGCCGGCCGGCCGGTGGAGGAGGCACAGGAGGAGGTGCGCGAGCTGGCGCGCCAGGCGGCGGCCGGCTACGGAGAGCAGATCCGGGCGACCGTCGGCGAGGTGGTGCAGGGCATCCGGTCGGGCTATCAGGAACGGCTGGATCGCTACAACGCGCTCCTCGACGAAAAGATCGCCGACTTTGAGCAAGTGCTGGAAGAGCGCAACCAGGCCATGGACGCCCGCCGCCTGGCGCAGCACCTGGAGCGCACCTATCCCTTGAAGCTCACCCTACCCCCCGTGCGCGACCTGCAAGAGATGGAGGACCTGGACGACCTGCGGGAGCACTGGCTGGCCGAGATCGAGGCCGGGTTCCATCGCGAGACCATCGCAGCCCTCATCGAGCGCATCCGCGGCCGGCTGCCGCTGGAGGCGGTCGGCGGGCTGGACCGGCTGCGCCCGGCCCGCCTTCCCGGCCCCAGGCTGGCCGAGGAGGTGCAGCGCGTCCGCGAGCTGGCCGCCCGGCAGCCCAGGAACGAGGGGGATCGACAGCGTATCGAGCAGTTGCGGGCTCCCGACGATTCGGACCCCGCGGCCGTCCTCGAGTTTGTCAACGCCGTCAAGGAGCTGAGCAGCCTGGAGTATAGCCGGCTGGACCGGTTGGTCGGCCACGTCCTGGGCGCCTACCTCGACGACCTGCTGGCGCAGTACGCCCAGGCTGCCGGCCCCGAGCAAGGGCGCGTGCAGCGCGAGTTGGAGCGCCTCCAGGCGTCGGTGGTGGAGGGCAAGAAGGGTGGGGGACGACCCACAACCCTCCTCGACCTGTTGCGCCAGGTAAACGACCTGGTCCACCTGGACGTCGAGGTCCTGGAGGACGTCCTCGGCCACGCCGTGGGCCAGGAGTACGACAAGTGGGCTCAGCGCCAGTTGGCCGAGATCGAGGCCGATGCCAGGCGCAGCCCCCTCGCCGGCACGGGCTGGGCCGAGCTGGCGGAGCACATGCTGGCCACCCACTATGCCGAGGTCCAGGTGTATGACCGCGGGCACCGGCGCCAGGCGTCCTGGCTGCCCCGCCTGCCGTTCCACATGATGGCCCAGGCCTTTGCCGCCGGGATGGACCCGGAGACGTTGCGAGAAGAGGTGCTGCAATCCCTGCGCTGGGCCGTCGACCAGCGCGAGCAGGCGTGGGGCCAGCAGGAGATGAAACGCTGGCAGGGCCTGTCGCTGGACGACCTGGACGAGACGACCTACGACGGCTTGCTTCACTTCCTGGGACGGCGAGAGCTGGAGGCCGCCGAGCTGGGTCCGGAAACCATTGTCGAAGAGCTGCCCGAGGATCTCTACGAGCACCTGCGCTTCATCCTTGCCCTTCGCCAGCTCGAGGAGCGCAACCCACACCTGGGCGAGGTCCCCCACGCCGCCGAGCTGCTCGAGGAAATGGGGCAAGGCTTCGAAGAGCAGATCCTGGAAACGCCCTTTGGCGACCTGGACCCCGCGCTCCAGGAGAGCGCGCGCGAGCATCTGCGCCAGGCCGGGCTACTGGACGACATTGCGCTGCGCCAGAAGCTGTTGGACCAGCCCGTGAGCGCCTGGGACCAGCGCACATCTGATGCGGTCGCCCGCTTCTGGGGCCGCCGCTACATTGAAGGGCATCAGGATCAGACGGTCGATGTCCTGGAGTCGACGGCCCGGGAGGCGGCCATCGCCTACCTGGATGAGCAGCGGCGGTTCGTGGACGAAGATCGGGTGCAGCGCTTCCTGGTGCACCAGAGGCTGAGCGACCTCGATCCGCAGGTGCAGCAGGATACGCTTGCGCGCCTGGCCCGCACCCGCCTGGATCGCGCCAGCCGCCGCAAGATCTCGAACCTGGACGTGGGCACGCGCCAGGCCGTGACGGATGCGCTGCAGCGCATGGGCCAGTTCAGCGACGAGACCCACCGCGAAGAGCTGCGGGGCGGCAGGCTGGCGGACCTGGAGAAAAAGGCGTTGACCGGCTTCGAGGCCTTCCTGGGGCGGCAGGTCCTGGACGGCGGCAGCCTGGCGGGCCTGGAAGACGGCCTGCGCCAAACCGTGCTGCAGGCACTCAAGAAAGCCGGGGCCCTATCGGATCCCGCCCGTGTGCAAGGGCTCGCCGCCCAGCACCTGGCCGAGCTGGACGGAAACCTCGTAGCCGAGATGCAGGAATCCCTTCACAACCAGCTCCGCTCCGAGTTGGCGACAAGGACCATGGAAGAGCTGCCGGCCGCGACGCGCGAGCAGATTCACCAGGCGCTGAACGAGCAGGGCTACTTTGTCGACCAGGAAAAGGTGGGCTGGTACGAGCGCAAGACCCTGGCCCAGCTTTCCCCCGACCTGATGCGCGGCCTTGAACAGCACCTGGGCCAGATCCGCCTGGCCAGCCTGGAAAAGACGCCGTTCGCGGAGCTTCCGGCCGAGGTCAAGGAAAAAGTACTCGCCTTCCTCGATGCCGAGGGGCTCGTGACCGACCGCGCCGAGCGGCTGCGCCTGACCCAGGCCGGATCGCTGTCCATCCTCTCTCCCGAAGTGCGAAACCGGGTGGCCGGCCACCTGGGGCGCCAGTGGTTGGTCTCCATCCGCGACCGCCGTCCGCCGGCCCTCCCCGACGAGGAAAAGTCATTGGTGTGGACCTTCTTGCGGGACCAGGGGATCTTTGCCGATGAATTCAAAGAAGAGCTCTTTGCCTACCAGCGGCTGGACGAGTTTGACGCCGAAACGCAACAGGCCGTGGAGGCCAGCCTGGTGCGCCAGCTGACCGCCGACCTGGAAAAGCGCCCCATCGGCGAGCTGCCCGCCGACATCCGTGCTGCCGTGCAGTCGCACCTGGCCGAGACCGACTATTTCGTGGATGCACAGCGCCTGGCGCAGGTCCACGAGCTGCCGCCCGAGAGCCTGCCCGGCGACCTGGGCCAGCAAGTGGAGAGGACGGTGGGCACCTGCCTCCTTGCCGGCCCGTCCGGCCCGAATCCCGAAGGGCTGGATTTGTACCGGGCGCCCATCCAGGAACTGCCCGCCGAGATCCAGGGCTGGCTGTGGCGCTACCTCGACGAGACTGGCTACTTCCTCGACGAGAAAAAGCGCACCAAGGTCCTCGACAGGCGACTGGAAGACCTGGGCGGCGACCTGTACGAGGCGCTTATTGTCGAGGTGGCGGGCCAACTGCGCCAGGAGATCGGTGACCAACCCGTTTCGGATCTGCCTGAGGAGTTGCGCCAGGGGCTGCGCGAGTCCCTCGAAAGCGCCGGCTATTTCCACAGCGACGAGGTCCGGGCCCAGGTCCTGGCCCAACGCCTGGGACAGTTCCGCCGGGAAGAGGTCGAGGGGCTGTCGGCCGAGCTCGGCCAGGCATGGCTCCGGGAGAACCGGGACAGGCGCCTGTTGGATCTGCCCGAGGCGGATCGAGAGGAGATCCTTGCCCACCTCCAGGCCCGGGACTGGTTCCTGGATGAGGCGCGGTTTGCCCAACTCCAGGCGCAGCCGCTCCGCGAGCTGGGCCCGGCGGTCCGCGATTCCCTCGTCGCCGAGATGCGGCTGCAGGAGGTCGAAAACCTGCGAGGCCAGCGCCTGGCCGGCCTGTCGCGGGAGCGCCGCCGCGTGCTTCACACCTTCCTCCTGGAACGTGGCCTGGCCGCCGACGAAGCCCGCATGCGCCCCCTGCGCCGGACCAAGCTGCAGGACCTGCCCGAGCAGGTCTATGACGACCTGCTCCAGAACCTGGGTCTCAACGTCGTGTCGCACTGGGGCAGCGAGCCATTCCAGGCGCTGGACGCCGAACAGCGGGGGCTTTTCGCCGCCTACCTGGGCAGGAGCATCCTGGCGCGCATCGAGCGCCGGGTCCTCCTGCACACCATCAGCCGGCTCTGGATCGACTATCTGACCGACATCGAGGACCTGCGGCGGGGCATCGGCCTGGAAGCCTACGGCCAGCGCGATCCCCTCGTCGAGTACAAGCGCCGTGCCTTCGAGCTCTTTGCGGAGCTGGGCGACAACATCCGCAGGACCGTGGTGCGGTCCCTGTTCCGGCAACCGCCGGAGCCGCTGCGTGCCGCGTGAGCAAGGGGGAGAGACAACAAGCATCGCCTTTTCCCTCTGACTTCGCGCGGCCTGGCTCCCTCGCTCCCGCCGTGCGAATGAGCGGGACAGGCTCGCGGCCTGCGCGTTTGAAATTGCTGTAGCAGGCAGGTTCTTGCTTGATCTTTTTGGACGATGATGTTACAATAAGGCACGCCCTGGCGTCGAGCCTGGGCGGCCCCTGGCCAACTTGGTCCCGGCACCGTGGGGGAGCCGTACATGGGGAGACAAGGCGGCTATGCGTGAGCAACAATAGGGAGGTGCAACGTTGGTCTTCAGTGGAGAAGATTTCACCACGAGGCTCATGAATGACATGGACCCCCCGCTCCTGGATCTGGTCAAGACCAAGGTGAACTCGTTCATCAAATGGGACCTGGTCCGTTTCTTGCGGGAGAACCCTAACACGGCAGACACGGCGGAGAGCATTGCCAAGTACGTGGGCCGCAACGCTGCCACGGTGGAGCCGGAACTGCGGGAGCTGGTGAACGGGGGCATCATGGAAGTCAAGTCGGTGGAGGGCATGCCCATCTACACGCTGACGGCCGACGCCAGTACCCGAGAGTTGCTGGACCGCTTTATCGCGGCCTGCGAAGACCGTCACTTCCGAGTGAAGGTGATCTATCACATTGTACGGGGCATGCGATAGCCGCCGGCACAGGCTTGCCGCGGACTGCACCTATCCGGTGCCCATGTCGGACCTGCGCGCAGACTCTGCCAGGAGGTCCCGGTTTCACAGGAGTCGCAAAGAGGCAAACCGGCGAAGGGGTTGATGCGTCCAGAGGAGGCGAGAAATGGCCAACGATCGGGTCCAGACAGAGGTAAAGGGTCTCGACGAGATGCTGAATGGTGGCTTTTTGCCACAGACTGCGAACCTGGTAGAGGGTCCGCCGGGAACGGGCAAAAGCACGCTGGGCATGCAGTTCATCTACAACGGGATCCGCTACCATAACGAGCCGGGACTGATAGTAACGTTTGAGGAGTTCCCGCAGCAATACTACCGCGACGCGGAGGGCTTTGGTTGGGATTTCCGGCAACTGGAGCGGGAGGGCAAGCTGAGGGTCATTATGACCAGCCCGGAGGTGAGCCGCTCGGACCTGGAGAGCGTCGGTGGAACCATCGAGACGCTGGCCCGGGAGATGGGGGCCCGGCGAGTGCTCATCGACAGCGTCTCGCATTTCGACCAGTTGACGAGCGATCCCGTCGAGCTGCGGTCTGTAGTTTATGGCTTTATCAATGCCCTGAAGCGCGAGGGGCTGACGAGCATCCTCACCAGGGAAAGCCCAATCCTCCTGGGCGGCGACGAAGGCGAGAACACGGTGGCCTACGTGGTGGACGGCTACATCATGCTCCGCTACGTGGAGATCGAGAGCGCCATCCGCAAGGCGCTGTTGGTCCTGAAACTCCGGGGGAGCGACCACGCAAAGGACATTCGCCAGTTCGAGATCACGAGCCGGGGAATGGAGATCCTGTCTCGCTTCGAAGGCCGTGAGGGAATTATGAGTGGCAACCCGCGGCGCATGGTGGAAGCTTTTGACCAGGCCTTCAGGCCGCGGAGCGAGAAAAAGAGCTAGCCAGGGCGCCCGGACGCCAGAAAGCGCGTTCGTTGAAAAGCCGGCCCTAGATGACGCATCGTAGCGAGGGGAACATCGTGATGAAGGGACTGATAGCCACCGGCTGTCTGGTTGAGGAGCGCATCATTGGTTAACCTTCTGGGCTCGATGCTGGTACTCTACTGCTGGGTTGTGGCCGCAATCCTCATCTTCTTCCTGTTGCTCATCGGCCGCTTTTACGAGGTCCGCTTTCACCAGCGCTCCTACTACCAGTTGATGCTGGTGCCCATCCTCGCTTATGTGCTGGCAGCGGTAGGCGACGCCTTCCTGGTCAACGACGATTGGGGCAATCCCCTGCTCGATTTCGTGGGCGAGATCTGGCCCGACCTTTTGTTTCTCGTGGGCGGGTTGGTGCTGGCCGTGTCTTGCTACTCTCTTTTCCGCATGATGATGGGGAGCAGAAAATGACCGGCGCAGAGACGTCGCTCAAGATCGTGGGTGCCATTCTGGGCACCTTCGGCCTGATCGCGCTGATGTACGCGCTCCTGATCCTGGCCCAATTGGGAAAAAAGCTGGG
>JAAYZQ010000326.1 GCA_012514775.1 Anaerolineaceae bacterium
AGATACGGATTCGACGTTGTCAACGAACAGGGGATGCGCATTGAATCCCTCGTAGTTCATGAGGGTCTCGACCGTAAACACCACGTCAGCAGACGTGAAGGGCTCACCGTCATCCCACGCGACTCCCTCCCGGAGGGGGATCTCCAGGCGAGTGAAGTCTTCGTTGTACTCCGGATCGCCATCGGCGAGCCCGTTGATGATCTTGCCGGTAGCGAAATCAACCGACCACAGCGGCTCGTTTGCCAGGTTCTGCATACCGCGATCTTGCCACTTCAGCCGACCCAGTTGTTAAAGTTGCCGGGAGTCCCTACACGTCCCGTGAGCATATCTGCGACCAGTGTCTCGCTCCGGGGCAGTACGCCGAGCACGTCGGGAGCAATTTCTTTGACGACGGGCTCAGGGGTGGCGGTCACAACGACCTGCACCTCTTCCATGACGATTTTGGTGACTTCGACAGCTGCCCCCTCGACCACCTGCGTCTCGACGACGACGCGGGTGACCTCAACAGGCACCTCTTTCTCGATCACCTGGGGTGCCGGCGTTGGGCCACAGGCAGCCAGTACCATGCTGACAACGATCAACAGGCTTACGGCCAAAAGGGTTGATCTACGCATCTCGCTTTCCTCCTTGAATAATTGGAAATGGTCTGGTACGCTGTTTGCCGGAGGGGCAGGGCCCCCCTTACGCTCGTGCAGGCCCCCCTTTTTGGCAGTCGGATGCAGGGCTGGTGCTATGTCTTGCCGTCCAGGTGAAGGGCCTGTACTGTTATTCCATCGCACCTTTCAGGCTCCGCACCACCTCCTTTCGGTTCTAAGAACGTTGCCGGCAACGATACCGGCCCGGGCAAAAAAGGAGCCTGACCGCCTCAGAACTCCACTTCCAGGTACGCGACCTGTATCGCCAATGGCTGACGTCCCTTCGGCCTGTCGCCCATCGGTCAAGCGCTGGCCTCTACAGCCCGGCAAGAATCTCGGATGACAAGCTCCGTGGGCATGGTGTACAGGAAACCGTCGAGATGCTGGCCCTGGACCAGGTCGATGACCATCTCGACGGCCACGGTGCCCATCTTGTCCACAAATTGATCAATGGTGGTCAAGGGCGGATTGCTATGGGCAGCCTCGGGAATGTTGTCAAAGCCAACGACAGACAGATCTTTGGGGATGCGCAGGCCCATCTCGCGGGCCGCTGCCATCGCCCCGAAGGCCGACTGATCGTTGGCGGCAAGGATGGCCGTCGGCCGCTCGTCAAGGTGGAGTAGCTGGCAAGCACATTCGTGGCTGGTCTCTGGAGTAAAGTCGCCGACGACGATGAGGTCCGGGTCCTGTGCGAGTCCTGCCCTGGCCAGGGCGTCCTGGTAGCCCTCGAACCGCTGCTGGGCACTCTGTAGATCGGGACGGCCGCCGATGAAGCCGATGCGCCGGTGTCCCAGCTCTATCAAATACTCCATGGCCGTCACAACGCCGGCATGGTTGGTCGCAATGACCGCCGGACAATCGGGGCTCTGGTTGTTGGGATCTACGGCCACAACGGGAGCGGCGGTGGAAAAGCTGGTGGCGGCCGGCGTAACCATGATGATGGCATCGGTGATGCTGCCGTTGAGCAGTGCGACAAAGTGCCGCTCTCGATCCGCTGCCGACTGTTTCTTGATGCTGCCGCTGGTATAGATCAGCAGATCGTAGTCGCGCTCCATGATCTCGCGGTTCACGCCCTTCATGACCTGGATGGTGAACGAGTCTTCGACGTCGGGCACGATGAGGCCGATGACGTTGGTGCGGCGGCTGCGCATGCTCCTGGCTGCCAGGCTGGAGGTGTAGCCCAGCTCGCGGATGACGCTCTGGACCTTCTCGTACGTGTCGGAGGCGACGTCGTCCTTGTCGTTCAGGACGCGAGAAACGGTCGAGATGGAAACGCCCGCCTGTTCCGCCACGTCACGGATGGTTACTGGAAATCTGCTGCGACTCATAGAGCCCTCGCTGCACGCAAATGCGCTTGCCGGTAACAGTACCGGTATCATTCCCGGTATCCTTTCCAGATTATACCACGAACCGGCCGTGCTGTCAAGGGGATCATCGAGCATTTTGGCCATCTGATGGACGCCTCCCGATCAGGGAGATTGCGCTTTTTAGTATTCTTTTAATTGACTACGGGCGTTTGAGACCCTATTATGGCTCAATGAGCTCCCACTTCTTTCGTGAAAGGAACAAGGATGGGCGAAGCCAGAAGAAGAACCAGAGACGAGGATCATTCCGGCGATGCTGATGTGATCGTCCTGGGAGTTGGAACCTGCGGTGAAGACCTCTCGCTGCGGCTGTTGGGCGCTGGCCTCGACGTGATCGGGATCGAGGCTGCCCTCGTGGGAGGTGAGTGTCCGTATTGGGCCTGTCTCCCCTCCAAGATGATGATTCGGGCGGCCAACGCCCTGCAGGAAGCCCGGCGGGTGGAGGGCATGGCCGGGCACGTCGAGATCACCCCCGATTGGGCACCCGTCGCAGAGCGGGTTCGAAACGAGGCGACAGGTGGCTGGGATGACTCCATCGCCGTCAAGCGTTTCGAGGACCGCGGCGGCCGGCTCGTGCACGGGCACGGCAAGCTGACCGGCACGCGCACGGTGGCCGTCGGCAACAGGAGCTTCAGGGCCAGGAGAGGTATCGTGATCGCCACGGGGTCCAAGCCAGCCATTCCTCCCATCCCGGGCCTTGTCGACGTGGGCTTCTGGACAACGCACAACGTCATCCAGGCCGAAAGGCTGCCCGAGTCGATGGTTATCATCGGCGGCGGCGTCGCCGGCTGCGAGTTGGGACAGGTGCTGGGGCGGTTCGGGGTCAAGGTCACCATTGTGGAGGCAGGCGACCGCCTGCTGCCCGGCGAAGAGCCGGAGGCGTCGGAAGTGATACAGGCTGCGTTTGCCGACGAGGGCATCGACGTGTACACGAAAGCAGAGGTACAGCGAGTGGGCTCGCGCGACGGGGCGATCTCGGTTGCGCTGCCGGGGGGTGTGAGCCTGTCCAGTGAGCGGTTGCTTGTCGCCACCGGCCGGAAGGTCGACCTGAGGGGCCTGGGACTGGAATCGGCAGGTCTCGACGGCACGGCGCGGTTCGTCGCGGTCGACGAAAGAATGCGTGCCGACGATGGGATCTGGGCCATGGGCGACGTTACCGGCAAGGCAATGGCCACTCACGTTGCCTTGCACCAGGCCGCCATCGTTGCCGCCGAGCTCCTGGGCGAGGAGCATCCGCCGGCACGGTACGACGCCGTGCCCCGGGTGACGTTCACCGATCCCGAAGTGGGCGCCGTCGGCATGACCGCGGCGGACGCCCGGGCCGCGGGCCACGACGTGGTCGTGGCCGTGAAGCAGGTGCCGGCAACCTTCCGGGGCTGGCTTCACGCGTCAGGCGGTGGCATCCTCAAACTGGTCGCGGACCGGGGGACCGGCGCCCTGGTCGGCGCCACGGCCGTGGGGCCGCATGGCGCAGAGATGCTGGGGATGCTCACCCTCGCCGTACACGCCCGCGTTCCGCTGGCAAAGCTTCGCAGCATGATCTATGCCTTTCCTACGTTTTATGGCGGGATCGGCGAGGCGCTGGGGGCCTATGGGCGGGGGTTGGCAACCGTGCTCGATCCGGGTTACCGGGGGGTTGATGCGTTGGACGAGATAGGGGGAGCCGGCGGAGGGTGATGTGCGCTAGTTGTCTTCGGGCGCTTTGCCCTCGCCTGTTTCGCCTGCCTCCGGCTCGGTTTCGTCCGGCTCATCAAAGGGCCCTGCCAGATCCTCGAGCAGCATTCGGGCGTCGTCGGCGTAGCGGGCAGGCACCAGGACGTCGACGGCGCCCAGGCCGTCGACGGTGATGCCATAGACGATGCCCACGGCGTCGTACTTGAGCAGGACCGGGATCTCGGCCGCTTCCAGCTTGCTCTTGTAGATCTGGGCCAGGTGCCAGCCCTGGGCGGTGTGGACGCGAACCAGCTCGTTTTCCTCTTCCACGCGGATTCCTCCCTGAATTAGAACAGGATCGAGGAGATGAGGCCCAGGATCTGGGCCACTGCCTGGCTGACCAGGAGGCTGATGCCCAGGACGACGCCGGCCAGCAGGCCGGCGATGGCCAGGTTGCCCTTTTGCAGCTCCTCGATCTCGTCGATACCCCGCGTCAGGGCCGCAAAGAGGTAGAGCGCCAGGGTGAGGGTGACGATGGCGAGCACCAGGCCGACGGCCAACTGGAGGGCTTCGGCCAGCAGCACCCGGAAGAACAGGTCGCCCCCCACGTCCCACGCGGCGGTGTCCACCGACAGAGCGGGGCGCAGGACGATGGCGACGGCCACGACGATGCTACCCAGGACCACGCCGATGGCGGGGTTGCCCCGGCGCAGCTCGGCCCACTCGTCCATGCCCCGGGTGAACCATTGAAAGAGGTAGAAGGCCATGTAGGCGGTGATGGCGCTCAAGAAGACGGCCACCACGAGTTGAACCAGGCTCAGCAGCAGATCCGCGACCATCTCAAACCTCCCCTTCGCGTCCTTTCGTGCGGTGTGTAGGGGCAGTATACCACACATCGCCCGGGAGGGCAACGGGAGGCTAGCCGGCTTTCAGCCGCCCCTTGAACTCGAACTGCTGCTCGTACAGGCCGCGCAAAGCCTGGATGGTGTCGGCCTCTTCCGCTGTCTTGTCCTCGCGCAGGTGGGCGATGCGCGCAAATCGCAGGGCCAGCCCCGAGGGATAGAGGCTGCTTTCCTGGATCTCGTTGAACAGCACCTCCACGACCACGTGGGGTCGGACGAATACGACGTTGCCGCGCCGCGCGCGCTCCAGGTCCAGGAGGCGCTCTGTCATCTCCCGGAACTGGACGTCCGTCAGCCCCTTGAAGGTCTTGCCCACCACCAGGAACTCGCCGCTGGACTTGTCGCGGGCGGCCAGGTGATAGTTGGACAGCCAGCCGTGGCGGCGGCCGTAGCCCCACTCGGCGGCGACGATGGCCAGGTCCAGGCTGAGGACGTGCTTGAGCTTGAGCCAGGCCTTGCCGCGCACGCCCGGGTTGTAGCTGCTGCCCAGATCCTTGGCCATGAGGCCCTCGTGCCCCTCCAGGCGGGCAGCCTCGGCAAAGGTCTGGCCCTCGTCCTCAGAGGTGGGGACGAGGCGCGGCACGAGCGACAGCCCACCGGCGGCCTGCTCCAGGGCCGCCCAGCGCTCCTCGTAGGGCTGGTCGACGAGGGGCCGGCCGTCGAGGTAGAGGGCGTCAAAGAGGTGCAGGCGCACCGGGATGCTGGCGACGGTGTCGGCCAGGGAATGCTTGCGCCGGAAGCGGCGCATGAGGTGCTGGAAGGGCAGCGGCCTGCCGGCGGCATCCACGGCGATGGCCTCGCCGTCCAGAACTGCCTCGCGGGCCGCCAGGCGCAGCCGGACCTCGTCGGCCACGTCGGGCAGGCTGCCGGTGACCTCGGCCAGGTTCCGGGAGTAGATGCGCACCTCGTCGCCCTGGCGGTGGATCTGCACGCGGGCGCCGTCCAGCTTGTACTCCAGGGCCAGGCCGCGGCCATAGCGCGCAAAGGCCTCGTCCAGCGTCTGGGCCGTCTGGGCCAGCATGGGCTTGAGGGGGCGGAAGAGGCGGATGGTGGCGCGCTTCAGCCCCTCTTGCCCCTCGCTCAAGGCGACCAGCGCCACCTCGCCGAGGTCGCCCCACAACTGGTTGGCGCGGCGCACCAGCCGGGTGGGGACGCCGGCCGCCTGGGCGATGCCGTCGAGCATGATGCCCTCGCTCACGCCGTGGCGCATGTCCTGGTAGATGATCTTGGCCAGGACCTTGGCCTCCAGGGCCGGGGCGCGCCGGAACAGGCCTGCCAGCAGCGCCTCCTTGCGATCCCGCGATCCGCGGCCTCCGGTGGCGGCAATCTCTTCGAAGGTGCGAAACACCTCCGGGATGGTCAAGGGGGGATCCGCGGGTGGCTCCCGGCGGCCTGCCTCCAGCAAGCGCTGGACGTATTGCCCGCCGTCCACGGCGCCCGCCGAGGCCGCGTCGCGGGCCTCGGGCCCGGCATCGACCATGGCGTCGACGATGCCCGTGAGGGCCTTCCAGCTCACGTTCAGCGTCCGCTCGTCCCACTCGGGAAAGACGTGGCCGATGGTCAGGCGCACCGCGGGTGGCACCTCTTCGGGCGCCAGCTCTCGCAGGAAGGCTGCCAGCAGCGCCGCCAGCTCGCCCCGCTTGCTCGTCGCCTCCAACTGCTCGCCCAACTCGGCCAGCCGGGCAAAGGGTGTCGCGGTCATACTATCCTCTCAGTACCAGGGCCTGCGGGTGGATGCGCGGCATGCCTAGCTCGGTTCTTCGCTGTACCCGTGGAAATGCTGCTCGAAGAGCCGTAGTACGCCGTTGGCAGCGGCCTCATCGGTAATGAGGGTGTGCAGATAGCCGCCGCGCAGCGCCCCGTAAAGGGGCATGGCCTTGGACTCGGTCGCGGCAACGCCGATGACGTGCGGGATCTGCTTTAGCTCGTGGAGCGTCAGACCAATCACTCGATCGGCATACTTGCTGGCGCACGTGCGCCCCTCCATGTCATAGATGTGCGCCCCGATCTCGCCGACCCCACCGTGCAATTCGGCAATCTGGCGCATTTCCTCGGCCGACAGCGCGCTAAACTCCACGAATCGCGAGCGCTCGGCCTCCACGGTGCCCACGCCCACGAGGGCGACATTGGCCCGCCGGGCGATGTCCAGGATCTCTTTGATGGGCCCCATGGAAAGGAGCACGTCGCGCTGCTCGCCTGTATCCACAAAGGCCGGCGCGTGGAGCTGATACGCCTTGCCGCCAAGTCGCTCCGCCAATTCAACGGCCAGGTAATTGACGTCCGTCGTCACGCGTCCCTGGACCGCGCCCAGGACAGGGGCCACCCGCACGTCGTAACTGCGCGAAGGTTCCAATGCCTGGACGACCGAATAGACGCCCGCTCCACCCCCGATGCCTATGATGTCGCCGTCGTGCAGGTGATCCAGCAGGTAGCTCGCTCCTGCCTGTCCCAGGGTGTAGACAAAGGCGCTGACATCTTCGCCAACGCGAGGGATGACCACTGCCTCCGGGATGCCAAAGATCGCTCGCAGGCGGTGCTCCAGCTCAAAGAGATGCTGGAAGGGGGTGCGGATCGTGATCTCGACCATACCCTGCCGCCGCGCCTGCTGCAGTAGCCGGTTGACCTTGGCGGTGGACAGGCCAAGCTTCTTGGCGACCTTGGCCTGTGTCATCTGTTCGACATAATACAGACTCAGGACGCGGCTCATCAACTCGTGTCTCGATAGCGTCATGCTTCATCCTTATGGCACGGGATTTACCGTGCCTGCAGCCAACTGCTCGCGCTGCCTGTCCTTCATGGCATGCTCTTGCCTTCTTCCGGGCGGCGCGCGGCGCGGATGAAACGGGGGCGCACCGATCTCCGTGCTCTTTAGCGGCCCGGCGTGAAATTATTTTCAGTCATGCACATTGATATCACGGCTCCCGGTGTTTGTCAAGTTGTAAGCAGTTCAATTCGGGCTTCACGGGTACAGGCTGCCGGCCGTCACCGGGCAGGTCTGCCGACGCCCCGCGGCAGCTCGGAACCGGTGGCAGCCAGCATCACAAGCTCTTCCGTTGCTTCCTCCCTGGCAAAGTTGCCTGTCAATTGGCCTTCGTGCATCACCAGGATTCGGTCGCTCATGGCCAGCACTTCCAGCAGGTCGGAGGAGATCATCAGGATGCCCACCCCCTGTTGGGCCAGGTCGACCATAATGGAATGGACTTCGGCCTTGGCTCCCACGTCGATGCCGCGGGTGGGCTCGTCCAGGATAAGGACCTTCGGATTGCTTGCCAGCCACTTGGCCAGCACGACCTTTTGCTGGTTGCCACCGCTGAGGTTGTTGACCGGCTGTTCCCGGCTGGGAGTCCGAATGTCCAGCTCCTCTATGAAGCGATCGGCAATCTCTTGCTCCAGGCCCCGGCGCACCAGGGTCATGCGCGTCAGTCCCCCCAGGATGGCCAATGTCGTGTTCTCGCGCACCGACATGGGCAGGATCAGCCCATGCTGCTTCCGATCCTCGGGCGCGTACGCCAGGCCCAGTCGCGTGGCGTCGGCCGGCGAGCGGACGAGGGCCGAGTGGCCGTTGACGTTGATCCGTCCCCGGGAAGGCCGGCCGATCCCAAACAGAGCGCGGGCCAGCTCCGTGCGCCCCGATCCCAGGAGGCCAAAGAGGCCGAGGATCTGTCCGGCCCGCAGTTGGAACGAGATGTCGTCGAGCTGGCCGGGGATGCACAACTGGCTTACTTCCAACACGGGCTCACCGGGCTGCCGCTCTTTGGCGGCATAGATCTCGCTCAACTCGCGGCCGACCATCATTCGAACCACTGCGCCGCGGTCAATCTCGCCGATGGGGCGCGTGCCGACGGTCTTGCCGTCGCGCATGACCGTGACGCGGTCGGCGATGCCAAAGATCTCGTCCAGGCGATGGGTGATAAAGATGATGCCCACTCCCTTGTCGCGCAGCGCCCGGGTGACCTTGAACAGGGCTTCGGTCTCGCGCGTGGTCAGGGCGGCGGTCGGCTCGTCCATGATAAGCAGTGATGCCTGGTAGGAAATGGCCTTGGCAATCTCGACCATCTGTTGCTCCGCCACGCTGAGGCGAGCGACGGGTGCGCGTGGATCGAGATCGGTTCCCAGCATGTCCAGGAACTCGCCCGCCTGGCGGTAGAGCAGGTCATAGCGGATGAGGCCCCGCCGGGTGGGCAGGCGGCCCAGGTAGATGTTTTCCGCCACGGAGAGGTTCATCGCCAGGTTGAACTCCTGGTAGATGATGCTGACGCCGAGGTGATCGCGGGCGTACATCGGGTCCCGGGGATGGACCTCCTGGTCGTTCATCAGGATGGTGCCGGAATCGGGCGCATAGACACCGGCAAGGATCTTCATCATGGTGCTCTTGCCCGCGCCGTTCTCGCCAACCAGTGCCATAACCTCGCCGCGTTCCACCGTGAGGTGGGCACTGGCAAGCGCCTGGACCCCAGGGAAACCCTTGCACACGTCACGCATTTCCAACAAAGGTTCAGTCATGGTTCGCCTCCCTCAACCAGAGACCTGTCCTGGCCGCCAGCCATCGCCCTTTCGCCCAGGCGGTCTGGGGCTACCTGTCCTGTCGCGCCCTCCGTCTGGCGTTATCGGGTCTCCAGGACCCCGGAGGCTGGTGGAAGGGGGACCAGTCCCTTCCACCAGCCTATCTCCCTGTTCCTACTTGTACGTATCAATGTTGTCCAGGGTGACGACGGTGATGCCGGTGTCGATGCTCTCGGCGGCGGCGCCGGTGTTGAGGCCGAACAGGCCCTCGATGACATAGATGCCCATCTGCTTGGGGCGCTGCACCATGGTGGCCAGGATGTAGCCGTCGCGGATGCCCTTCAAGGTATCCTCAAAGTCGTCAAAGCCGACGACCACCAGGTCGTCGCGGTCGGCAAAGGCCGGGTCGGCCAGCACCTTGGGCATGGCCACGGAGCCGGTCATGCTGACGGCGATGACGCCGTCGAGGTCGGGATGCGCCCGCAGCATGGCCTCGCACACGTCCAGGCCCTTGGCAAAGTCGTCGTCGGTGGCGATGGTGTCCACGAGCTCGATGTCGGGGTACTTTTCGGCGATGGCTTCCTCGACGCCCTCGATGCGCTCGTTGAGGTTGGCCATGACCAGGGAGCCGGTGACGATGGCGACCTTGCCCTTGCCGCCCAGGGCTTCGGCCATCACCTCGGCCTGCTGGCGGCCGGCCGCCCGGTTGTCGGTGCCATAGTACGCCACCCGTTCAGAGTTGGGCGCGTCGGAGTCAAAGGTGACGACGGGGATGCCCGCTGCCCTGGCCTGGGCGATAACCGGCTCGACGGAGGCGGCCTCCAGGGGCGCCAGGCCAATGCCGTTCACGCCCTTGTTGATGAGGTCCTCCAGGATCTGAACCTGCTCGGCGGGGTTGCCCGTCGGCGGTGCGATCCACTGGTACTCCACGCCCTCCAACTGGCCCGTCTTTTCCTCCAGCCCGGCCAGGACGTCGTCGTAGAAGGGGTGGGTGATCTTGGGCACGACACCAAAGACCAACTTTCCGGACGCAGCCTCGGGATTGGCCTGCTCGGCCTCCGCTGTCGGCGCGGACGGAGGCGGTTCCGTGGGCTGCAACGCCGTTGGCTCTGGCCCAGGGCCACAAGCGGTCGCCACCAGGGCCACGAGCGTCAGGATAGAGACGATTGTCCACAGGTTCTTTGCACGAAATTTCATCACTTGCTCCTTTTCTCCTCTTTGGTTCTTGGCCGGCCAAGACCGGGTTCCATCAACGTGGACCGCTCGTACTGGCATCACCCCGTGGCGCTATGGGCCACTGTGACGCACAAGAACAAGATCGCCTGGCACTCGTGCAATATCGACCTCCTTTCTCCCGCCCCCTCCGGGGTGCAGGTGGGCGCAGCCGGCTAGCAGGGAACAGACCGCCGCTTGCGCCACTGATCGAGGGTAACGGCGATAACGATCACGGCTCCCGTGATCGCCTGCTGGGCATAGGTGTCGATGCCCACCAGCACCATGCCATTCTGCAGGATGCCCATCAACGCTGCCCCCATCAGAGTGCCGAGGATCGTTCCTTCGCCGCCCATGAGGCTGGTGCCGCCGATGGCGGCCGCGGCAATTACCGGCAGCTCGTAGCCCAGGCCGGCCATGGGCTGCGCAGAAACCATGCGGGCCAGCAGGATGAGGCCCGACACAGCGCAGCAGAGTCCGGAGAGGGTGTATACCAGGATCTTGATCCCGTTCACGCGGATGCCGCTAAAGCGGGCAGCCTGTTCGTTGCAGCCCACGGCATAGACGTAGCGACCGGTGGAGGTGCGGGACAGGAAGAAGGAGGCGGTTACCATCAGCAGCAACATGACGATCACGGGGACGGGTACGGGGCCGACGTAGCCCTGGCCCAATGCCAGGAAGGGGTGCTCAAAGGACAGCGTGATCGGCCAGCCGTGGGTGATCCAGTACATCAAGCCGCGGCCCATGCTGAGGGTGCCCAGGGTGGCAATAAAGGGCGGCAACTGGAGCTTGGCAACCATCAAGCCATTGGCGAGGCCCACGGCACACCCGGTCAGCAGCCCACCCGCCACGGCGAGGTTGACCGGGTAGCCATCCCGGATCATCATGGCTGTGAGCAAGCCTGCCAGCCCCATGGTCGAGCCTACGGAAAGGTCGATGCCCCCGGTGAGGATGACCATGGTCTGGCCGACGGCCATGATCGCCGTGAGGGAAAAGGCGCGCATCACGCTAAAGAGGTTGGCTGTGGTGAGGAACGCCGGGGAGCTCACGGCCAGAATCGCCGATAGCGCGATCACGGCCAGCACGACGTTGAACTCGCGCCAGGCGGTGATCCGCCTGATTGCAGAGCGTACCTGGAGGCTCCTGGTAGACTCGACGGCCTGACTTGCTGTGCTCATCTTGTCCTCTGCTCCTTTCTCTTGGCCATCCACCTGGCTGGCGTCCATGATATTGGTTACTGCCGCGCTCAATGTACACTCGTTTGATACAAGTGTCAAATTTGGTGATCGCCGGTGCAAAGTATTTCACATCTGAAATATTTTTCGTTTCGGGCAGGTCGAGCCCTCCAAACGGCGCCCGGAAGGGCGCTCCCGGGCCTGGTGAAAGGATATAGAAGAATCAAGAAGCACTAGATACACGGCCGTATTCCGGTGCTTGTGTGAAGGCTGCCAGTCGACAAGACAGGCCATGCGGCCTGCGAAAAAACGCTGGCGGGGTGTCCAGCAAGTTGGACATTTTCAAAAGAGGGCACTGTTTTCCGGGAGGATGGCCCGAGAGCGGCCAACTCGCGATCGGGCTGTGGCCTCCAGGCACGGGCGGGATGATGCTTTTGCACGGCTTCTGGCGCGACGGGGATGACGGGGCGGCGGGAGAGCCGGCCGCAGGGTTTGACGACAGGGGCGTTCGAGGGTATACTAGGCCCGATGGTGGTATGAACGGAGAAGGGAACCAGCCATGAGGCAGGAGATAACCAAGGGGTTGTCCAGTATGGACCTGGCCGGTCGCCTGCTGCTCCTGTGCCTGCTGCTTTCCTCGCTGCCGCCGGCCCCCCTCCTGGCCCAGGAACCGGCCACGAGTGCCGCGGTGGCCCAGGTCGACGAGGCCTGGCTGGACGAGTTGATGGCAGAGATGAGCACGGCCGACAAGGTCGGGCAGTTGTTCCTGGTCACCTTTCCGGGCAGCGACGTGTCGGCCACGTCGGATGTGGCGCACCTGGTGCAGTTCTTGCGCGTGGGGGGCGTCATCATCTCGCCCGCCAACGGCAATTTCATCAACTCGACCACCACGGCCCAGGACGTCCGCGCCTTGACGACGGGCCTGCAGGAGCTGGCGTTCAGCCCCTCGCTGCCCGTGACGCTGACGCATTCTGTGCCGGTGACCGTGAGCCTACCCATGACGCAGACGCTGGAGCCCTCGACGTCGCGGCTGGTGACCACCACGACGCAGGTCACGGTCAATGAGGTAGTCACCCAGCCGGCGCAAAGCATTCCGCTGCTCATCGCCTCCAGCCAGGAGGGCAACGGCTATCCCTACACCGACCTGAGAAGCGGGTTCACCCCTCTGCCGAGCCTCATGGCCCTGGGCGCCACATGGAATGACACGTATGCGCGGCTGGCGGGCGAGCTGGCCGGTCGCGAGTTGAGCGCCGTGGGCGTGAACCTGCTCCTGGGGCCGTCGCTGGACGTGCTCAGCGAGCCGCGCCCGGGGCAGAGCGGAGACCTGGGGACGCGGGTCCTGGGCGGTGACCCCTATTGGGTCGGCCGCCTGGGCAAGGCCTACGTGCGTGGTGTACACCTGGGCAGCGACGGCCGTGTGGCGACGGTGGCCAAGCACCTGCCCGGCCTGGGGGCCAGCGACCGCAGCCTGGAGCAAGAGATCGCCACCGTCGACAAGTCGCTCCAGGAGCTGCAGATCCTGGACCTGCCGCCATTTTTCGCCATCACGGGCAGCAGCGTGCCAACCGACACTACCGAGGCCTTGATGACGGCCCACATCCGGTACCGGGGATTCCAGGGCAACATCCGCATCGTCACCAAGCCCATCAGCCTCAATCCCCAGGCCCTGCAGCAGATCCTCTCCCAGCCCGAGCTGGCTGCCTGGCGCGACGGGGGCGGAGTTCTCGTCAGCGACTCGCTGGGCGTGCCGGCGGTGCGGCGTCACTACAGCCCGGAGCTGGATGCCTTTCCGCACCGGCAGATTGCCCTTGACGCCTTCCAGGCGGGCAACGACATCCTCACCCTCTCCCGGTTTTCGCTGGGCGATACCTGGGAAGAGGAGATGCAGAACATCGAGGACACGATCCTCTTTTTCCAGTCGCGTTACGAGCTGGACAATAACTTTCGCGCCCGGGTCGACCAGTCGGTGCGGCGCATCCTGAGCATGAAGCGCGGGCTTTGCCAGGCGGGCGCGGCGGAGCGGGGCGAGGAAGGGGCGGAGGAAGCCGAGGCGGTGCTCGCCTCCGGCTTTCGCCTGGAGAACTGCGTGGCTGGCGATTTTCTCCCCGGTCGGGTGGGCAGCGGTGGGGGTACCGTGGCCCAGATTGCCCAGGAGGCGGTGACCCTGCTCTATCCCCGGGCGCAGGAGCTGCCCCTGGGGCTGACCCGCCCGCCGCGCCGCGACGAGCGCGTCCTGATCTTTACTGACGTGCGCGAGGCGCGCGAGTGCGAGCTGTGTGCCCCCTTTTACATGCTGGACCCGGAGCTGCTGCGCGACGTGATCCTGCGCATGTACGGGCCGGAGGGCAGCGGGCAGATCAATCCCGACCGCATTGTGTCCCGAACGTTCGACGACCTGCAAAACCTCCTGACCTTTGGCAATCCCGATATGGAGGCGCTGCTGCGCGAGGCGGACTGGATCATCTTTGCCATGCTGGATTATGCCCCCGATGCCTACCCCAGCTCGGCGGCGCTGAAGCAGTTCTTGCGCGAATGGACGGCCACCCGCGAGACGCAGAACGTGGTCGTCATGGCCTTTGGCGCGCCCTATTACCTGGACACGACGGAGGTCAGCAAGCTGGCCGCCTATTACGGCGTCTATGACAAGACCGAGCCCTTTGTGGAGGCCGCGGTGCGGGCCCTCTTTTTCGAATACGCTCCCACCGGCCGGCCGCCGGTGACCGTCAAGGGCGTGGGCTACGAGCTAGCGTCCGTCCTGTCGCCCGATCCGCGCCAGGAGATCTCGGTCGATCGCGCCGACGATCCGTCTCCCGGGGGAGGCACGCCGGGCCCCATCAAGCTGGAGGAGGGGGACTCGCTCCAGGTCCGGACGGGCGTCATCGTGGACCAGAACGGCAACCCCGTGCCCGACGGCACGCCGGTGACGTTCCAGGCGCGCTACCTGCCCGAGTTGTTGGAGTGGCGCTACGAAACGACGACGGTAGACGGGGTGGCCCAGGCGACCATTACCCTGGAGATGGCGGGCGAGATCGAGATCCGGGCCACCAGCGAGCCGGCGACCAGCTCCCGGCCCCTGTTTGTCATCATGGGCGAGACGACGGTCTTTTTGACGCCAACGCCCAGCCAGACGCCGACGGCGACGCCCACGCTCACGCCCTCGCCGACGCCGACCATGACTGCTTCGCCGACACCCAGGCCGAGCGCCACGCCTTCGCCGACGGCGCCGGCAGTGACCGAGCCTCCGCCCCCGCCCGAGCCACGGGTGCGCTGGGTGGATCTCTTTTGGGCGCTGGCGGGAATGGGCCTGGCCGGCGGGGCAGTGATGGCCGTCACCAGGGCGCTGGGCATGGGCTCCCTCGTCCGCCTGGCGCTGTGGAGCGGCGTGACCGGCCTGGTGGGTTATCTATTCTACGGGCTGGGGCTGCCCGGCAGCAGCGTCGTGGAACAGGTGGCGCCCGGCCTGCGGGGCCTGATCGTCGGCTTTGCCTGGGGGCTGCTGCCCCTGGGCTACGTGGCCGTGGTGTCGTTGCGCGAGCGGCAAGCTAACGATCGGGCTGGTTAACGGTGGTCGACGGGTCGTACCCGCCATCGGCCTCGGGGGTGTCAATCCGGAGGCTGGCGGGGGTCTCGGTGGGCGCGGGCGTAGTGGGCGACGACGCGGCGGGCAGCTCGCCGGGATTGGCGGTGAGCAGGATGGCCGCCAGGAGCAGGGCGCCCAGGATGGCCAGGACGCGCCGGTTGGCGCGCACGAACTGGGCCACCGGCCAGTCTCGTTCGAGGACGCGGGCGGCCGCGCGGCTGATAATGCTGGGGGCCAGCAGGGCCTGGCGCAATTCGGCGACGGTCGCCGGGCGCTCGTCGGGGTGCATGGCCAGGCACCAGAGCACGGCGTGCTCTGTCTGGGGCGAGATGTCGGGCACCAGGTTGCGGGGCGTGGGCAGCGAATTGGGCCGCAAAAAACGTCGCTTGGCATCCAGGGGCGGCTGCCCGGTGAGGAGATGGTAAAGGGTGGCGCCCAGGGAATAGATGTCGGAGCGGGCGTCGGTGTGGCCGGTGTCGCCGCCATACTGCTCGAGGGGGATGTATTGCACCGTGCCCCGGCCCTGCACGACGGTGATGGTTCGCTGGTCGTCGGGC
>JAAYZQ010000327.1 GCA_012514775.1 Anaerolineaceae bacterium
ACGCCCGGTCCAGCCCATTGACGAGGCGGTCCACCAGCGCCTCGTCGTGGCGGGCGATGCGCTCCAGGCCCTGCTCCAGCAGGTATTCCACCGAGGCCGTCCACGCCTTGAAATTGAAAAAGTTGGCCGTGCCAAAGACGTCGTAGGTCCGCGCCGTGGGCGGACCGGGGGGCAGGCGCAGCTCGCCGCCCTCGCCCCCCAGGTCGGCGGCGGTCATCTGCGCCAGCCAGTAGGCCTGGTTGTACTCCAGCGAGGCGATGAGGTCGGGGCGCATCCAGCAAAAGCCCGTGCCGTAGGGGCCGCACAGCCACTTGAAGCCGACGTTTACGATGGCGTCGACGGGCACCGAGCCCACGTCCAGGGTCCGCGCGCCCAGGGCCTGGGACGTGTTGGCCACCAGGAGCACCCCCTCCTCGCGGCACACGGCGCCCAGGCCCGCCAGGTCGGCGGCAAAGCCGGAGAAGGAGTGGACCCAGGTAGTGCAAAAGAGCCGCGTCGCCGGCGATCCCGCGCCGCTACCTTTCGAGGACTGCCGGATGGCCTGACGCAGCTCGTCGGGGTCGGGCAGGGGCCGCGCCGGGCGCAGGCGGCGCACGGTCACGCCCCGCCTCTCCAGGCCCAGCCAGGGCAGCACGTCCGACGGAAAGTCGCCGTCGACGACCAGCACCTCGTCGCCCGCCCGCCAGGGGATGCCGTTAGCCAGGAGGTGCAGGCCATAGGAAGCGCTGTTGCCCAGCACGATCTCGTCCGTCGTGGCGCCCACCAGGCGGGCCAGCACCTCCTTGAGGCGCGCGGGCACGCCGTCAAAGCGCTCCTGGGTCATCTTGTAGGGCGCCACCTTCCAGGTAATGCCCTCCCGCGCCGCCTCGGCTGCCACCCGGGGCAGGGGCCCCTGGTGGGCACAATTCATCCAGATGCGCCCCTCGAAGGGGCCAAAGTCCTGCTGAAAGTCTTCCATGGTCCTTTCCTCCCAGGCCCTCCCGGGGCCGTGGCCTCGCGGCCCACCTTTGCCCCGATTCTATCATCCCTCGTCCGATCATTCAAGTGCCGCGCCGCCAGAGAGGGGGAGAGGGAGGGAGGGAGAGAGAGATGGAGGGACACCCGCTTCTACCTGCCTTGACACCCCCGGCAAAGTGGCGTATCATAACGCCCGGCACTGCCCCACCGGAGAACCGGAAGCAAGCAGAAACACAAACCATTGGAGGTGAGCCGTGACCGAAGAATCGATGGCCCCTGGCCGGCAGTTCCTTCGCTCGGACGATTGGGTGCGGTGGTCCACCCTGGAGACCGACCAGAAAAAGAAACTGCCCCCGCCCCCCGTCCAGAAGCCCTACCCGGCGGACGCCAGGCTGTTCGACCTGGTAAGACCCGGGGACCTTTCCGTGGGGACCATGCCCCTCGTGGAGGCCATCCGCGGACGCCGGACCCACCGGAAGTACGGCCCGGATCCGCTGACCCTGGAGGAGCTTTCCTTCCTGCTGTGGGCCGCGCAGGGCATCGACAGCATCATCGAGGATACACAGGCGTCCAGGCGCACGGTGCCGTCGGGCGGCGGGCGCCATCCCTTCGAGACCTATATCCTGGTCAACCGCGTGGAGGGGCTGCCGCCGGCCCTCTATCGTTACCTGCCCGTGGAGCACAAGCTCGTCCTGGAGCAGCAAGGCCCCGACCTGGTGGACAGGGTGCACGAGGGCATGCGCCAGCAGTACGTCAAGGACAGCGCCGTGGTCTTCCTCTGGACGGCCATCCCCTACCGCACCGAATGGCGCTACAGCGTCGTGGCCCACAAGGTCATCGCCATTGACGCCGGGCACCTCTGCCAGAACCTCTACCTGGCGGCCGGGGCCATCGGCGCCGGGATGTGCGCCATCGCCGCCTACGACCAGGCCGGGCTGGACGCCGCCCTGGGCGTCGACGGGCAGGACGAGTTCACGGTTTACGCCGCGACGCTGGGCAAGCTGTAGGGCCCGCGGTGGGCAGCGAGAGGGCCCAGCGCCGCTTCTGGGACCCGGTCTATGACCGGCTGGCCGGGCTGTACGACGCCGTCGACTGGCTTACGGGCAACACGACCCACCGGCTGCGCCGCGGCGCCCTGCCCCACCTGCCCCCGGCCGGCAGCCGCGTCCTGGAGATCGGCTTTGGCTCCGGCCGGCTGCACCTGGAGCTGGCGGACCGGTACGCCCTGGTGGGCACCGACCGGGCGCCGGGCATGGCCCGCCTGGTGGCGCGCCGGCTGTCGGCCCGGGGCCTTGCCTCGGCCCTGGCCGTGGGCGATGCCCTGGCGCTGCCCTGGCGCGACGGCTCCTTTGACGGCGTCCTCGCCACCTTTGCCTTCAGCGCCATAGCCGACGCCGGCCGGGCCCTGGACGAGATGGTGCGCGTCACGCGACCCGGCGGCAAGGTGGTCATCGTCGATGCCGGCGAGGCCCGCGACGGAAACCGGGCGGCCCGCTTCCTGGCCCGACTCTGGGAGGCCATGGGCGATTACATGCGCGACGAGGTGCCCCTGATGGAGGCCAGGGGGCTGTCGGTGGTGCGCCACGACTATGGGCCGTGGCGCTGCATCCACGTCACCGCCGGCACGCTGCCGGTCCCTGCGGGGCAGGCAGGCGCCGGCCCGAAAAACGAGGAAGGAGAAGGCACGTGAACCCTGCACTGAAACGCCTGGGCTTCGGAGAGCGAGACCGCGTGGTCATCATCCACGCCGACGACGTGGGCATGTGCCAGGCCAGCGTCCAGGCCTTTATCGACCTGATGGATTTCGGGCTGGTCTCGTCGGGGGCGGCCATGGTGCCCTGCCCCTGGTTCCCGCTGCTGGCGCAAGAGTGCCGCGGGCACCAGGGCCCGCCGCTGGACCTGGGGGTGCACCTGACCCTCACCAGCGAGTGGGACGGTTACCGCTGGGGGCCCATCTCCACCCGGGACGAGGCCTCGGGCTTGTTGGACGGCGAGGGCTATTTTCCCCGCCGCCGGGAGGACGTCCAGGAACAGGCGCAGCCCGGGGCGGTGCAGGCCGAGCTGGAGGCGCAGCTCGCCCGGGCCCTGGCCGCCGGCCTGGACGTGACCCACGCCGACACGCACATGGGGGTTGTCGCCCACCTGAAGTTCGTCCAGGGGTATGCCCGGATGGCCCTGGAGCAGCGGCTGCCGGCCCTCTTCCTGCGGCTGGACGAGGCCGGCTGGCAGGAGCTGGGGCTGGACGCGGCGACGGCCGCCTTTGCCATGCAGTTCATGGACCAGTTGGAAGAACAGGGCGTGCCGCTCCTGGACAACCTGGCGTCGCTGCCCCTCCTGGAAGAGCCTGGCGACCGCATCGCCGCGGCCAGGGCCGCCCTCGCCGCCCTGCCTCCCGGCCTGACCCACTTTATCATCCATCCCGCCGCCGACAGCCCCGAGCTGAGGGCCATCACCACCTCGTGGCAGAGCCGGGTGGCGGACTATCGCGCCTTCACCAGCGACGAGCTGGCCGGCTGGGTAATGGACAGCGGCATCCAGGTCATCGGCTATCGCCCGCTCCGCGACCTCATGCGGCCGTAGGGGGCCGCGCCGGAGGTTCTTGTCAGCTTCTACCGCTTCTGGCGAGAACGTGAGCGTATCCGGGCGCGTGCCACGTCCAGCGCTGCCCGCCATCGCCTCCCGGTTGACCGGATGTCGAACTGCGGCTATAATGGAACCCATGTTACCATCCGAACCTTCCCTGGACCGGCGCCAGTTCTTGAAGGCTGCCGGAGCAGCGGCTCTGGCCGCCTTTCTTTCGTCTTGCGGGACGCCCGAACCGGCCCCGCCAGCCTCGTCCACCCGCCCCAACCTGCCCACCGCGACCTCCACGGCCACGTCGACGCCCTCGGCCACACCGTCGGGCACGGCATCGGCGACACCCGGGCAGATCTTCCAGTCGCCCTTGCAGCCGGGCGATCCCTTCCAGTCGCCCCTGGACTCGGCGGTGCCCACCGGCACCGACGTGCCACCGTCGCCCACGCCGACGCCGCCGCCCACCGCCACCCCCACGCCGCCGCCCACGCCCTTCCCGCCCGGCCCGCCCACCAAGCTGGGCCTCTTTGTGGGCTGGTACCACCCCCAGATCATGGAGCTGGTGGATACGGGCAACGTCGCCGTGCTCAAGACCCTGGAGCTGGACCCCGCCTTTCTCGCCGAGGTGCGGGCCAAGTCGCCCGAGACGATCATCGTCGGGCGGACGATGCTGCACCAGGTGGACCTGGACCGGGGAGATCCTCTGGCGGAAGCCCGCCGTGCGGCCGATTCCGTCCTGGAGTTGGCCATGGACGAGCAGCGCAAGGGCCTGGTGGACGCCTGGGAGGGCTTTAACGAGCCCGTGCCCGGCGACAAGGGCCAGATGCAAAAGCTGGCCTCGCTGGAGCAGGAGCGCGTGCGCCTCCTGGCCGAACGGGGCGAACGGGCGGCGGTGGGCAACTTTGGGACAGGCCATCCGCCCCTGGAGCTGTGGCCCGCCTTTCGCCCTGCCCTGGAGGCGGCGCAGGCCAACGGCGGCTACCTGGCCCTCCACGAGTACTCGGCGCCGACCATCTGGTTCCACACCAACCGCGAGCCCCTGGACTTTCGCGCCGACGCGTCCGACGAGGGCTGGCTGGCGCTTCGCTATCGGAGGGTCTATCAGCAGTTCTTGCAGCCCTGGGGCCTGGAACTGCCGCTGCTCATCACTGAGTGTGGGGTGGACGGCCTGGTGACGGACCGGCCGGGCCCGCCCGGCAAGGGCTGGAAGGATTTTGCCTCCTATTGGGCCGAGCTGGGCATGGGCTGGGACACCCACGGCAATTACATCGAGCAGTTGGCCTGGTACGACCGCCAACTGCAAATGGACAGCTATGTAAAAGGGGCCGCGGTCTTTGCCATCACTGCCTTCCAGGAGTGGGAATCGTACCAGCTCCTGGGCGAGGCCGCCGAGATCCTGGAGCAGTACCTGTCGGTCCACCCCCCGCACTAACGACCCGGCCACGGCCTGCCAGCGGGCCAATTGACAGCCCGTGGGAAACCTGGTAAGATAACCGCTGGCAGTCACAGCAGTGGCCGGAGGGTACAACTTGTCCCAGCACGACGAAGGTAAGAATCCTCGCCCCGGGGGGCCGCCCGGCAGCGAGCCGGTGTGGACCTATCGCGGGTACCAACTGCGGCCCAGCGAGTTCACGACAGCCATGGTCCACCTCTTCCGCGCCGAGGTGCAGCGCGCCAACGTCTGGCGCCAGAGGCTGGATACGACCACCAACTGGGCCGTCATCACGACGGGCGCGGCCATCTCCTTTGCCTACAGCCGCACGGCGGTGGAGGACCACAGGGTCATCATCCTCAACGTGCTGCTGGTGACGCTCTTTCTCTACATCGAGGCGCGGCGCGACCGCTACTACGAGTTGTGGAGCTATCGCGTGCGCCTCATGGAGACCGACTTTTTCGCAACCATGTTGGTGCCCCCGTTCCATCCCGCGGCCGACTGGGCCGAAAGCCTGGCCGAAAACCTGCTTCACCCGCAATTGCCCATCTCTTACTGGGAAGCCCTGGGCCGCCGTTTCCGGCGCAACTATTTCTGGATCTATATCATCCTGGGCCTGGCCTGGCTGGGCAAGGTCTGGCTGCACCCCTACGTGGCCCCGTCCGGCGCCGAGTTCCTCGCCCGGGCGAGCATCGGCACCGTTCCCGGCTGGATTGTCCTCACCGGCGGGCTCGTGTTCAACGGCGTCCTGATTCTCATCGGCCTGCTGACCATCGGGCTGCAGCAGGCGGCGGGCGAGGTGCTGCCGCGCTACCCGGTGTTGCCCATGCCTGCCGCCCTCAGCCGCGGGCCCCATGCGCGGCGCGGCCTGCGAAGCTGGCGCGCCTGGTTCCGGCCTAGCAGCCAGAGGCAACAACTGCTGGCCTTTATCATCACCGACCAAACAGAGCTCGTCTCGGAAAAGATCCTGAAGGACATGAACCGGGGCGTCACGGCCCTGCCGGGCACAGGGATGTACACCAGGCAGGAGCACACCATCCTCATGTGCGCTTTGACCGTGACCGAGGTGGCACAGCTCAAGGACCTGGTGGCGGGGGCCGATCCCAGGGCCTTTATCATGATCTCGCCTGCCCAGGAGGTGCTGGGCAGGGGCTTTGCTCCGCTGCAAGAAGAGCCCTAGGCTCAGGGCCCGATTACCTCTACCTCCACGGGCAGGAGCAGGTGGTCGCCCCGGGCGGCGCCCCCCGGCCCGGTGACGGGCAGCCACGCCGACGCGCCAAAGGGGTGCACGCTGATGGTCAGGCGGTAGGTGCCCGGCGCTCCATCGGCGGGCACCGGCAGCAGGTGCTGCGACGCGAGGGGCACGCCCACCGGCCAGCGGTCCGTCGTGTCGCGGCCGGCCGTGGGCGAGCCGTCGGCGTACATCAGGAATTGCCCGTCCTCATCCACGAGCTGGATGAGGGTCATCAGGTCCTCCCCAACCGGCTCTGTCGCCTCCCAATACAGGTCGAGGGCCAGCTTTTCCCCCGGCCGTACCTGGCGGTTCGTGAGCTGAAAGGCCAGCAACTGGATGCCGTTCCACCGGGCGTCCAGGGGCACGGCGCGGCCCAGCTCCTGATCCGTCGCCCGGGGGGCCGGGGCGTGGACCGGCCCGATGTACCGCACGGGGGTGATGACGGCCAGGAAGAGCATCCCGGCCACCAGGGCGCCCAGGACCAGGCGGCGCCCCCGTTGCCCGCCCCACCACGCCCAGCCGGCGGCCAGCACGAGCATCACGGTGGGCAGGATGGGATAGATGAGCCGCCCCTGGTCGGTCCCCAGCACCGTCGCCGTCCACTGGATGAGCGAAGCCAGCGTGCCGGCCACGTGCAGGGCCAGGAGGAGCAGCGTCCAGCGCGTGGCGCCCGCCAGCACCGACCAGCGGCGCGCGAGCCAGGCGACGAAACCGGCGGCACCGGCGAGGCAAACCAGGCCCAGGATCCAGTATATGACCTCCTCGAAGGCGATGCCGATCCAGCCCAACCAGAAGGAGCGAAAGACCCCCTTGAACAGCCAGGCCAGGACCTCTGGCGTGAGGGGTCCCTCGCGCCGGGCGTTGGTTTCCAGCACAAAGTTCCAGCCCAGGGGATCGCCGTGGAGCAGCCAGTTGCGCACGAAATACCAGCCGGCCACCAGGGCGGCCACACCAAAGCAGACGAGCAACCCCAGCGCCGCGGCCCGCAGCGCCGTCCCGCGCCCGCCGGCCTGCCTCTCCCCCGCTGCCCCATCCGCTCCCGCCTGCCGGCCGGCACCCGTTGCCGGCGCCAGGACGACGGCCAGGCCGGCGATGGGCACCAGGACGGCGACGTTGGCCTTGCTCAGGAGTCCCAGCCCCAGGAGCAGCCCCAGCACCATGGGACGCTGCCAGCCGGGGCGGGCGTTGTGCAGCACGGCCGCCACCTGCCACAGGATGAGGGCCGAAAAGGCCGTGGCCGCATTGTCGTTGTTTACGACCGCCGACAGGAACAGAAACTGCGGCGTAAAAGCCAGCAGGCCGGCCATGGCCAGGGCAATGGCGGGGGCCTCGGGAAACAGGACGCGCCCCAGGCGGTAAACGGCCAGGACGGTGACGGCGCCCAGGGCGATGGACAGCAGCCGCACCAGGTGCCAGGCCAGCGCCCAGCCCCGGAAGGGCCAGCTCTCGCCGGCGGTGTGCAACAGCAGGTTCTTGGGCGAGCGCGGGTCGGCGACGTCGTAATAGGCGTTGTGGCGCACGGCAAAGGGCGCGTCGGGATCGTCCTCGATCCAGAAGGTCAGGGCGGCCGCGGCGGCATAGTAGAGGGGAGGCTGAAAGGCCTCGTGCTCCTCGCTCGTGTCGGGCAGCCGGCCATGCTGGGCCAGGTAGCGGACGTAGGTGAAATGGGGCACCTCGTCGGGGGCCTCGCCCAGGGGGATGACCAGGCTGTACCAACCGGCCAGGCCCACGTAGGCCAGCAGGAGCAGCGCCAGGAGTGCGATGGGCCAGCGGTCCCTGTGGTTCATGGCCCGACGACCTCGATCTCGGCCAGCAACACCCGCCGGCCGTCATGGGGCACATCTGACGACACCACGTCCAGGTTCTGTCCCGACGAGAAGGCGTACATGCCGGCCCAGACCTGGTAGCGGCCGGGCGGCAGATCGCCGGGCAGGGGCAGGGCGTGCCGGTCGGGCACCAGCTCGCCGGGCACCCAGCGCGTGGTGGGCGTATAGCCCCCTCCCGGGTCGCCGTCGTGCTGCGCCGGCTGCCGGGTAAGCCCGGTGTCTGTCAGGTGGACGAACGCCTTGTAGTCCTCCGCAAGGCCGTCCAGGGCGATCCAGTACAGCGTCACGCTCACCGTGTCGCCCGGCCGGTAGCGCTCCCCGGGCAGGTCAAAGGCTTGCAGCCTGACCAGGTCCGCCAGGTTGGCGTTCACCGCCTCGGGCGAGCGCAGGTAGCCGTTGGGCATGGCCAGGCTGCCCAGGAGGACGCTGGCCAGCAGCAGATAGGGCACGGCCAGGGCCAGGTGGCCGCTGCCTGCCCGCAGACCCGCCCGTAGAGACGAGGCGGAGCGGATGCCCTGAAAGCGGGCCAGGAGCAGCACGCCGGCGGCCAGGGCGGCCAGCAGCGAGACCAGGTTGCCCCAGCGCTGGGCGGGGGCCAGGGCCAGCCGCAAGACCAGGCTCCCCTCTCCCGGCGGCAGATCGAAGGCGGCCAGGCCCAGGCTGCCGGCGGGATGGGCCGCGATGGACCGGCCCTGCCAGCGCGCTTCCCAGCCCGGATAGTAGAACTGGTGCAACACCAGGCCGGTGGGCACCTCGCCTCGGAGGGCCAGGTGGTAGCGCGTGTACCCCACGCCCGTCAGCGCCAGGTCCCCGGCGACCGGCGGGCCGGCCTGCTCGCCGTCGGGGTCCTGGAGAGGGTGAGAGATGGCCCAGCGCTGTTCCTTGACCCAGATGGGCAGGTATTCGCCCGTCCAGGTCGAACCCACCTGGCCAAACTCGCGGTCCTGGGCCCACATCGCCTCCACCGACGGCGTGGGCCGGGTGGGGGTGACGGGCAGGGCGGCCAGCGCCCAGGCGCCGGTGAGGGCCAGGATCAGAATGGCAGCCAGGGGCGCGACAGGCCGGGGAGCACCGGCCAATGCCTGGAGCAACAGGCCGGCCAGCATGGCGGTCGCCAGGACGGTCAGGGCCTGGAAGCGCCATGGGTACTGCAAG
>JAAYZQ010000328.1 GCA_012514775.1 Anaerolineaceae bacterium
GAGCTGCGGGGGGAGGACCTTGATGGCGACGTGGCGGTTGAGGGAGGGCTGGTAGGCGCGATAGACCACGGCCATGCCGCCCCGTCCCACTTCCTCGACGATCTGATAGTTGCCGATTGTCTTGCCGCTCGACTTCATGGTGCGTGCTTTCTGGCTTTCGGCCGGGCCTATCCGCCTTCCGTTGTCGGGGCGGCCGCCGGCCCGGGTGTCGCCGGAGGCTCGTAGACAAAGACGCGCTCCATGGCCCGAGAGACCTCGCTGCCACCAAGGCCGGCTTCTATAATGAGAACCGTCCAGAAATAGTCCCCGGGTTCGTCCAGTTCGTGGCCCAGGTCCACTGAGCGCTGTGTGTCACGGGTGGGCGATCCCACCGTGTGGGCGTTGGGATCGGTTGGCTCTCCCTGCCCGATGACGAGCTGAAAGGCATAGCCCGCGGGCAGAGGCCCGGGCCCATAGACCCAGGCAAAGGTCACCACGCCCGTCAGGGAGATCTCGGCGGTTGGGGTGACCAGGGTAACGCTGCCCGGCAACGCGTCAGGGCTCACGGTCGGGCTGACAACGACGGTGTCGGTTCCCACTACGCCGGCCGTCCCGGTGGGAACCAGGGTCGCCGTCGGTGTCGCGACGCCGGTGGGGGCCACCACCAGGGTCGCCTCCACAGTGGAGGTCGCCGGGCCGAGGGTAGGGGCCAGGGTCATGGTCGCAGAAGGCGTTGCGGTCCCGGCCTGCAAGAAGGGCAGGGGCAGGATGCCGCTGGTCGCCAGAATGGCAACAGCCACCGCTCCCAGCAGGAGCAGGCCGCCGAGCACAGCCACCAGCGGCACCAGCCGCGAGCGCCTGCCCACCGGGGCTTTGCCTGCGGCCGGGATGGGAGCCCTGACCGTGGGTGTCGCCTCCTCGGCGTTGATAATCAACACCGTGATGTTGTCGTTGCCTCCTCGCTCGTTGGCGAGGGCCACCAGCCGCCGGGCAGCTTCGGGGGGCTGCGCTTCCTGCACAATGGTTGCGATCTCCTGGTCGGCCACGCGGCCGGTGAGCCCATCGCTGCAAAGCAAGATGGTGTCGCCGGCTATTATCTCGCCCTCAAAGAGATCCACCTCCACGGCGGGCTTGGAGCCCAATGCCCGGGTGACGAGGTTGCGCTGTGGATGGCGGCGGGCCTGCTCTTCGTTCAGTAGCCCGGCCCGCACCTGCTCCTCTACCCACGAGTGGTCTTCGGTGATCTGGGTGATGCCTTGTCTGTTGATGAGGTAGGCGCGGCTGTCGCCGACGTTGGCCACATACACCTTGCGGCCCAGGATGACCGCTGTCACGAGGGTGGTACCCATGCCGCCCTTGGAGGGATCCCCTTCCGCCTGGGTATAGAGCTGCTGGTTGGCCGCGCGAAAGGCGCGAACCAGGCTCGTGCCCACGTCGTGGGTGGTGTCGGCCAGGTAGTGAGCCATGGTCGCTTCTACGGCGCCCTTGCTGGCGACCTCTCCGGCCTGGTGACCGCCCATGCCATCGGCCACCAAAAAGATCGAGCCCTTTTGCGCCAGTTGCCTGGGGTCCGACGGGATCGAAAAGTCGACGTAATCCTCGTTGTGCGGGCGCGCCAGGCCCACGTCCGTCAGCTTGGCAGCGCGAAGCTCTAGCGCCGCCGAAGCCGCAGCCTGGGCCGGCTGCTCTGGCTGGGCTGCCTGGATGGTCGGGGCTTCTTCCTGGTTGGGACCCTGCCCTCGTGGCTCGGTCATGGACTCCTCCTCCATCTGGCGGTTGCGGTCTACGGTCCTGGCTCGACGGTCAGGCTCGACGACACGTTCCCCTATTATAGCGCGCTACGCCCCGTCTCGCAAGCGCAATTCGCCGGCAAGTGCCACATTCTCCATGAGGCTCGAGGGGGATCTCCAGCTCCCCCGGCCACTGAAGCAGCGACCCGCTGTCGCGGGGAGTGGCGACCCCGCGGAAGCGAGCGCCGGTGGTCACCAGTCTTGCAGCAGCCATGGACGGGTATCATCCCAGGAGGATGACCAGCAGCACGGCGACGATGGTTACCAGGATGACGGCTACGATGGCCAGGGACAGGATCAGAATCCAGGTCCTGGTGTCGGAGCGCCCCACTGTGACTCCGCTCCTGGCTCCGCGCTGCGCCCGGGACGCGGCCTCGGGGAACGACCGGGCGACGATGGGCTCCAGGGGTGTGATGGGCTGGCCGCGCATCGTCACCTGCCCAGCTTCTTTGTCCTTGGCCTGCTCCAGGCTGTAGCCGCAGTGAGCGCAGTACCTGGCACCCGGGGCATTCAGCGCCCCGCAAAAGGCGCAGAACGCCTGCTCAAGGGGCAACTGGGGCAGGCCCTGGGGCGGCGTCTTGGTCGTCGAAAGGTCCTGCTCCGCGACAAAGGTCAACTGGGCCTCTCCCATCTGGATCACGTCGTTGTGGCGCAGAAAGCGAGGCTCTCGCAGCCGCTCGCCGTTGACCAGGGTGCCATAGGTGCTACCCAGGTCCTCCAGGAGCACGTCGTCGCCCTGGCACCAGACCCAGGCATGCCGCCGGGAGGCATAGCTGGCAGCCAGCACGAGGTCGTTGCTGGGGCCGCGGCCGATGGTCATCAGCCGGTCGATGCGCACCTGGCGGATCCCGCTCCTGTCGCGCACGAAAAGCTTGCTCACGTTGCCCTCCCCTCGCTGCCCCGCCTAGTGTCCAAGCGGGAGCAGCCCCAGGGCAAAACCCAGGCCGACGAGAATCAACGCTGCCAGGAGGGCCGCGCCGTATAGCGCCGCGTTGGCCGCCTCCACGGCACGCTGCAGGCTGGCGGCCACGTCCGAGCCGCCGTCCTCCATGTAGGCGCGGATGACGCAGTCGACGGCCTGCCGGCTGGCTAGCTCCCCGCCCTCGTGGCCGCCCATGCCGTCGGCCAGCAGAAAAAGGCTGCCTTTGTGCGCCAGCCGCCCGGCATCCTCCGGCTGGAACGTCCCGAGCCAGTCCTCGTTGTTTCGCCGCTTGCGTCCCGCATCCGAGAACTGCCCGATCTCCAGGTCCATCGTCCTGTCGAGGCCCGCCCCGTACCGGCCGGCCCGGTCCTGAAGGCGATGCTGGGTGCCCCCGGCGAGACTGCTCCAGCCTGGCCCCCTCTGTTCCTTCATGCTTGCCTGCTAATCGTCCGTGACGTCCCGGATCTCGATGGCCAGGGCAGGTCCGGACAACGAGGCGCTCTGCCCGACCTGAAGCGCTGCCGAGACCGAGCAGCTCCACATCTCCGCCTCGGCCAGGGGAAGTGCCAGGTCGATCCTGTGGGGCGTCTGCCCCTCGAAAAACTCGATGGTGGGAGCGCTCAGGGTGCCGCCTCCACCCACCGCTGCCTGGCTCCAACTGCCATGGATAGCGACGCGGGAACCGTCAACCGCCTGGATTTCGATGCGGTAGCGGCGTCCGGGCAGGAGTGGCTGGTCGGCAATGACCACCGGTGCCAGGGGGCCAACGCCCTCCTGGCGGACCACCACCTCGCCGTCGCCGGCCCCGGCGGCGGGCGCCTCCCGCAGCAGCGGTGTGGCGACGGGCGTGATGTCTGCTTCGCTCTCCGCCGGGGCGCCCGGGAGGGACGTCGCCTCCGTGCCGCCAGCGGGCAGGTCCTCACCTTCGACCGCCGCTGCCGTGGCTGACTCGCCCGCAACTTCCTGCTTCTCACCCGAGCGTGAGACCAGGTTTGCCGCCAGGACGCCGATGCCGATGAGGGCCAGGAGAATGACGATGCCCAGAACGCCAACCACGATCTTTTCGCGAGAGCTCATGTTCGACAGTGCCATGGCACGAACCTCCTTTCGCTTGGACGAGCCGCTCCCCCGGGCTAGTCTCGGGAGAGAGGAAAGCTCAGCCCCGTGTTCAACGAGTCGCGCAACTCCAGCAACCAATCCAGCACCCTGGATATCGCGTCCTGGACTGCCGGATCATCAGGCCGCACGTCGATGGGGATGACCATACTCACCGGGATGGTGGTGCTGATATCAAAGGTCTGATCGATGCTGACGGGGACCTCGGTATCCACGTGGACGCTGGTGTTGATGGGCACGTCGATGTTGAACCTGCCCAGGACTCCGGCGTCGATGGGCACCTTGACCGTCGTGTTGATGGGAAATTCGCCGCTGAAGGGGATGACCATTTCCTGCTCGATGGGAATGCTCGACGAGACCGGAATCGTTCGCTCGAAGCGGTACTCGTAGTGAAAGCCCTCGCCTTCCAGGTCCTCCAGGGCGCCAATGGCCGCGTCGAGCCCCTCGACGGCCGTGCGCTGCGCGCTGGATAGCGAATTGATCATGGCTACGCTCAGGGCGAGGGCCGCGAGGCTCATCACCAGGCTGATGCCGACCAGCACCCCGAGGAGCCCCGACCGATGGGCCGGCGGCGGGGTACGGGTCCCCACCACGGGCAAGTGGGCATGGGGAGCCGGGGTGGCGATCTCTTCCTCCCCCGGATCTCTGTCCAGATTCGGGCGGGCAAGGGGTTGCGTCGGGTATTCGTCGACGTTGTTAGCGCCTGTCATCGTCCTGCTTCCTGCTGCTTGATGCCCAGAAGAGAGCGCACCCGCGCCTCAGCCTGGGCGATGGGCTGCGCGATGGGGTCCTGCTCGCCCGCCATGGACAGTGCCTGGGTCAGGCTGGGATAGCCAGCCTCCCGTTCCGCCTGGAACCGTTGCGCGAACTCGCCGGAGGAGATATCTTCCAGTGTCTGGCGGAACCGGGACGGCAGGTCCGAGATCATCATCTCCATCGTGCGCACGAACCCGCCGTACATGGCCGTGGGGCCGTGCACCTCGGACGCGGGGAAAAAGCCCCGCTCGCGAAAGGCCCTGAAGACCGTCTCCATCTCGCCCGACATGTACATCTCGAGCACCATGGCCTCGGGCGGGATGC
>JAAYZQ010000329.1 GCA_012514775.1 Anaerolineaceae bacterium
ACGGTGGAGGGGACGATCCTGGGCCTGTACCGCTACCAGGAGCTCAAGAACAAGGAGGTCGACCGGGCCGACCCCGGGACCTTTACCCTGGTGCAGCGCGATGCGGCCCAGGTGGCGGCGGTGGAGGCCGGCGCGCAGGTGGGCCAGGTGGTCGCGGAAGCCGCCTGCCTGGCGCGCGACCTGGTGAACCGGCCGGCGAACTATGCGACGCCCACGGACCTGGCCGAGGTGGCCATCGAGATCGCCAGCGAGTTTGACAACATGCGCTGCCAGGTGCTCACCGAAGAAGACGCCGCCGAGCTGGAGATGGGCGCCTTCCTGGGCGTGGCCCAGGGCAGCGACGAGCCGGCGGTTTTCGTCGTGCTGGAGTACAACCCGGGCCAGACCGACCTGGACACGGTGGTGCTGGTGGGCAAGGGGATCACCTTTGACACGGGCGGTATCTCCCTGAAGCCCGTGGAGAACATGGATCGCATGCGGGGCGACATGGGCGGCGCGGCCGCGGTGCTGGCCACCATGCTGGCCGTCGGGCAGCTCGACCTGCCGCTGCACGTGGTGGGCCTGGTGCCGGCCACGGAGAACATGCCCGGCGCCCGGGCCTACAAGCCGGGGGACGTGCTGGCGGCGATGAACGGCAAGACCATCGAGGTCATCAGCACCGACGCCGAGGGGCGCCTGGTCCTGGCCGACGCCCTGGCCTACGCCGGCCGCTTCGAGCCCAGGGCGGTGGTCGACCTGGCGACGCTGACGGGCGCCTGTGTCGTGGCCCTGGGGCAGGGGGTGGCCGCCGGCCTGTTTGGCACCGACGACGGCCTGATGGAGCGCCTGCGGGCCGCCGCCGAGGCCAGCGGCGAGCGCCTGTGGCCCATGCCCCTGTACGACGACTACCTGGACAGGATCGAGAGCCTGACGGCCGATCTGGCCAACAGTGGCGGGCGCCAGGGCGGCGTCGGCACGTCGGCCATGTTCCTCAAGCAGTTCGCCGAAGGCTATCCCTGGGCGCACCTGGACATCGCCGGCATGGCCTTCGAGGAGCGGCCCGGCACGCCCAAGCGGCCGCCGCACCTGGCCAAGGGCGGCACCGGCTTTGGCGTGCGCCTCCTGGTCGAGTTTCTGCGGGCCTGGCCTACGACCGCCTGATGCCGCTGCGCCTGGCCTTTTTCGATCTCGACGGCACGCTCAAGCGGGAGCGGGACCCTTACGTCTACCTGCACCGCTGCCTGGGTACCTGGGAGGCGTGCCAGGCCTACATGGCCCGGGGGCTGGCGGGCGAGATCGACTTTGACGAGTGGCTGCATCTGGACGTGGGCTTGTGGAAGGGCACCAGCCGCGCAGCCATGGAAGACCTGTTGCAGCGGAACCCCTACCTGCCCGGCGCCCGCGAGACGGTGGCGGCGCTAAAGCAGGCAGGGGTTCGCCTCGTCCTGGTGAGCACCGGCCTGGATGTCCACGCCGGGATGGTGCAGCAGGAGCTGGGCATCGACCGCGCCTATGCCAACCAGGTCCTCTTTCGCGACGGGCTGGTCAGCGGCCAGGCTCGCACCATCGTGCGGGAAGGCGGCAAGGGCGAGATCGTGGTCCGCGTCCAGGCCGAGCTGGGCGTGCCCCCCGAGGACTGCCTGGCCGTGGGCGACGGCACCTCCGACGCCGACATGTTCCCCCTGGTGCGCGTGGGCGTGGCCATCAACGCCCCCTCCCCGCGGCTGCGCGCCGCCGCCCACCTGGTCATCGAAGAGGCGGATTTGAGCGGGCTGCTGGGGCAGGTGGGGGAGATGGCGCCGGGGTGGACCTAACCCCCCCGGCCCCCCTTCCCTGCGAGGGAAGGGGGGAGAGACGCGGCGCGCCCCGAAAGGCCAGGAAGTCCGGGTAGCGCGAGGTGGAGTCCCCGACTTGTCGGGGGAAGCTTGCAGGGGAGACGGCTCGACCCCGACAAGTCGGGGAGTCCCGGGTAGCGCGAGATGGAGTCCCCGACTTGTCGGGGGAAGCTTGCAGGGGAGACGGCCTGGCCCCGACAAGTCGGGGAGTCCCGGGTAGCGCGAGGTGGA
>JAAYZQ010000330.1 GCA_012514775.1 Anaerolineaceae bacterium
ACACCTACTCCCTGGGCAATGTAGCTCCAGGAAGCACCGGCAACGTGCCGTTCAGGACCAGGGTGATCAGTCCTTTGCCACTGGAAATCGAAGAGATCCTCAACACGGTCCAGATCAATTACCCTCCGATGCTGGACGCTCTCATGCAGAGGATCACAGATCCACAACTGGACAACAACGAGGCCGAATGGATCAATCCGGTGGCCGCCATTGGCCTGGCCATCAAAAAAGATTCCGTACCGCCCCCCAGGACGGTTGTGCAGCCCGGATCGCTGATCACCTACACCCTGTACTACACCAACGTGGGCAAGGTGTTGGCTGTCGAAACAGTCCTCACCGACACCTTTGACCTTGAGGGCGACTATACGATCGTCTCTGCCAATCCACCGCCCGATGAGGGCAACAACATCTGGCACCTGGGTGCGCTGGCGGGCCGGGAGTCGGGCAAAGTGGAGATCGTCGTGCAGGTCAACGATCCTCTCCCCAACGGCTGGGAACTAACCAACCAGGCTGTCCTGTACAGTCCCATCGACAAGGCCTATTGGAGCGAGGTACTGACCCACACTGTGATGAACACCATTGGCCCCGAGCCGGTACCCATGGTCGACCTGGTGGACAAGGGCCTGCGTTGGGAGCCTACCCGGCCGACTGCCGGCACGCCTGTTCGTTTCTACGGCAGCATCAATAACGAGGGCGACAGGGCGGCCGATAGCCCGTTCTGGGCAGAGGTGTATATCAAGCCGGCACCATCTTTGCCACCCACCCGCCCCGCCGACCACGAGATGGGGTTCTGCGTGGGCACTGTCTGCGACCGCTACAGCTTCCTGGCGCGTCCCGCCGGCTTGCCGGCCGAGGCAGGAGCTGAGCTTCTGTTCCAGGGTCCAGGCCTGTCGTTCCCGGAGGAGTGTCGAGTATACGATATCTACCTGCAGGTCGATGTGGCCGACGTGCCAAACGATAATCCCTACTGGGGCCACTATGCTGAAGCTGACGAAAGCAACAATCTGATCCATCTTGCATACATGACCCCCTGTGGCCCGGAAGGTCCGCCGAAGGTCTTCTTACCAATCATCACCAGCGGCGGGAAGTGAGAGGGGCACAGGTGGGGCTGAAGAAGTTGCCTTTCGCGGGTTTTTCTGGTAGAATGGTATCTCCTACCAGGTGACCGTGCAACGGCTATTAAAGGTGACCACATGAGCAATATGGGACGGACAATGGCGATCCTGGTCAGCGTGCTGATGCTGGCCTGCACTTCCTTCGTCGCACACGCCGCGGGGTTGCCCGCTCGCCCGGCCGCGCAGTTGCCTACCTGGACCCCGGTCGATGTGACGGTCACAGCACTAGACCCTACACCGACCTCCGAGGAGCCAAGCGCGACCTCAACCTCGAGTCCGACCTTCACCCCATCCCCAACCAGCGAGCCGCCCAGCGCAACCCCATCCCCAACCACCGAGCCACCAACTCACACCCCCACCCCTACTCCCACCTAGACCACCGAGGCGCCGCCGAGCACGAACCCAAGCGCCACGCCCAGGCCCACGAACACAGCCAGGCCCACCAACACGGCCAGTCCGGCGGGTCCCGGCCAGCCGGCGCCCAACCCCGCCTGCCAGTCGATGGTCGAAGGCTATGTCCTGGATTCGGCCGGGCAGAAGGCCGTAGGTGCCACGGTAACCATCGACGGTCCCGACTGGTCGAGGCGGATCATGACCGACGACAGCGGACGATACGGATTCGCAGGGTTGTGCGCCGGATCAGCCACACTGCAAGCCTTCCTGGCCACCGGTCAGGCAGGCCCTGTCGTCACGGTGACCCTTAGCGGAAACAATAGCCTGCGCCAGGATCTACACTTTGCCACATCTTCCACAGCCCCCACGCAGGCGACCCCGGCAAGCCAGGCAACCGCCCAGCCAACGCCCACCGGCACAGCCGAAGCCGGCATGCCCGTTACCGGCTACGCGGGTTGGCTCCTGGCAGGAGGAGCGGCGCTGGGTGCTCTGCTGCTGCTCTCGGCGGGAGGCCGGCGCGCGTTGCAGGCATATGAGCGTGCACGAAGCCGCCAGTAGCAGTATCTGGCCCACTATCTGATCACATGGAGGCAAGGGAATGCGACGCGGTAGAACTCTGATCCTATTGGGCCTGATATTGGCCCTCGGCACCGCCGGAGCTATCTTTGTGCTGTTGCAAGGCACCACGGCCGACCCTCCCGAAGCACAAGTTGAGCGTGAGGAGGTGGTCGTGGCCATGCAACCGATTGCCGAGGACGAGCCAGTGGCAGGGCGCCTCGAGTTGCGGGCCATGCCCGTCGACTCGATTCCGACCGGCGCGCTGCGTACCCTGGATGGCACCTCGGACATGCTGGCGGCTGGACCAATTCCCCAGGGAACCATCATCCAGCAAGCACTGCTCATCAGCCCGGTGCAGCTCATGGCCGAAGGCGATCTGGGCACACTCGTGGAGCCCGGTTTCGTCGCGGTGGCCATGCCCATTGACGAGTTGTCAAGCGTGTCCTACGGCGTGCGACCGGATGACCACGTCGACATTCTCATGACCTTCCATTTCGTCGACATCGATCAGGAGACGCAGATGATAGAACCCCTGTGTCCTCCTACCTGCCCATGCCCGGCCGAGTGCCCGACGCAGGACCAGACGATCCAACTCCAACTGAGCGACCAGATCCCACGCATCGCCAGCCAACTCACGCTGCAGGATATCCGCGTCCTGGGCGTCGGACGTTGGGAGCAGGAGGAAGTGCTCACTGCGGAGGAAATCCAACAACAGCAACAACAACAACAAGGCCAGCCTGTGGCGCCCGAGCTGCCGGCCTTTATCACCCTGATGGTCACACCCCAAGACGCCCTCGTCCTGAAGCTGGCACGTGAGGCTGGGGCGAGCATCGATCTGGCGGTTCGTGCCGAGGACGATGTGCAGCAGTTTGTCACGCAACAAGTGACTTTGGACTATCTCATGGCTCGCTTCTCCATCGGGCTCCCGACCAAGCAAGCCTACACCATCCAGGAACTGCGCTCGGTTCCCGGAGAACTGCAGTAAAGAGAATCCCTCCGGCGATTCTGGGGAGTGCTGAGCCAATGTTAACAACAAAACCAGGAAGCATAACGAGAGTTCTATGGCCAAGATTACGGTATTGATCGTCGACGACATCCCGGAGACGCGAGAGAATCTGCGCAAACTGCTGTACTTTGAGCCGGACATCGAGATCGTAGGCACTGCCGCCAATGGCCGCGAGGCCATCGATCAGGCGCGCAAGGTCCAGCCGAACATCGTGTTGATGGACATTAACATGCCCGACATGGATGGCATCTCGGCCAGCCAGGAGATCACCCGCGTGGCCCCCATGTGCCAGGTGATCATGATGTCAGTGCAAAGCGAGGCCGACTACCTGCGCCGGTCCATGCTCGCCGGCGCTATGGACTTTTTGACCAAGCCATTCACCAGCGAAGAGCTCAGTAGCAGCATTCATCGTGTCTTTCAGATGGGCGCCAGCCGGCGGGCTGCCATGCCGGCGGCAACGTTGGATCCATCTCTGGGTGGAGTCCCGGGTGTGGGCCAGGTCCCTGCCGGCGGAGCCCCGCCCCAGGGCAAACTGCTGCTGGTTTTTAGCCCCAAGGGCGGAACCGGCTGCAGCAGCGTGGCCGCCAACCTGGCCATCGCCCTGCACAAGGCCAGCAGTCGAAAGATCGCCCTGGTGGATCTCAGCCTGCAATTCGGTGACATTGACGCCATCCTCAACCTGCAGGGGCATCACAGCCTGGCCGACGCCGTTGGCCGCGGAGACGAGCTGGATGGAGACCTGCTGAACGCGCTGATGTCACCCCACGCTTCAGGTATCAAGGTGATGGCCGCTCCTCCTTCGCCCGAGATGGCCGAAAGCATCAGCAGCGAGGAGGTCAAGGTGATCCTGTCCCTGATGCGGCAGGAGTTCGATTTCGTCATCGCCGACACGTGCAGTTATCTCGACGACACGGTGCTGGCCGCCATGGATCTGGCCGATCGGCTCCTGCTGGTCATGGTGCCCGAGATCCCATCCATCAAGGCGACCAAGCAACTTTTCGAGATCGCCGAGGCCCTGGAGTTTCCCTCCGACCACATCGATCTCATTCTCAACAAGGTGGCTACCCGCGATGATATTCGCGCCGACCAGATCGGAAACAGCCTGCGTCACTCCATCCTGGCGCAGCTCGAGCTCGACCCGCGCAGCATGCGCCTGGCGACTAACCAGGGCCTACCCCTGGTTATGGGCCAGCCCAACCTCCCACTCGCGGCAGCCTTTGCCGAGATCGCTCAACAGTTACTCGCTCTACTGGAGCCCAAACCGGTTGCCCCGGTGGAGGAACCCGCGGAGGTAGGCAAAGCGGAGCGAACGAAACGAGTGGGACTCTTTGGCAGGCTGAAGAAGTAGTGGCAGCCCGGCCATATCTCCGTTGAGAGGGAGTGGAAAAGAGAATGTCTCTGCTACGTCGGATAGAGAAGACCCAGCAGGTAGCGAACCAGCCGGCCGCCGAGCCGGAAGATCGCCCTACCAGGTTGGAGGATCTGCGCATCAAACGCACACCCGTCGCACCGGTGCGCGACACGTTTAACGATCTGAAGACCCGGATTCACAAAAAGCTGATTGCCGAGCTGGATCCCAAAATGGACGTCTCGAAAACCGACGAGATCCGGCAAACCATCGAGGAGATGTACGATGGGATGTTGGTCCAGGAGAACATGATCCTTGGCCGCGCTGACCGCCAGAGACTGCTGGAGCAGATCGTGGCTGAAATCCTGGGCTATGGTCCCATTGAGCCCCTCCTGGCGGCAGACGATATTACCGAGATCATGGTCAATGGCCCCAACTCGGTCTACATCGAGCGCCAGGGCCGGCTCGAGATGACCGAGATCAAGTTTGAGAGCGACGAGCACGTGGCGCGCATCATCGACCGCATCGTCTCGCCCCTGGGCCGGCGCATCGACGA
>JAAYZQ010000331.1 GCA_012514775.1 Anaerolineaceae bacterium
CCCGACCCGGACCTGTCCGACAACCTGGACACGGCTGATTGCAGCATCATCGACCGGCAGCCGCGGAACCGCATCTACCTGCCGCTGATCTCCAGGAATCCGGCGCCGGGTGGCCTGCCGGACCTGGTCGGCAGCTTCCATCTCGTCCCCGACAAGCTGAACTTTACGGCAGCGGAAGCGGTCGAGATCGAAGCCTGCGTGACGAACCAGGGCACGGCCCCGGCCGGTCCCTTCTGGGTCGATCTGTACATCAACCCCGATCCGGTTCCGGACCGCACCAACCTGCCGTGGAACGAAACCTGCTCGCTCACGCCGTGTTATGGCCTCGCCTGGCAGGTTCCGGCGGGCCTGGCGGTCGCGCAGACGGTCTGCCTGCGCTCGACCCCGGACAGTTACGCGACCGGCCAGAGCTTCTGGCCAGGCTCCTTTGCGCCGGGCACCACCGATCTGTACCTGTACGTCGATAGCTGGAACCCGGGCGACATCAGCAATACCCTTGGCGCTTGCCAGGAGAGCGACGAGCGGAACAACCAGTTTGCCCTCCACGGCTTGAGCGTGACCGGCAGCCTCGGCGCCGGGCAGTTGGAGCCGCCTGCCATCCCGCCGCGGCCCGGAGCAGAATAACAGGAGGTATCTGGTAAGTTGGGGAGGGTTGGGTGTGCGCTGCGCGCACACCCAACCCTCCGGATTTTGAAAGATACAGCAGGAGCCCGTGGAGGAGAAGGAATGCGATATGCGTAACAAGGCCCTCGTGACCGCCGCTGTCCTGGTCCTGATTGGCCTGGTCCTGCCCTTGTTGCCGGCCAGTGCGTCGCCTGCCGGCCTTCTGCCGCCGCTTGCGGAGCGATCGCTGCTGCGGCAGCTCACACCCCGGCCCACCATCCTGCCGCCACCCCGGCCCACGCTGACGCCCTCACCTGCCGTGCCGCCGACGCCGACCCACAGCCCGCCACCCGCGCCGGCCACGCCCGTGGTGCCCGAGCCCTCGACCCTGCTCCTACTGGGCGGCGCCGCCACGGGGCTGGGGGCCTACGCTGGCTTGCAGCTCCGGTCGCGCCGCCGCCGCGACCGATCGCAGGAGCAAACGACAAACCTTACAGGTCTTGATGACCTGTAGGGCATAGCCATCAACGATGGCGACAGCTCCTACTACCAGTTTTCATCGGGTGGATACGATACCGACAGCCCTGCTGTGCGCTGCATTATCCACCATGCTCAGCGCCGCGTGTGTGTAAAGAGATGGCGACCTGGAACATTCGTAGCCAACCATTGTTCATCGCAAATGAGCCACATGCTGGCTACACTAACCGGCATGTGGCTTGTTGTTCTACATTGCTTGACCGATGATGTGCGAGACTTGCCGGGGATCAGTCAAGGCACCAGTGGCAATTGACGCTGCTTGACAGCAAGCGATTTCGAGTGCATAATATCTGTGGTAGTTCGAAGGATTCGTGAGGAGGTAAAGCATGAGATGGCAAGATCACATCATCGTTGATCCAGCCGTCTGCCATGGAAAGGCGTGCATCAAGGGAACACGCATCATGGTATCGGTCGTGCTTGACAACCTGGCTGCCGGTTTAACGCCACAAGAGATCATCCGCAGCTATCCATCTCTCAACGAAGAGGATGTCCGGGCAACTATTGCATACGCCGCCGAGCTTGGACGTGAACGTGTAGTGGCTATGCCGGCTACTGTGCCAGCATGAGATTCAAGGTTGACGAGAATCTGCCGCTTGAAGCAGCCGAGGCACTCCGCCAGGCGGGGCACGATGCAGCCACGGTTTTGGAACAAAAGTATGGTGGAAGCCCCGACGCACAATTGGCAGATCTGTGCCAGCGCGAGGGCCGGATCCTGGTAAACCTGGACATGGACTTTGCAGATATCCGGGCTTATCCTCCTGCCGAATTCCCGGGACTGATCGTGCTCCGCTTGAGGCAACAGGACAAGCCTCACGTCTTGGAAGTACTCACGCGTTTAATAAAGTTGCTTGGTCAAGAACAGCTCGACCGGCAACTGTGGATTGTAGACGAGAAGCGCGTTCGGATTCGAAGCTAGCGCGAACACATCGATCCGCACCGGCAAGGTACTACCGCCCAACTAGGCCATTTTTCGTCTCGCCACAAGCCGTGGTATCACCAACTGCGCCGTATCCGGAAGTCAAGGCGGCCGATATTGCACGTCAAAAGCAGTGAAGTGAGGCGAGCGGGCTCCCTCCTGATGTGGCTGAATCAACCACGGCAGTCTGCAGTTCGGTTATTCCTGCGCGCGGGAGGAACGGTGATTTGAAACCGTTCGGAAGCACTGAAACAGGGGTTGGCTTGAGAGTGGAGCCACCATGATCAAAAAGATTTTCAACGATTGCACCGCTGGTTGGATCGGAAAAATTCTCCTCATCGTGATCACCTCCTTCTGGTGCATGTGGAGTGTCGGTGAGATGTACCACGAAGGGTGGTGGGGCCCGTTCTACATTCGGCTGATCTACCTGATTCCCGGTACGGCGTTCCTGATCCTGACCCTGGTCGGGATAAAATGGCCGCAGGTCGGCGGCTGGCTGATCATTGTCCTGGGCGGACTGTTCACGCTCTCTTTTCTCGATATCAGCGTTATAGATGGGAAACTGACGATGGGCCGCGATCTGGCGGGGTTCTTGGTCAGTGGACCGCTGGTTTTCCTCGGCGTTCTCTTGCTGGTCGAAGCGCGCAACCAGAAGCGGCGGATTGCTCAAGGCTGGGTTCCTCACTCAAAATGGTGGCGCCGCAACATCTGGTACCTCCTGGCCGTGGGTCCACCGCTCCTGATTCTGATCGGTTGGTCGATTCAGTCTCTGCCCATTGTTCTCACTCGCGTCGACGATCGTGACCTTGAGGCCAGGCTCATCGAAGGAAACGGCGTCACCCTCGTCTGGGCACCCGAAGGTCCCGGCTGGAACTGGAGGCAGGACTATGGCGGCTTTCCCTCCTGGAACATGATCGCCCTGTATGGTCTTCCCCCCGTCGGTATGGGCGACAAGCCGGGCCATGACCCAAGAATGGGCGTATATGCCTCGGCGGAAGAGATGGAGAGCTATAACGTGTGCCTCTATCTCAGCGAGAATGGCCTGACCCTGGCACCCACCCCGCAGAACATCTGGCGGATGCCCACGGTGGACGATTACGCGCGTTCGTTTGCCCGGCACGGAGAGAATGCCGGCTGTATATGGCGCGGCAAAGGCCATGATCGAATGGAGTGCGAGATCTTGCCCGACAAAGAAACACCTCTCTGGGCGCCCGATCTGGATCCCATCTATTACTGGGCTGCGGAGGAATACGACGACCGCGAAGCCTATTTTGTGTCGTACAATGGTTGGGTGAATACCGCGTACAAGACAGGTGGCAATCCCCGCCACAGTTACCGTTGTGTGCGCGACCCGTAGGCAACGGACCCGATTCCTTCTCAAGACACAGTTGCAAGAATGGAGGCGGAACGGCAGAAAAGGTTGGATGAAATCCGAACTGTAGCAGCCGGCAAGCAGATCCATCGCGCCTGTATCCAGGGGAGTGAAGTGATATTTTGCGGATCGGGAATTTTGTGATATACTGAGGGTGGCTGGCACGCCTGGGCTCTTTCTTTTCTCAAGTATCTCACCGGATGCCATTCGATATCGCGTTGGCACTTCTTTGTTCGGCGATCGTGAACTGACCAAAAGCACCATATCATACGAGGAGGAATGGAATGACGAAGCGACTGTTCACAATGATTACGCCAGCCCTGATCTCGAGTACAGCACTTGTTTTCTGCTTATTCGGAGGCATCCCTTCCGCACTCGCACTAGCGGCCCCATTAGAAAGTGGTCCGGCCCATTCCGATGCCTGGGCTGCAACGACGTTGGACGTCGATACTACAATTGATAGCGCAGCTACCCAGTACCAGGCATGTACTGCTGCCCCAAACGACTGTAGTCTAGCCGGCGCTATTGATCTGACGTACGGAACCGCCAGTGAGTGGATCATCAATGTGCCGGCCGGGACGTACGTATTGTCGCAGACGGGCGATCTGGAGATTATGGGAGGCGACATCACGATTAACGGGGCCGGGCAGGAGCAGACGATCATCGACGGGAATGACACCGACAGGGTATTCCATATCACAACGGGAGATTTGGTGATCAACGATCTTACCATTGCCAATGGGCACGCCCCTGATGGTCCCCTCACCAACAGCAACGGTGGCGCGATTCGAAATATCGCGGGCAATCTGACAATGAACAACTGTACGCTCCGGGATAACCGGGCCGGGGATGACAGCCCAAGTCGCACCGGCGGTCATGGCGGCGCCCTACAGATTGAAGCGAATTACACGGTGCTCAACAACTGTACGTTCTCCAATAACCACGGCGGACATGACGTAGCAGGGACGCGCGGTGGCAATGGCGGGGCGATCAACATTCAAAACGGATTAGTCACGCTGGAGAACTGCTCCTTCGTCAGCAACTACGCGGGTAATGGCGGGGACGATCTCGAGGGTGACGGTGGCCGTGGCGGCTGGGGTGGAGCTATTTACCTCCTTCAAGGAACCCTCGAGATTACCCGAACTACGTTTGTCGAGAATCAAGCTGGCGATGGGGCAACAGGCAATCAAGACGGTGGGCTCGGTGGCTGGGGAGGAGCTATTGTCAATCAGAGGGGCGGCCTCTCTATCTTTGAGAGCACATTCTCCGGGAACCGGGCCGGTGACGGCGGCCAAGGGAGTATCAACGGCGGAGAGGGGGGCAGTGGCGGAGCCATCGTCAACTATGAAACGTCGACTTTCTTGAAGCACAGCACCGTCAGCGGGAACGTCGCCGGGAACGGTGGAACCGGTGGGACCGGCAGCGATGGTTACGGAGGCTACGGTGGCGGATTGGAGAGCTATGGTGGCACCTTCGTCGTGATCAACAGCACCATCAGCGGCAACAGGACGGGCGAGGCAGGTGGCGGAGGAGCGGGGAACCACAGCGGCTACGGCGGGGGTGTGGACAATTACCAGGGTACGGTAAAGCTGGCGAACGTCACGATCGTCGAAAACCAGACGGGTAGTTATGGTGGCTACGGAGGTGGGATCAACAACGAGGGCGAGTTCCTCTTCAAAAACACCATCGTCGCCAACAATGCCGCTAGCGCCAACGGCCCCGATTGTGCTACGATGGCGGCGTTGCATTCGTATGGATATAACCTGGTCGAGAACACAACCCTCTGCTCCATAAACGATGACGCGGGCGCGGGGACGACAGTGGGGAATATCCACGGCCAAGATCCCCAGCTGGCAGCGCTGGGCGCATACGGCGGTCCGACAGAGACCCACGAACCGCAGGTGGATAGCCCGGCCGTGGATGCCGGCAATCCCGGTGGTTGTACAGATACCAGCGGTGATCCGCTCACCGATGATCAGCGAGGATTTGTGCGTCATGTGGACGGCGGTAGCGGCCACGCGTATTGTGACATGGGTGCCATCGAACGACAATCCAGCGCGATGCTCACAGTCCATGTCCGCGGCGGAGGCCGGGTGGCCGACGATTCAGGCGTCCTCGATTGCACTGAGGACTGTAGCGTTGGCTATGCTGTGGGAACTGATGTCACACTGACTGCCACGGCTACAGGTGGATGGTCGTTTGTGGGTTGGGAGGGCGCCTGCAGCGGCACAAGCGCATGTGTTTTGACTATGGATCAGGACCGCATTGTCACAGCTCTCTTCTCTGCTGAATATTCTTCATACCTGCCACTTGTGTTGAGAGCGTACGCACCATAGCAGGTCTCTGAATGGTGCTCAATTCATTGGGGTGTGGCCAAGTTGTCATCATGCGGCCAACTTGAGCGCAGCAGTTTCGGCAGCCGCCGATTGGAGACGCAACAAGCGACGGGTCACAACGGAGAGCCGGGTTTACTCAGCCCTGGGATAGTCTCCGATCCAATCGACATAGTCCAGGTCTTCGCGGACAGCGTTGATAGACAGGGATTATTTATATAATATCCGCAAACAGCGGGCCGGCCCGCGCAGGACCGGTCTATTGCAACGCCGCGACCGAACGCACCTGCACCAGGCTCGGCTTTTTCCCGGCCCGCCACGCCCACTCGACGTTCACCGGCTTGCCCCACTTCTTGGCCACCGCGGTTATCAGGGCTGCCAGCTCCCTGGCTTCCTCTTCCGTCAGGGCCAGGCCCGGCGGGGTTGCCTGGGGCACGGTGTCACCTTCCGGGCCCGTAACCCGAATCTGGTCGGGGGGCATGGGCTGAACTTGCACCTTCTTTCCCTGCACGCCGTACAGGTCGCCGCCGCGGCCACCCACCACGACCTGCCCACTGCCGAACGAGGCCTGGATCAGCACGCCCGGTAGCGAGGGTGTCGGAGAATGGCTGAAGGCCACGCCAGAGCGGTCCTTCGCCGTGAGGGGTTCCATGGGCTGCAGGACGACGGCCATGCGCGGCACGGGGCTTGCCACCTGGGCACAGTACAGGAGTGCCTCGCGGCTATAGTTTGAGGCCCACACCTTGCACATGGCTCCCCACAGGTCCTTCCTGGGCACCGACAGAAGAGACCGAAACTGCCCGGCAAAGCTATGCTGGGGGCTATCTTCCACCGTGGCCGAAGAACGTACCGCCCACTGGCCCGGCTTCAAGGGGAGCTCGGTCAGCTCGGTCGCGATGACCGCCATCATCTCGGCTTGCTCCAGCGCCTTGACCACGGCCACTCGCTGGGGTTCCACAGCATTCAGCGCCCGCAACCCCTCCGCCCAATCCCCGGGTAGGTTGGAGGTGACCTGTTCAATGGTGGCCAGCGGCTCCTCCAGCCCCGCCTTCTTGACAATGAGGTCAAAGGCAACGGTGCTGAACACCCAGGTGGGAGGGGTAGGGAACTTCTCGCGGGCCAGCCAGTACAACCCGCGCCCTTTGCCGCCGACGATCGCTGCCGGCGGGATCTGGGGCGCTTCGTCGTCGTTGGGGGTGAACAGGATTTTGATCATTCGGCAATCTCCACGACGCCCGCTGCCCCGTCGACACGGACGCGCTGCCCGTCGCGGATCAACTGCGTGACGTTTGGAATGCCGACGACTGCCGGCAGGCCGTTCTCACGGGCGACGATGGCGGCGTGCGAGATCACCCCGCCCAGCTCGGTGACCACGGCCTGCATGCCCCGGAAGAGCCCCGACCAGGCCGGGTCGGTCAGCCGGGTGATGAGCACCGCCGGCTCTTTCATACTCAGCAATCGCCTGGCCGCTTCCAGCGGGTCGTTCGTCACCACGGCAATGCCCTCGGCCGGGCCGCTGCCTGCGCTGGCGGCGATGCCCTGCAAGCGGGTCAAACCCTGGATATCGGTTTGCTCGATCTCTTCCGCTGCCGGCCTCCAATGCCGCGCATCAGGATCGTACCAGATGAGCTCCGGCGGCGGTGCCTGCGTGAGGTGCAGATCCAGCTCGGCCTGGCGCCAATCGAGGGTTTCCTGTTCGACACATTCCTCACCCCGGCTGCGCACAAACTTCAGGAACTCGTCCAGGGTGTAGAACATAAGGACATCGTCGCGCTGCTCCGGAAAGTAGCAGTGAGCCAGGTGGCGTGCCGTCAACCCGTAGAGCGCCTGGCGCAGGGCGATATTGCTCTTGGAGTCTTCCCGCCAGGAGATGAGCTTCTGGCCCCACGACAGGACCCGCCGCCAGAGAGCGCGCGAGGCGGGATTCAGCCGTTCCAACGCCTGCTGCGAAATTCGGCGCGCGGCTTCAGCCCGGACCTCGGGGGGCTCGCTTTCGGCCAGTTGCCCGGCAACGGCCAGCAGGATGTGTTCGGGATGGTCGGCCAGGCGCTCTGTCTCAAAATCGGCCTCGTAGCGAAAGCCGCGATGCCCATACTCCTGCAAAAAGCCCCGGACGCCGGCCACCAGCGGCTCCGCCTCGGGGAGCGCCTCGTAGGCTTTCAAATCGGCATTGCCTGCTGCCAGCATCTGGCATACGTTTTCACCACACCGTTCGGCGGTCTGGCGCAGGTCCCAGATGCGTTGGCCAATGAGAGACGTGGCCGTGGTCCGGCCGGCGAACAGCCCGAGCAACTGGGGCGCTCGCTGACGCAAGACGCCGTCCAGGGTCGTGATGGTCAGGGACGCGACGATATGCGCGCGGTCGGCATCCCGGGTCCGGTTGTAAAACTCGGCCTCGAAAAGCTCCCATATGAGGGGCAGCGGGTCGCGGGATCCTCCTCGCAACTGCCAGTAATAGTCTCGCAGCTTCTGGTCCAGATCGGGCAGGATGTTCTCATAGAAGTCCGCCGCCCAACGATAGGTGCGGCGAAACCGCGTGGGCAGCATCAGCAGGCGGCCCGTCGGCGGCTTGACGGCGGCCTCCACCAGGCCCGACGGCGCTCCCACCGACTCGGGATCGAAGGGCATCACCGCCGCCATGTTGCGGGCATAGTAGTTGATGTTGAGATACAGCCGGCCCTGGATCACTTCGGTGGGCTTGAGATGTTGGTCAAAGTCCGACGTATCGCCGGCCAATTGGCCCAGAAACCATCGGATCTGGGCATCCAGACCATGCTCGGTCATGGTCACAGTTACCGGAAAGGCAACGCCGGTGGTCTCCTGGGTGTTATGCCCGCTGAGCAACCATTCTGTCATGAGAGCCTCCTTGCTTGGTCCCAAAAACCTACGACCTGCTTACCATCGGGGAATTGATAGAGTGCCGGTCCAATGCAATCTTGATAAATGTCTTCCGGCCTGGATGCACTTCGGATGGATTCCCGGCCGGCGGTACCCAGAAAGGCCAGCAGCGGTGGCGCCAGGCGCTGCACGCTCACGGCTTCCATTCCCGCCGCAAGGTCCTCGATGCGCCAGCCGCCGTTCACGGCGGTCACCCGCGGGGCACGAACGGCAGCCGGTGCTTCTTCGGGTCTCGTGAGTCGACCCCAATGTGTCTGCTGCTCTCCAAGGCCGACGACGACGATGTAGAAATGCCCTGGTGCGCTGGCGATGGTCCACTCGGATGCGGCGCCCATGGGACGCGTTCCCCAGCTATGGTCCCGATAACATACCAACTCGCCGGCGTACAGCTCGCTGCCAACCTGAAGCCGCCCACTCAACCGGCCGTCTTGTTGGGCCTGGTGGTAGGGACCAAAGCGGTAGACGTCCGGGGCGTTGGCCGCGACGAACGCCAGATCCAGGTGGGCCTCCACAACCGACGCACCCTCCACTTCTTGCAGTGGGGCGTGGAACGAGCATCGCCAGGCTTGCCACGGTGCCTGGCAGGTCAGCATCACGTCGGGACCGGAGGCATCGCCGGGGAGCGCATCGCCGGGGAGCGTGGCCCGGCGCTCGTGCAGCCAGGTACGATCGCCGACGCGCAGGGCAAGCAACTCCAACACCGAATCGTGTCCGAACAGCGTCCGCAGAAAGCCAAAGACGCGGCCGCTCGGAGCAGAGAACAGAAAATAGAAGGCTTCGTGCTCGCCCCCTGCCAGCAGGTGCCTATGATCATCGCCCGGGATGAGCCTTCGGTTTTCCACGGTGCTATTATACCCCATTATCCGTAAAAATCAAACTGGCGCGTGCGAGAATTGAGGGACCTGGTAAGCCTGGAGATTCCCCCGGCCTCGGCCCACGGCCCAGGGGTCGATTTGGCAATTTGACAACGCATCGGCCCTATGCTATCATTGACCATCCGGCCAGGCTTGCTGGAAGGAGCCGGAGACACGGGTGCAGCTCAGGGCACGGCCAGGGGATCCTGCTGACGCCGGCAGCGATCCGTCACTCGAGGCACGGAGCAAAGATGATGCCGTACCCATGGAACCGAAAACCCACCGGGGCAAAGAAGGGCGCGTTGGCCGCCGTGTCCAACCGGGTCCTTCCCCGCGTGCCGGCCCCAATTTGTCCCCACCTGCCCGCCCTACTGCCACCATGAACGTCCTCTGGATCGTCACCATCGTCTTTGCCGCCGCCGTCATGCAGTCGCTGACCGGCTTTGGCTTTGCCCTGGTCGTCATGCCCCTCGTCACGCTCATCGTCGACCTGCGGACCGCCGCTCCCCTCATCGCCCTCGCCGGGCTGACGGCCTACACGGTCAACCTCGTGCGCTTTCGGGGATCGGTGAACCTGGGCGAGGTGGCCCGCCTGGGGATTGCCTCGGCGTTGGGCATCCCCATCGGCATCTGGGCCCTGGTGCGCGTCGACGAGCTGGCCATCAATCGCGCCATGGGGGCCATCCTGGTGGCCTATGCCGCCTTTTCCCTCCTCCGCCCGGCGATAGAGCGCCAGCAGGCGCGGTGGTGGGCCTATCCCGCCGGCTTTCTGGCCGGCTGCCTGGGCGGGGCGTACAATACGCCCGGTCCGCCGGTCATAGTCTACGGATCGCTGCGCCGGTGGCCCAAGGACGAGTACCGGGCCATCCTGCAGACCCTGTTCTTTATCAACGGCATTCTCATCGTCGGCTCACACCTGCTGGCCCGCCACATGGTGGCCGAGGTTTGGGCGCTGTATGCCTGGGCCGCGCCGGCGCTGCTGCTGGGTCTGTGGGCCGGCGCGCGCCTCGACCGCCGCCTGGACCAGGAGCGCTTTCGCACCCTGGTCACGGCCATGATCCTGGTGCTGGGCGCCTCGCTGCTCCTGGGGTTGGGGAGGCGCTGATGCGCACCATGATCCTGGAGCTATCGGTTCCCCGCATCGCGCTCACGCGCCTCCTGGGGCGCGTCTCGCGGGCCGCCTACACGGGCCTCGCCTCGCCCCTGCGCATCATCGACCTCCCCGATCCGCCGCTGCCGGCGCCCGGCTGGGTGCGGGTGCGCAATCGCCTGTGCGGGGTGTGCGGCAGCGACCTGCACCAGATCTTTTTGGACGCGGGGCTCGACGTAGCGCCCGTGGCGCTGCCTTCGCACCGGCGAACCTACCTGGGCCACGAGATGGTGGGCAACGTCGTCGAGGTGAGCGACGGCGTGGCCGGCCTGGCCGTGGGCCAGCGCGTGGTGCGCTGGGGGCGGGCCGACGACTGCCGGGCGCGGGGCCGCCACGAGCTGTGCCGCGCCTGCGCCCGCGGGCACCGCGTGTTGTGCGAGCACGCGTCAGAGCCGCGCGAGCACGAGCCCCTGGGGGGCGGCTTTGGCGACACCTTTATCTCGCCCGCTGCCGCCCTGCTGCCCGTGCCGCCCGCCCTGTCCGACGAGGAAGCCATCCTGGTCGAGCCCTGCGCCGTCGCCATCCACGCCGCCTGGCGCCGGCCGCCGGATGCCGGGGAGCGCGTGCTGGTCCTGGGCTGCGGCACCATAGGCTTCCTTCTGATCCAGGTGCTGCGCACGCTCCAGCCGGCGTGCAAAGTCTATGCCGTGGCCGAGTTCCCATGGCAGGCCGAGATGGCCGTCGCCTTTGGGGCCGAACAGGCTTTCCTGGCCCGCGATGACGGCTATGACCGGGTGGCGCAACTGACGGGCTCGACGCTGTATCAAGGGCGCAACGGCAACCGGATGTTGATGGGTGGCATGGATATGGTCTATGACGTGGTCGGCGCACCGGCCACCCTCCACAACGCCCTGCGCTGGACGCGGGCCAGGGGCACGGTGGTGTTGGTGGGCGTGCACCTGCACCGCATGGCCCTGGACCTGACGCCCGTGTGGTACCAGGAGGTGGACCTCCTGGGCGCGGTCGGCCACGACGTGGTCACCTGGCAAGGTGAGCCGCTGTCCACCTTTGAGCTGGCCATGCGCTGGATGCAGGAAGGAAAGCTGGACGCTCGCCGCCTGCTCACCCACCGCTTCCCGCTGGAGACGTACCGCCAGGCGTTCACCGTCGCCGTGGAAAAGAAAAAGTATCGCTCGATAAAGGTTGCCCTGGAATGCCGCTAGCGCCGCGGCGAGAGGGCAGCACAATCTGAGGCCAAGGAGGATAACGATGGCCATGGCAGTTGCGGCACCGGCATCTTCCCGGCGTGAGCGCTGGGCCTGGTACCTGTACGACTTTGGCAATTCGGCCTATGCATCGGCCGTCTACCTGGCGGTCTATTCCGTGTACTTCAAAGACCAGGTCGTCGGCGGCGCCGAAGGCACGCGGCTGTGGGGCGTGGCGGAAACCATCGCCGCCATCGTCGTGCTGTTGAGCGGGCCGTTTCTGGGCACACTGGCCGATTTCGCAGGTACCAAGAAGCGGTTTCTGATGTGGTTCACCGCCATGTCGTGCTTGTTCACGGCCAGCCTCTTTGCCATCCGGCCCGGCATGGTGACCCTGGGCATCGTCCTGTTTGTGCTGGCCGACATCGGCTACCGCGCGGCGCAGATCTTTTACGACGGCCTGCTGCCCGAGATCGCGACACCCAAGGAGATGGGCCGTGTCTCGGGCCTGGGTTGGGCCATTGGCACAGTCGGCGGCGTGGTGATCCTTCTGCTCCTGATGCCCCTGGAGCGGGTAGTGGAGGGTCCCCTCGTCTCGCGCCTGGCCATGATCGTGACCGCCGTCTTTTTTGCCCTGTTCGCCGTGCCGCTCCTGCTCTGGCTCCGGGAAAAGGCCAAGGGCCAAAAGCTGCCGCCCGGCGAGAACTATGCCCGGCTGGCCGTCACACGGCTGCGCAACACCTTCCAGACCGCCCGCGGCTTTCGCGAGTTCATCAAGTTCATCATTGCCTTCTTTGTCTACAACGACGGCATCATGATCGTGATGGGCTTTGCCAGCATCATCGGCGCCACCCTCTTTGGCCTGACCACGCAGCAAATCCTCATCTTTTTCGTCATCGTGCAACTGACCAACGTGGTGGGCGCCTACCTGTTTGGCTGGCTGGTGGACTGGATCGGCGGCAAACGGTCCCTGATCATCGCCCTGGTGCTCATGATCGGCGTCATCGCCTGGCTGTACTTTGCCCGCGGCCAGACGACCTTTTTTGTCATCGGCGCCCTGGCCGGCATTGGCATCGCCGGCGCCCAGTCGGTGAGCCGGACCATGGTCGCGTTGTTTGCGCCACCCGGCAAGAGCGCCGAGTTCTTTGGCTTCTTTGCCACCTTTGGACGGGTTTCGTCCGTGATTGCCCCCCTGGTCTTTGGCTGGCTCGCTGCCGAGGCAGCGTTGTGGTACGAAGCGCGGGGGCAGGCGGTCGCACTGGCCGAGCAGTCCGGGCTGCGGCTGGCCATCTGGTCCATCGCCGCCTTTATCCTCGTCGGGCTCATCCTGTTGTTGTTCGTGAACGAGGCCAGGGCACGCGAGGCCAGCCATACGGCCGTCGTGGAACAGCCAGACCTGTAGCCAGACCTGTAGCCAGACCTGTAGAACAAGGAGGTTGACCCCATGGCAGACATGACCGGCGGAGAGCTTTTGCTCAAGTGCTTGCAGCAGGAGGGCGTCACCGTCCTCTTTGGCATCCTCGACGGAAGCTTTAACCCCTTCCTGGCCCGGCTGGAAGACTATGGCATGCGCTTTGTGAATGCCCGCCACGAAGCGGCCGCGGCGCACATGGCCGAGGCGTGGGCGCGCATCCGGGGCGAGCCGGCCGTCGTCATCGGCGGCATCGGGCCGGGAGCGGCAAACATGGTCTCAGGCGTGGTCACCGCCTTTGCCGAGGGCAGCCCGCTCATCGTCCTCAGCGGTCAGCGGCGGCGCAGCATCATCTACCCCGATCGCGGCGGGTCATTCCAGAACGTGGACCTCCTGGGCCTCTACCGGCCGGTCACCCGCTGGTGCGCCGGGGTTCGCGAGTGGCGGCGGCTGCCGGAGCTCATCCGCCGCGCCTACCGCGAGGCGACGGGCAGCCGCCCGGGCCCGGTCTACCTCGAGATCCCCGAGGACGTCATGCGCGGCACGGGCGATTCGGACTCGGTGGACGTCTGGCCGGCCTACCGCGGCCAGACCGGCCGGCCCCGGGCCGGCGACCCGGAGGCCATCCGGGAGGCGGCCGGCCTGCTGGCCGCCGCCGAGCGGCCCGCTCTGCACGCCGGCACGGGCGTTTCGTGGGCCTGCGCCTGGACCGAGTTTCTCGCCCTGGGTGACCACCTGTCGGCGGCGATGACCACCAGCCTGGGAGCCCGGGGCGTCGTGCCCGAGGACCATCCGCGCTACTTTCATCCCCTGGACCGTAACGCCCTGGCAGCCGCCCGGGGCGAGGCCGACGTTGTCCTCGTCGTCGGCGGGCGCATGGGCGAGCTGGACGGCTGGGGCCGCCCGCCCACCTGGGGTGCGCCGGGAAAGCAAAAGGTCATCCAGGTGGACGTCGATCCCACCTCCATCGGCCTGCACCGTCCGGTGGACCTGGGCATCGTCGGCGACGCCCGGGCAGTGCTGGCGGCGCTGCTGGCCGAGGTCGAGGAGCGCACCGCCCCTCGACCGGAGCACGCCGGCTTTGAGTCCTACCGGACCCTGAGCCGTGAGTGGCAACAGGAGCTGGAAATGACCCTCCAGGCCGAGCTGGGCGGGCTACACCCCGGCCGCATGGTCCAGATCGTGCGCGAGTTCTTCCCGCGCGATGCCATCTCGGTCATGGATGGCGGCAACACGAGCCTGTGGACGGCCAGCTACCATCCCATTCTGGCCCCGCGGAGCTACCTGTACACGGCCAAGTTCGGCCACCTGGGCACCGGGCTGCCCTACGCCATCGGCGCCAAGCTGGCGGCGCCCGAGCGCCCCGTCTGCCTCATCTCCGGCGATGGCGCCATGGGCTTTAACCTGCAGGAACTGGAGACGGCCCGGCGCTACGATCTGCCTATCACGGTCGTCGTCTCCTGCGACCGCGGCTGGGGCATGGAGCGCTCGTCGCAGATGTTTGCCGGGCTCCCCGGCCTGGTGGAGTGCGACCTGTATGCCGGGGTGCGCTACGACCACGTGGCCGAGGCCATGGGCTGCCACGGCGAGCTGGTGGAAGACCTGGACCAGCTTCGCCCGGCCCTGGAGCGCGCCGCCGGCTGCGGCAAGCCGGCACTCATCCAGGTCATGGTCGAGCCCATGGCCAACCTGGCCCCGCCGGGTATCCTGGTCTTTGGCTCGCTGGTCTACCGGGCGCAGGACTGACCCCGGGGCCACTGGAGGGGATCGATGCAGACCTTATCAGGCAAGGTGGCCCTCATCACCGGCGCCGGCCGGGCGGGGAGCATCGGCGCGGCAGTAGCCCGGCGCCTGGGGCAGGACGGCGCCGACGTCGTCGTGGCGGACCTGTGCGCCCCGCCGACGGATCTGCCCCACGCCGGCAATGGCCGGTGGGAAGAGCTGGCGGCCCTCGCCGGCGACGTGCAGGACCTGGGGGTGCGCTGCCTGCCGCTGCGCGTCGACGTCAGCGACGCGTCGTCGGTGCAGGCCATGATCGCCCGCGTGAAAGAGGCCCTTGGCCGGCTGGACATCCTGGTGAACAATGCCGGCGTCGCCGTCGGCCCGGCGCCTGTCATCGGCATGGCCGACGAGGCCTGGCGCCGGACGCTGGAGATCAATGCCACCGGCACGTTTCTGTGCTGCAAGTACGCGCTGCCCCTCATGATGGAGAGGGCTCGGGGCGGGCGCGTCATCAACATGGCCTCCATCGCGGCCAAGCGGCCAAAGCCCTTTGTCGCGGCCTATGCCGCCAGCAAGGCGGCCGTCCTGGCCCTCACCCGCTCCCTGGCGCAAGAAGTGGCCGCCTTTGGCATCACCGTCAACGCGGTGCTCCCCGGCGACGTGGACACGGCCATGAAGCAGTGGGGCTTGGAGCTCGAGGCACAGGCCATGGGCAAGCCCTACGACGACGTGCTGGCCGCCGCCGTGGCCCGCATCCCTCTGGGGAGGCTGGCCACGCCCGAGGACGTCGCCCACCTGGTCGCCTTTCTGGCCTCCGACGGGGCCTCGTTCATCACCGGGCAGGCGTACAACCTCACCGGCGGCCGCGAGCTCACCTGAGGGGCTGCCCGGGTTCGTAGTAACGGCTTAAGCCGTCAAAAGAAGCCTGAAATCGTTACAAGCCGGCAAGCTGCTACATTCCCGGCGTCATATCGGCACGCCAAAGGCCAGCCCCGCATGGCCGGATGCCGGCCTGGCGTGAACCGAAGCCAGCTACGGTTGTTGCAAGGTCTCTTGACGACTGCTGGGGGCGCCGAGCGCCGGCTCGGCAGGTTGCGGGTAGAGAGAAGGGCCGAGCAGGCGCTCTGCGATCCCAGGCAACAGGACCGACTCTGCAGCAACCCCCGAAGACAGCCGGCGGAGGTTGACAACCGCGCTGTTCCCGTTTACAATGGGCCCTGGTCGCCAGCCCCAAGGCCTGGCGGTCCGGTGGGAGCGATAGAGAGCATGAGCGGGATCCGCATTCTACACACCGCCGATCTGCACATCGGCATGGAGAACTATGGGCGGCTGGATCCGGAGACCGGCCTCAACGGCCGGGTGATGGATTTTCTGCGCCGCCTGAGCGAAGTGGTGGACTATGCCCTGGAGAACGAGATCGACATCGTCCTCTTTGCCGGCGACGCCTACAAGAACAGGGACCCCAACTCGACCTATCGCCGCGAGTTTGCGCGGCGGATCAAGCGCCTGGCCGACCACGGCGTGCCCGTCGTCCTGCTCGTGGGCAACCACGACCTGCCCTCCCAGGATCGCCGGGCGTCCAGCGTCGAGATCTTTCGCACCCTGGAGGTGCCCAACATCCTCGTCGCCCACCGCGACCACCTGCACCGCATCCAGACACGGCGCGGAGAAACGCTCCAGGTGGCCACGGTGCCCTACCCGGTGCGGAATCGCCTCCTGGCCCGCGACGAGTACAAGGAGCGGACCATCGCCGAGCTGGACAACCTGGTCCAGGAGCTGGTCGCCGAGAATATCCGCGCCCTGGCCGCCCAGGTGGATCCCTCCTTGCCCGCCGTGCTCGTCGGCCATTTCAGCGTCAGCGAGGCCAAGTTCGGGTCCGAGCGGACGGTGATGCTGGGCCGCGACGTCGTCGTGCTCAAGAGCGTGCTGGCGGATCCCGCCTGGGATTACGTGGCCCTGGGCCACATCCACCGCCACCAGGAGCTGAACCGCGGCGAGAGGCCGCCCATCGTCTACCCTGGCAGCCTGGAGCGCATCGACTTTGGCGAGGAAAAGGAGGCCAAGGGCTTTGTCGTGGCCACGGTGTGCCGCGGCGAGACCGAGTGGCAGTTCCACCCCGTCGCCGCCCGGCGCTTTGTCACCATCCGGGTCGACGTGCGCGCCGAGGACGATCCGCTGGCCGCCGTGCTGGCCGCCATCGGCTCCCACGACGTGGACGACGCCATCGTGCGTGTCCAGGTGCAAGCCCTGCCCGAGCAGGCGGGCATGCTGCGCGACGTCGAAATGCGCCGCAGCCTGGCCGGCGCCTACTTTGTGGCGGGGATCAACGTCGAGATCGAACGGACCTATCGCCATCGCTTGGGCGGAGAATCGCCCGAAGGGCTGTCGCCCGCCGAGCTGTTGGCCCGCTACCTGGAGAGCAAGGGCACCCCGGCTCCGCGGATCGCGCTCCTGATGCAGTACGCGGACGAGATCCTGAAAAACGTCGAGCACTGATCCAGGGCGGAGCAGAGCATAGACTATGGAGTTCCAAGAGGCGGAACGCCGATACCGAGAGCTGCGAATCGAGCGCGAGCAAGGCATCCTCGACGACGCGCAGTTTCGGCTGCGCGTGGCCGATCTGCTCCTTCGAGACGCCAACGGCACGTTCTGGATGCTCGACGCCGAGTCGGGGGCGTGGTACTCGAACAGGGGCAGCGGCTGGCAGTCCGCCGATCCCCGGGCGGAATGGCCGGCCGGCGAGGAGAGCAAGCCCCTGTCCTCCCACAGGCTGCGATACCTGCTGTTTGTCCTGCCCATCGCCATCCTTCTGGCCGCCGGTGGCCTGGCCCTGTGGCAAACACCGGCACTGCCCTGGCAGGCGCCGGCGGCCAGTGCGACGCCCGAGCCTCCGGTGCAGGTGATCATTGCCTCGCCCGGCGACGGCGACGAGGTCCCCCTGGGGCAAGAGGTGCGCATCGAGTTGACCCTCTCGGCCGGTCCCGGGTTAGAGATGGTCGATCGCGTCGAGCTGCGCGTTGACGGGCGCATGGTGCGCGAGCAAGCGGTGCGCACGCGCCTGCCGCCCAGCCAGGCGACACTGCCCCTTTCCCTGCCCTGGCGTCCCGATGCGGTCGGCCGGTGCCACATCACCATCGTGGCCCTGTCGGCCGGCCAGGAGACGCTGGGCAGCGCAGAGATCGAGCTCAAGGTCGCCGAGCTGTCGGCGCCGGCCGTGCCCAGGCCCGCCTGCATCCTCCAGGCCGCCTTCCTATCCGACGTGACGGTGCCGCCCGGCGAGATCCTGGCGCCAGGGGCCCGGGCCGACAAGGTGTGGCAGGTGCGCAACAGCGGCACCTGCGCATGGGGCGTGGGCTACGAGCTGGTCCGGGTCAGCGGCGACGGCATGGGCGCCGCCAGCCCCATCGGCGTGCCCCCCACGCCGGCGGGCCAGCCTTCCGACCTGGCCGTGACCTTCCGGGCGCCCGGCGAGGCGGGGGTCTACAGCGCCGCCTGGCGCCTGCGCTCTCCCCAGGGCGAGCTTTTTGGCCCGCCCCTCGACCTGGAGATCCAGGTCAAGGCCGAGGCCCAGAGGAGCGTTCCGCCCGCCCGGCCGGCCCGCCTTGAGGCCCGGGTGGTCGACGGCGGCAAGGCCGTCCAGTTGACCTGGCTGGACCTGTCGGAAAACGAGGACGCCTTTCGCGTCCACCGCCAGGACGTGGAGGCCAGCGTGGGCCTGGTCCCGGCCAACGCGCAGGCGTTCCTCGACCGCTCGGTGGCCTGCGGCGGCAGCTACCGCTACAGCGTGGTGGCCTTTAACGCCGCCGGGGCCTCTTCCCCGGCCGAGGCCCCGGAGATCAGCATGCCGGCCTGCGCCGCGGGCAGCGCGTCCCTCCCCACGCTCATCCTGACGGTCGTCCCCACCCAGGTCGTGGCCGGCGAGCCCTTTACCCTGATCTTCCAGGCGGAGGACGGTGCCGGCCTGGTCCAGGTGACCATCCAGGGCGAGGATACCGGCGATCCGGAGATCGACGAGGGCCAGGGCTTTTCCTGCGAGGGACACCGCTGCGCCGCCTCGTGGTCGCTGACCTGGCATGGTGAGGCGGGCCGAACCCTGACCTTTGTTGCCGAAGCGTGGAACGTGGCGGGCGTACAGTCACAGCCGGCCCGGGTCCAGGTGACGATCGAGCCCTCTCCCTGAAGCCCCACCGGCCGGAACTGTAATACCTCCCTCGCCTGCGCATCTTATTCATGGGCTGCATGCTCCTCGCGCCGCACCGCCGCAGCCCGGGCGCCAGTTGGCATTTCGTTGCCGGGAGGGTATAATCGACGGGCGGCCGAGGAAATGCCGAATCGAGTCACCTGGAGAGTTCATGTTCAAACGCTGGCAGTTCTGGCTGGGCTTGCTCATCAGCGCCGTGTTCCTCTACCTGGCCCTGCGCGGCCTGGACTTACCCGAGGTCTGGCAGCACGTGCGGAATGCCCAATACTGGTGGCTGGTGCCCGGGGTCGCCATCTATTTCTTTGGCGTCTGGGCCCGCACCTGGCGCTGGCACTACATGCTGCGCGCCCTGAAAGTGGTCTCGCTGCGCCGGCTGTTTCCCGTCGTCTGCATCGGCTACATGGGCAACAACATCTACCCGGCCCGCATCGGCGAGCTGTTGCGCGCCTACGTACTGCGCCAGAAGGAAGGGGTGAGCATCAGCGCCAGCCTGGCCACCATCCTGGTGGAGCGCATCTTTGACGGCGTGATCATGCTCCTGTTCGTGTTCGTCGGCTTGCCCCTGGCTCCTTCCATCCCGGACAACTGGCGGAATTTCGTCATCGTCTTCAGCCTGCTCTTTTTCGGGGCCCTCGGCGTCTTTTTTGTCATCGCCGCCTCGCCGCGCCGCTCCAGGGCCCTGTCCGATTGGTTCATCGACCGCCTGGTGCCGGCCCGCTTTCGCGAGCCGGTGCGCGGCTTTGCCGGCCGTTTCCTGGAGGGGCTCTACTTCTTGAGGAGCGGGCGCGACGTGGCCATGATCTTTGTAACGTCCCTCGTGGTCTGGCTGGCAGAGACGGGCAAGTACTGGTTCGTGATGCACGCCTTTGACTTTGAGGTTTCCTTCTTTGTGTTGATGCTCATGAACGGCGTGGTCAACCTCTTTACCACCATCCCCTCGGCGCCGGGCTACGTGGGCACCTTTGACGAGCCGGGCATCGAGATCCTGAAGGCCTTTGGGGTCAACGCCAACATCGCCGGGGCCTACACGCTCGTGCTCCACGGCGCCCTGTGGCTGCCCATCACCCTCCTGGGCGCCTTTTACATGTGGCGCGAGAGCCTGTCGTGGCGAGACCTCAGGCAGGCCTCCCAGGTCCTCGAGGAACAGGCATAGCCCACCCGCACAAGAGCCCCGAACAACAACGGATTCAGAATAGAACGGATGAAGAGATCCGTTCTATTCCAAATCCGTTGTCCTCCTTTACTCGCCCCCGGCCACGGGCAGAAAAATGTGGACCCGGTCTCCGTCCTGCAGGCGGTTGTCGGGGGCCTCGGCCCACGCCACCGGCCGGCTGTTGAGGAACAGGCTGTACAGCACGCGGTCGAAGGGCTTGCGCAGGCCCTTGCCCTTCAGCCCCTCCTGGAACTCCGGGTAGCGCTCCTGCATCTCGTCCAGGACGTCGGCCAGGGTGGCCTCCGGCGGCAGGGAGAGGCTGACCCTGGGCTGGCCCACCACCTGCGACAGGGGCGCGCCCATCTTGACCGTGACCTTCACGGGCCGGCCCCTTCCTCGCCCTCGGGCGGCAGCTCGCCCCCGCGCCACTGCACTTCGGCCCGGATCGTGGCCAGGCAGCCGGGCAGGTCGCCGTCGAGCTGCTCCAGGCTAAGGTGCAGCGCGCCGCCCAGGTCCTCCGCCGCGCCGGCCACGTCCACGGCCACCACGCCGTCGCGGCAGGGCACGGCCAGGTCGACGACGTACTCGGCGCCCGCCTCGCGGACCGGATAGCGTCGCTCGGGCGCCAGCCCTTCCTCGCGCAGGGCGTGGTATAGGCGGTCGACAAACTCGCCGCCCTCGGCAAACAAGTCGTTGAGCTCCCGGGCCGCCTGGAAGCGGTCCCAGGTGGTGTGGATAAAGGTCACGCGCCGCCATCGCCGGCTGGTGATGGGCGGCACCCGCCGCATCAGCGGCCCGATCTGGAGCTTGAAGTAGGGCTCGTCCGCCCGGGGGTGATTGGCCTCGGCGGGCAGCAGGTCGCGCCGCGTGGCCAGCTCGTGTCCCAGGCAGCGGGCGTAATAGTGCACCCCCCACTTTTCGTCGCCAAAGGCCGCCGTGAAGTAGAACGCCACGTACTCGAAAAAGACGCCCCGCACGGCGTGGCCGGCAGGGATCCGATACCAACCCTCGGTCCGCGCCACTTCCAGATCTTGCGGGCGGTTCATAACCGCCACAAGAACTCGGTCCTCGGCATGCATGGCTCAACCTTTCTCGAATCTGCCCTCGTGCGCCGCCCATTATACCCGAAACAGGGAGCCCTGTCCACACGTTTCTCCCCCCTCGCCACGGCCGTTGCCCCATCGCCTGGGACCGCCGAGCGCCTGCTCGGCCTCCGCCCCATCACCTGGGACCGCCGAGCGCCTGCTCGGCCTTCGTCCCGTCGCCTGGGACCAGCAACAGTCAAGAGACAATACAACAGCCTACCTCCTCGCCACGGCTATTGCCAGGCCGGCTCCTCCCCCGCGAGCCTTCACCGTTGGGCCACTGTCCAGCTTGGCGCTCCTCGCACCAACCCCGAGTTATGGAAATACGGTTCGTTACTGCTCAGCCGTCCTGCCTGCCAGGCGTTGAAACGCCTGGCTGATACCGAACACCCGTTGAAACGGGTTCACACCACATTGACTCCGAACGCGTTTTAACGCGTTTCTGGTCTCAGACGCCGGTTTCAACCGGCGGCGCAGCGGATGCCTGAGCAGTTACTACGGTTCTAATCGTAGACAAATAGACAAAATAGACAGTAGACAGACCTATTTTTTGTCTACGATTCATAGAATTCCCTTCCGCATGCTGAGCGCGCGGCACTTTGGTCTTGCCCTTTCCCAGTTGTCTACTTGTCTACGTGTCTATTTGTCTATTTGTCTACGGTTGCCGCCACCGTGTCTATTTGTCTACGTGTCTATTTGTCTATTTGTCTACGGTTGCCTGTCACCGTGTCTATTTGTCTACGTGTCTATTTGTCTATTTGTCTACGGTTGCCTGTCACCGTGTC
>JAAYZQ010000332.1 GCA_012514775.1 Anaerolineaceae bacterium
CACAGGCCGGCGGTTACGATGGGCAGGGGCAGGGCCAATGCGGCGCTGAGGGGCAAAAACCAAACAGAAGAACTGCCCGCAAAGAGCAGCCAGGGAGCCAGCGGCAGCAGCGCAGCCAGGCTCCAGAGCGCATTGAGGCCGACGAGCAGGACAAGCTCTTCCCAGAAGTCGGCGAGGCCAAAGCGCACCACGCGCAGGGCGTCCAGCATCCTTTCTCCTCTATGATCCAGTCGCCTCGACTATAACACAGGGACCCGGGCTTGTCAATCGCGGCGATCCGGCCACACCGTCCCATCGCCGGGTTGACAAGTCATGGTCTGGATGTTACAATAATATAATGGACTCGTAAAATAATCGGGAGAGCCCCGGGCCCTCCCTTTTGTTTTCGAGATCAGCGGAAAGGGAGACTCTCGAACCCGATGCCTTGGCTCTTGCTGGTGATTATCGTCATCGCCCTGATCTTTGACTTTCTGAACGGCTTTCATGATGCCAGCAACATCGTCGCGACCATGATCTCCTCGCGGGCAGTGTCACCCCGCACCGCCCTGATCCTCACGGCCGTGTCCGAGCTGGCAGGCCCTTTTCTCTTCGGGGTCGCCGTGGCGACGACCATCGGCAGCGAGGTGGTCAATCCCGCGGCCATCACCAGCGGCGTCATCGTCGCCGCCCTGCTGGGCGCCATCATCTGGAACCTGATCACCTGGTATTTTGGCTGGCCGTCGAGCACCTCCCACGCCCTCATCGGCGGCCTTCTCGGCGCGGTGATCGTGGCCTCGGGCCCCGAGACCATCCTCCTGGCGGGCCTGGAAAAGGTGCTCCTTGCCCTGTTCCTCTCGCCGGTGTTTGGCTTTCTCCTGGCCTTTCTGACGCTGCGCATTACCTATTTCCTGGCGCGGGGCGCCACGCCAAGGATCAATACCGTTTTCAAACGTGCACAGATCGGGACGGCCGTGGCCCTGGCGCTGAGCCACGGCACCAACGACGCGCAAAAGACCATGGGCATGATCGCCATGGCCATGGTCACCACGGGCTACGTAGCCGAGTTTCGGGTGCCGTGGTGGGTCATTGCCATCAGCGCCGCCGCCATCGCCCTGGGGACCGCCACGGGCGGGTGGCGGCTCATCGAGACCCTCGGCGGCAGGTTTTACAAGATCCGGCCGGTACACGCCTTCGGATCGCAGATCGCCTCGGCGAGCATTATCCTGGGAGCAGCCTTGCTGGGTGGGCCGGTGAGCACCACCCAGGTGGCCAGCTCGGCCATCATGGGGGCAGGCTCCGCCGACCGCCTGTCCAAGGTGCGGTGGGGCGTGGCCCGCGAGATTGCCGTCGCCTGGCTCCTGACCATCCCGGTGGCGGCCTTGCTGGCGGCCGGGCTGTACGTCGTCGTCTCGCTCGTGGTTCCATCATGATCATCACCGGCAAGCAACCGCTTGCCTCACGGGAGGAGGAAGCCGGGCCATGGGCCTGAAAGAATTCTTTAAGCCACGCCAGGACAAGTTCCTGGATCTACTGATCCAGCAGGCGGAGCAGACGCTCATCGGCATGAACGCCCTGGAAATGTACATGAAAAAACGCTCCGACAAGTATGCCACGGCGGTGAGACAGGCCGAAAAGGAGGGGGACGAGCTGCGCCGCATCCTCATCGACCTGCTCAACCGCACCTTTGTCACGCCCCTGGACCGGGAGGACATCTTTGCCCTGTCGAGGGCCATCGACGACGTGGTGGACTATGCCTATACCACCGTCGAGGAGATGCAGATCCTCGACGTCGACCCCAACGACTATTTGCGGCGGCTGGTGTCGCTGTTGCAGGACGCGGCCGAAGAGATCCACCTGGCCATGATGCGCCTGAAGGAGAATCCGGGCGTGGCCGCCGAGCACGCCTCCCGGGCCAAGGCCCTGGAGAACCGCGTGGAGCGCGTCTACCGCGAGGCGGTGGCCGACCTCTTCTCCGGGCCCGAAGACATTCACCACGTCATGGAAATGCTCAAGCTCCGCGAGCTGTACCGCCACCTGAGCAACTGCGCGGACCGCGGCGACGAGGCGGCCAATATCATTCACGACATTGTCGTGAAGATGACCTGAGAAAGAGGATCGCCATGCGCTTATCTACGTTGATGGGCAAGACCTTGCGGGAGGCGCCGGCCGAGGCGCACATGGAGGGCCACCGGCTGTCCTTGCGGGCAGGCCTGGTACGGGCCCTGGAGCCCGGTTTCTTTGCTACCCTGCCCCTTGGCACCCTCAGCCTGCGTCGCCTGGAAGAGATGGCGCGCCGCGAGATGCTGGCCGCGGGCGGGCAAGAAGTCACCCTCCCCCACCTGCCCGAGACCTCGTCCCGGGACGCCGTGGTGCGCCTGGCCGGCCGCGAGATCGACTCCTACCGCCAGTTGCCCGTCGTGGCCTTTCGCTTTGGCACCATCGCCACCCCCGAACCCAGGGTCCGGATCGGGCTCTTCGGGGCTGCCCAGCGCCCCTCCCTGGCCGTCGACGTCTTTCACGGCCAAGGGGGCGCCCCCGAGGCCGCCGAGCCCGGGCAGCCGGTGGCCCTGGCACTGGAGCGCATCTTGCGGGCCTGCGACGTGCCCGTCACCTGGGCCGAGACCGGCGAAGGCGAGCAGGGCGCCTTCCTGGCCCACGGCGCCGGCGATGAGGATCTGGCGGCCTGCCCCGGCTGCGGCTATGCTGCCTTGCGCTCCTGGGCGACGCCGGCCTGGCCCGAACCCCCCGCCGAGCCGGAGATGCCCGTCGAGGAGGTCGAGACGCCCGGCTGCAACACCATCGCCCAGTTGGCCGCCTTCCTGGAGATTCCCACGAGCCGCACCCTGAAGATGGTCTTTTGCTCCGTGGCAGGCAAGGTGACGTGCGTCGCCGTCCGCGGCGATCGCAGCGTGGACGAGGCCAAGCTGGCCCGGGTCCTGGGCACGAGCCAGTATTATGCCAGCCTGGAAGAAGAGCTGGACAGGATTGGTGCCGTGGGCGGCTATGCCTCGCCCGTCGGCCTGGACCCCCGCCAGGTGCGCATCGTGGCCGATCCCTCGGTGCGGTCGGCCAGGAACCTGGTCGGCGGCGCCAATCGCCCCGATTTTCACCTCCGCAACCTGAACGTGCCGCGCGATTTTCAGCCGGGGGAATGGGTCGACCTGGCCCTCGTCGAGGCCGGCGACCTGTGCCCGCGATGCGCGTCTCCCCTGGCCATCGAGCCCGCCTTTGCCCTGGCACGCCGTTCCCTGCCCGCCCCCAGCCTGCCGGCCGCCGAGTACCTCGATCAGCAGGGTCGGGCCCAGCCGCTGTGGCGCTCGAGCTGGCAGCTCGACCTGGGGCGCCTGTGGGCAGCCATCGTGGAGCAACATCACGACGACCACGGCATACTCTGGCCGCCGTCCTGCCCGCCCCTGGACGTGCACCTGGTGGCCCTGGACCTGAAGAAAGAGTCCGTGGCCGCGCGGGCGGACGAGCTCTATGCCCGGCTCCAGGCCGAGGGCCTGGCCGTCCTGTACGACGATCGGGACGCCAGCGCCGGCGTCAAGTTCAACGACGCCGACCTCATCGGCCTGCCCCTGCGCCTGACGGTCAGCAAACGTTGGGAGCAGGATGGCCTGACCGAGGCCAAGTGGCGCCACGAGCCAGAGCGCTTGAAGCTCGACGACGAAGGGCTGGCCAGGGAGCTGGCCCGGCTCCGGGAGGCCACAGGCGGGATCTGAGATGCGCGAGGCCGCGCCACGGCTCGAAATGCTTTGGGAGATCTGGCCCTGGAGTGGTATAATGACGGCCAGCGCCAGGCCGGGGAGATGAAGCATTGTCGCAGGCAGGTGAGCAGGCGGTCATCGCAATTGAGGGCCTACGTTACGTTTATAATCCCCAGTCGAGCCATCCCATCCAGGCCCTCGATGGTATCGATCTCGACATAGACGCCGGAGACTATGTGGTCGTCATCGGCCACAACGGCTCCGGCAAATCCACCCTGGCCAAGCACCTGAACGCCCTTTTGCGCCCCACGGCCGGCACGGTGCGCATCAAGGGCATCGACACCCGCGAGCATTCGCGGGTGTTGGAGGTTCGCAGCACGGTAGGCATGGTCTTTCAGGTGCCCGACAACCAGATCGTGGCCACGGTCGTCGAAGAGGACGTGGCCTTTGGCCCCGAAAACCTGGGGGTGCCCGAGGAAGAGCTGCAAAGGCGCGTCGATTGGGCGCTGGACCTGGTGGGCATGGACGAGCATCGACAGCGTTCTCCTCAGGGACTTTCGGCCGGGCAGAAGCAACGCGTGGCCATTGCCGGGGTCGTGGCCATGCGGCCCGACGTCCTGGTGCTGGACGAAGCGACGGCCATGCTGGACCCCATTGGCCGGCGCGAAGTGCTGTCGGCCGTGCGCGCCCTGAACCGGCAGGGCGTCACCGTCGTCGCCATTACCCACTTCATGGACGAGGCGGTGGAGGGACGGAAGGTGGTGGTCATGGACGGCGGGCACATTGTCATGGATGGCTCGCCCGCGCAGGTCTTTGCCCGGCTCGAAGAGCTGCGCCGGTTGCAGCTCGACGTGCCCCAGGTGACCGAGCTTGCCCACGAGATCCACAAGCGCGATCCCTCTTTTCCGCCCGTGCTGCTGACCGTCAACGAGCTGGCCGGCGAGATCGAGCGTCGTGCCCGGCAGGCCAGGAGCGAGGCCGGCCCCATCCCTGCGGGGACCACGCCAGAGGCCCCACTCCAGGTCGCGGACGAGCCGGCCGCCCCGTCGCTGCCGGCCGGGCCGCCCCTGATCGCGGTCCACGACCTGCACTACACCTACATGCGCGGCACCCCACTCCACGCCACCGCCCTGCGCGGGGTGAGCCTGGAGATCCTCCGCGGCGAGGCGGTGGGCATCATCGGCCGGGCGGGCTCGGGCAAGTCGACCCTGGTACAGCACTTTAACGGGCTCCTGCGCCCCCGCGAGCCGGGCAAGGTGATGGTCGACGGCCAGGACCTGGGCCGGCCGGGGGTCGACGTCCGGCAGGTCCGCCAGAAGATCGGCCTCGCGTTCCAGTACCCGGAACAGCAGTTGTTCGAGCGCCTGGTGGGCGACGACATTGCCTTTGGCCCCAAGAAGATGGGCATGCCCCAGGCCGAGCGCCGGGAGCGGGTGCGGTGGGCCATGGAGGTGGTGGGGCTAGACTTTGAGGCCTTCAAGGACCGCTTTACCTTCTCGTTGAGCGGGGGCGAGATGCGCAAGGCCGCCCTGGCGGGCGTGCTGGCCCTCCAACCCCAGGCGCTGATCCTGGACGAGTCGACCTCGGGGCTGGATCCCCGCAGCCGGCGCGATCTCCTCGACAGGCTCCTGGCCTTGCATCGCGACGCAGGCCTGACCCTGATCTTGATCTCGCCCAGCATGGAGGACGTGGCGGGGTTGGTGGACCGGATCTATGTCCTGGACGAGGGCCGGGTGGTCATGAGCGGCACCACGCGGGAGGTCTTTGGCCGGGCCGACGAGCTGCGCCATTACGGGCTCGACGTGCCCCAGGTGACGGCCGTGGCCCACGAGCTGGCGCGCCGGGGGTTGCCGTTCGGCCAGGTTCCCCTGACGGTGGCCGAAGGGAGCAGAGAGGTATGGAGGATTTTGAGCTCCTGAGGTACGTCACCGTCGGCCAGTACCTGCCCGGCGACTCCCTGGTGCATCGCCTGGATCCGCGGACCAAGCTGTCAGTGTTTCTCTTTCTCGTGGTGGCCGTCACCTTTAGCACGTCGTACACGGCCAACGCCATCCTGGTGACGGCGACGCTCCTCCTCGTCCTCCTGGCCCGCATTCCCCTGGGCTACATCCTGGGCGGCCTGAAGCCGGCCATACCCCTCATCGTCATCCTGGCCGTGCTGCAGCTCCTGTTCTACGGCGAAGCCTACACGCCCTATGGCCTGGAGAACAGGACGCTCTTCCAGTGGGGCTGGATCCACATCACCAACGGCAGCGTGCAGCTCGTCGTCGTGTCCATGCTGCGCTTTGTCGAGCTGCTGTTTCTGACGAGCCTGCTGACCAACACCACGCCCCTGACCGATCTGACCCATGGCCTGGAGGCCATGCTCCGGCCCTTCCGGCGCATCGGGGTGCCCTCCCACGAGCTGTCGCTGGTGGCCACCATCGCCCTGCGCTTTGTGCCCCTCCTCGCCGAGCAGTTGGAGATCATCATGAAGGCCCAGGCCTCGCGAGGGGCCGACATTGCCTACGGCGGGCGGTTTGGCTTTGTGCGCACGGCGCGCCAGGTGGCCGTGCTCATCGTTCCCCTGTTCGTGGATGCCTTTCGGCGGGCCGAGGACCTGATCCTGGCGATGCAGGCCCGCTGCTACGTGGGCGGGCGAGGCCGCAGCAGCTACGTCCGGCTGAAGTTTGCTCCCGTCGACGCCGGAGCGCACCTGGTCGGGGCGCTTTTTTCCCTGGCCATTCTGGCCCTGCGCAACACTTTTCCGGTATAATACCACTCGCAGTCTAACAACGAGGAGAAGAGGATGGAAGACGAACGGTTGTCAGTGCGCAAGATCGTCATTGCCGGCGTGTTGAGCGCCATCGCCATTCTGCTGGGCTCCACCCGGCTGGGCTTTATCCCGGTGCCAACGCCGGCGGCCAACGCCACCATCATGCACGTGCCGGCCATCGTGGGCGGCGTGCTGGAGGGTTGGGTCGTGGGCGGCATCGTGGGCACCATCTTTGGCCTCTTTAGCTTTATCCAGGCCGAAGTGCCCATGTTCAAAGATCCGCTTGTGGCTATCCTGCCCCGCATCTTTATCGGCATCGCCGCCTACCTGGGCTATCGCGGCCTGCGGCGGTTGACGGGCCCCTGGATGCTGATCTTTGCCGCCATGCTGCTGGGGCTGGCCGGCTATTTCGCCTACGAAGTGAGCCAGACCAGCCTGTGGATCGCGATCCTGGTCGCCGTCCTGAGCCTGGCCGCCGTGGGCGTGCTGGTCTACCTGATCCTCAAGGGCGAGACCGACGTGGCGGCCCTGGCCGTCGCCGCGGCGCTGGGCACGCTGACCAACACCGGCCTGGTGCTGAGCATGGGCGTCTTGCGGGGCTACATGGCACCCAACGTGGCCTGGGTGGTGGCCGTTACCCACGGCATCCCCGAGATCATTGTCGCGGCCATCATCACCGTCGCCGTCGTGGTGACCTGGAAGCGGGTCGAGACGGGCCGCGGCGAGGCCAAAATGTAGAGGAGGGCTCGATGACCAAGCGCCTCGTTCTCGTTGCCGGCAACATCGCGTCGGGCAAAACCTCCCTGGCCGAGCGGCTGGGTGCGCGGTTGGGATGGCGCACCGCCTTCGAGTCGGTGAACGACAATCCCTACCTGGCCGACTTTTACGCCGACATGCGCCTCTGGTCCTTTCACCTGCAGATCTTTTTTCTGGGTCACAGGGCCCAGCAGCACCTGGAGCTGGCCCAGGCCCCCCAGTCGGCCATCGCCGACCGCAGCATCTACGAAGATGCCCACATCTTTGCCCGGGCCCTCTACCACCTGGGCAACCTCAGCGAGCGAGACTACCGGGCGTATCGCCAGGTGTTCGACATGGTCACCTCGGGCCTACCCCGGCCCGACCTCCTCCTCTACCTGCAGGCCCCCGTCACGGTCCTCGTGGAGCGCATCAACCAGCGCGGCCGGGCCATCGAAAAGGGCATCACGCCCGAGTACCTGTCGCTCCTGGAATCGTTCTATGGCGAGTGGATGCAGACCTTTGACCTGTGCCCGGTCCTCACCATCCGCACCGACGACCTGGATTTTGTGCACCAGGCACCGCACTTTGATATCGTCGTCGACCGCATCCTCGACCGGCTGGCCGGCAAGGAAGAGGTGCTGTTTGGCAACCAGGGAGGCGAATGATGTCCAAGATTGACCTCAAGAAGGAGCTAAAGCACCTGTATTCGCCACCGGCCCGCTTCACGGTGGTGGAGGTGCCGCCCATGCAGTTCCTCATGGTCAACGGCCACGGCGACCCCAATACCGCAGCCGAGTACGCCCAGGCTGTGGAAGCCCTCTATGCCGTCTCTTACAAGCTCAAGTTTCTGAGCAAGGCACAGGCCGATCGGGATTACGTGGTCATGCCTCTGGAAGGACTGTGGTGGGCCGCCGACATGGAGGCCTTTACCGCCCGCGACAAGGGCGCCTGGGATTGGACGATGATGATCGTCCAGCCCGACTGGATCACCGGCGAGATGTTCGAGGAGGCGAAGGGGCAGGTGACCCGGAAGAAGGACCTGCCCGCCTTGCCCCGTCTGCGCCTGGAGACCTACCACGAGGGCCTGTCGGTGCAGATTATGCACGTGGGCTCCTACGACGACGAGGGCCCCGTGCTCCACCGGCTGCACCACGAGTTCCTGCCCGAGAACAACCTGGAGCCGGCGGGCAAGCACCACGAGATCTATCTTGGGGATCCGCGCAAGGTGGCGCCAGAAAAGCTCAAGACGGTTCTGCGCCAGCCGGTGCGCAAGCTGCCCTGAGTCGGGGCGCAAGGAGGAACCCATACCGGGGGAAGGGAGCCGATGAAGGTTCTGCGGGTTGCGCAAAAGACGCTCGTGGAGCTATGGCGAGAGCCCATGCACCTGGCTCTCATGCTCTTCTTTCCCATTATCCTCGTGATCTTTTACTACGTGGCCTTTGGCCAGACCGAGAGCGCCGGCATCGGCGCCTATCTCCGGGTCCTGGTCCTGAACCGCGACACGTCCGGAGCCGGTGAGCAGCTCGTCGCCGCCATGGACGCCCTGGAGTTCGAGGGCAAACCGGTCCTGGACGTGGACATGGTGGCAAGCGAGGGCGACGCCCGCATCGCGCTGTTGGAGCGCAAGGCCGCCCTGCTCGTCATCGTGCCCCCGGACCTGGGCGAGGCACTGGCCGGCGCCAGCCGCGGCGTGCCTCGCGCCTCTCCCGCTGTCGTGGAGGTGGTGGGCGACCCCGGCTCCGACACCTTTGTCTTTGCCCGGAGCTTCCTGGCCGGCCTGATCCGCGAGTTCACTTTCGAGGCCGCAGGCGTAAAAGAGGAGGGCCCGGTCCTGACCTACGAGTTCCTGGCAGGGACCGGCACCATGTCCGATTTCGACTTTGGCGTGCCGGGTACCATCGTCTTTGGCATCGCCTTTGCCATTATCACCACCCCCATCGCCCTGGTGCGCGAAAAGGTGGGTGGCACGCTCCAGCGTCTGCGCCTGACGCGCCTGAGCGCCGGGGCGCTGCTGGCGGGTGTCGCCCTGGCGCAGATGGCCATCGTCGCCGTGCAGGTGCCCATCACGTTCGCCAGCGCCGTGGCCCTGGGTTTCCAGGGCCACGGCTCGCTGTGGCTGGCGGCGGGCATCTGCGCCCTCCTGGGCCTGGCGGCCGTGGGCGTGGGCCTGCTCATCGCCTGCTTCTCGCGCACCGAGGGCGACGCGGTCAACCTGGCGTCGGGGGCATTGGTTCCCCTGGTGTTCCTGTCGGGCGCCGTCTTTCCCTTGCCCGCCGTCTCGCTGGGCACCGTGGCGGGGCACGACGTGCAGGCCTACGACCTCTTGCCCACCACCCACGGCGCCGAGGCCCTGCGCCGCGTGCTGGTTTTCGGCGATGGGGCGGGCGTCATCGCCTACGAGCTGGTCGCCCTGGCGGTTCTGTCGGCCGCCATCCTGGCTGCCGGGGTCGTGCTCTACCGGCGGCTGCAGATGCAGAGAGGATAGATCGTGGCCGAGACAGTGCTCAAGACAGAGGGGCTGACGAAACGCTACGGCACGCTGACCGCCGTTCGCGACCTGAGCCTTGAGGTCTACGCGGGGGAGGTTTTCGGCTTCCTGGGACCCAACGGCGCCGGCAAGACGACGTCCATCAACATGATGTGCGGCCTGCTCAAGGCCGACGCCGGGCAGGTGTGGGTGCGGGGTGTGCCCCTGTGGGGCGCGGGCGACGAGGGCGCCCTCCAGGTGCGGCAGCGGGTGGGCGTTTGCCCGCAAGAGATCGTCCTCTGGGAGCGGCTGACCTGCCTGGAGCAGTTGCAGTTCATGGGGCAGATGTACGGGCTGAGCGGGCGCCAGGCACGGGCGAGCGGGCAGCGGCTGCTGGACGAGCTGGATCTGGCGGCCAAGGCCAACAAGCAGGCCAGAACCCTGTCCGGCGGGATGAAGCGCCGCCTCAACCTGGCCATGGCCCTGGTCCACGATCCCGAGATTGCCGTGTTCGACGAGCCGGAAGCCGGCCTGGACCCCCAGAGCCGGGTCAAGGTACGGGAGTACATCCAGGCCCTGGCCCGCAGCCGCACCCGCACGGTCATCCTGACGACGCACAACATGGACGAGGCCGAACGCCTGGCGGACCGGGTGGCCATCATCGACCGGGGACAGCTCCTGGCCCTGGACAGCCCCGAGGCCCTCAAGAGCAGCGTCGCCGGCGCGGCCGGGGGCGACGTCATCGAGATCGGCCTCGACGCGCAGCCCGAGACCGGGGCGCGGGCCCTGGCCGCCCTCGACGGCGTGCGGGCCGCCGACGGCCGGCCCCTGGCCGCCCAGGCGCACCTGAACGAGCGCTACGACACCCTCACCATCCGCGCCCTCAATGCCGCGTCCCTGCTGCCGGCGGTCCTGGCCGCCCTGCAAGCGGCGGAGGTGGCCGCGGGCGAGGTGCGCATCCGGCGCAACACCCTGGAGGACGTCTTTATCCGGCTGACCGGGCGAGGGCTGCGGGAATGAAGGCCCTCCTCGTCGCCCGCAAGACGCTCCTGGAGCTGGTACGGGAGTGGCAGCTTCTGCTCCTCGTCGTCGCCATCCCCGTGGCCTTCTTGTGGATCACAGAGCTGGGCTATGGCTCTCCGCTGCTTGTGACCCATCCGCTCCTGGTCGCCGGAGGCAAGGGGAGCGAGGAGCTGCTGGCCGAGATCTCGGCCGAGGTCTATGCCGACGGGCGGCCGGTCTTTCAACTGGAGCCCGCCGCGGGGCCCGCTGCGGCCGACGAGGCCCTGAAAGCCCAGGAGGCCACGGCCCTGCTGACCGTCACCTCCGGCCAGGGCATCACCATCAAGGGCGACGCGCTGTCCATGAACTTTTACCGGGCAGGCATCATCCTGGAAGAGATGCTGAACCGCCGGGCCGACCGCCGGGCGGGCCGGCCGGAAACAGTCCGGCTGGAAGCCCGGCCCCTGGCCGGCAGCGGCCCCCGGAGCCTGTTCGACGTCTACGCGCCGGGCATGATCGTCTTTGCCCTGCTGCTGACCATCCCGCAGGTGGCCATGTTGGTGGCCCGCGAAAGCCGCTGGCGGACCCTGCACCGGCTGCGCCTCACGCCCCTGCGCGCCTGGGAGCTGCTGGGCGGCGTCGGCGTGGCCCAGACGGCCATCGGCGCCGTCCTCGTCGCCCTCGTCCTGGGCAGTGCCCTGGCCCTGGGATTTCAGAACCACGGCTCGTTCTGGCTGGCCCTGGTCGTTGGCCTGGCCATCAACCTGTCGGCCATCGGCTGGGGGCTCGTCGTGGGTTGCTTTGTCGAGAACGACGGGCAGGCCATCAACGTCGGCAGCACGGTGACCATGCTCCAGGTCTTCTTGTCGGGCTCGTTTTACCAGATGCCGTCTCCCACCCTGTTCCGCCTGGGCGGCCACGCCATCGAGCTGTTCGACGTCTTTCCCGCCACCCACGGCTTTTTGGCACTGCAACAGGTTCTGTGCTACGGCGCCGGCTGGCGGGACGTGGCCTTTCGCCTGGCGGCCACCGTGCTCCTTTCCTTCCTGACCCTCGTCCTGGGCGTGGCGCTGTTCGGGCGGCTGCGGATGAGGGAAAGGCAGTAGGCGGTTTTGCCGCCGGCGAGCCGGGCATGGTATAATGTCCGCCGACGGCAAGGGGCAAGGCTTCCCTGCCCCGCGCACCCGATCCTGGTCCTTGGAGAACAGCATTCATGTGCGGCATCTTTGGCATCATCACCAACGTTGAAACAGCCCTCGGCCCGACCCTGTTCCAGGCCGGCAAGCGCCTGGCCTACCGCGGCTACGATTCCGTCGGCTGCGCGACGGTGGCCGCCGACGGCAGCATCGACCTGCGCAAGGGCGTGGGACGCATCGACGACGTGAGCGCCCGGCTCGACTTTGCCTCCATGCGGGGCTGCCGGGGCATCACCCAGCTTCGGTGGGCCACCTTTGGCGCGCCATCCTACGAGAACGCCCAGCCGCACCTGGACTCGGACGGCGACCTGGTGGGCGCCCACAATGGCAACGTCGTGAACAACGTGCAGATGCGCGAGCTGTTCCTCCGCGAGGGGCTGACGGTGCGGGGCACCAACGACGGCGAGACCTGCATCCACGCCGTGGAACGCCACTTTGACCGCAATGGCGGCGACATGCTCGCCGCCATCTGCGCCGCCTACGACGACCTGGAGGGCGACTATGCCTTCGTCATCACCCACCGGGACGAGGAGCGGCTGTATGCCATCAAGAAGGGCTCGGGGCTGGTGGCGGGCCGCGGCGAGGGCATGTCGGTCATCTCGTCGGATCTGCCCAGCCTGCTGCCCCTCACCCGCCGCATCGTCCGCGTCTACGACGGCGAGATCGTCGTCCTGACGCCCGACTCGGTGGAGCTGTACAGCGTGCGGGACCGGGCCCCCATCCAGCGGGATGAGGAATGGTACGACGGCCCCATCGAAGTCGCGGAAAAGGGCGGCTACCCGCACTTTATGCTGAAAGAGATCCACGAGCAACCGACCGTTGCCGGCGAGCTGCTGCACCTGCTGAACAGCTCGCGCTACGTGCAGCCCTTTCTGGACGCCTTGACCGCCACGGGCGACCGGCCCGTATACCTGGTGGGCTGCGGCACGAGCTATCACGCCTGCCTGCTGGGCGCCTACTACTTTAACCAGATCGCCAGCCGGCCGGCGGTGGCCGTCCTGGGGCCGCAGTTCATCGAGCAGTACGGCCGCAGCCTGGGGCCGCAAGATACGGCCGTCTTTGTCAGCCAGAGTGGCGAGACCAAGGACGTGCTGAACGCGGTCAAGGTCATGCGCGAGCGGGGCGGCCGCGTGCTGGGCGTCCTCAACGTCGTGGGCTCGTCGCTGGCCCACGGCAGCGACGTCTACCTGCCCCTGGCGTGCGGCTACGAGATCAGCGTGCCGGCCACCAAGACCTTTGTCAACCAGGCCGCGCTGTTCCTGCACCTTGCCACGCGCCTGGCGGGGCGCGACCCGGCCAACCTGAACCCCCTGCCCGAACTGCTCTCCCGCACCCTCGACGCCACCGACGCCGCCGCCCGCGAGGTCGCCGCCTACCTACACGATTGGAACGACATGTATTACCTGGGCTACGGCATCACGCACCCCATCGCCCTGGAGGGCGCGCTGAAACTCAAGGAGATCACCTACGCCCACTGCGAGGGCATCTTTTCCAGCGAGTTCAAGCACGGACCGCTGTCGGCCGTCCACGACGGCTACCCCGTGCTGTTCATCACCGCACCCGGCGACGAGTCGATGATGATCAACCACGTCAACGAGGTCACCGTGCGCGGCGGGCGGACAATCATCGTCGCTGCCGAGCACGAGGCACTGCGCAAGAACGCGCACGATTATCTCGTCCTGCCCGAGGCCGACCGGTTCACAGTGCCCATCCTGGCTACAATCCCGGCACAGCTCATCTCTTACCACGTGAGCGTCGCCCGCGGGATCGATCCCGACTTTCCGAGAAACCTGAGCAAGACGCTGACCGTCGATTAGATCTGCTCCTTGACCGATTGGCACAATCGGATTATACTACTACCATAGACGCGAGTCCCATCTCACGTTGCTATGAGGTTTTTGAGGTGAACAGAAAGGGTACGAGACTATGACGTGGCAAGAGGTGCGCAAGGCGTATCCGGATCAGTGGCTTGTCATCGAAGCGATCGAGGCGCACACGGAAGAAAACCGGCGATTGCTCGACCAGATCTCTGTCGTAGAGACCAGCGCAGACGGCGCAGCGGCATTGCAAGCCTACGAGCGCCTGCATCGAGCGCACCCTCAACGCGAGTTCTACTTTGTGCACACCGGGCGCGAGAGTCTGGACATCCGTGAGCGGCGTTGGATCGGCATTCGGAGGGCAGATGCGGCTTACGCTCAAAGATAACCTGCCATTCACCCATGTGAAACTCAAGTATCTGGAGACCGAGATCGAGATTCCGGATGTACTCATAGACACTGGATCCGCGAGCACGATTTTGGCAGCGCACTTGGTGGCAGAAGCAGGTATCGAGCCCGAGATGTCCGATATTCTGTATACAATTCGAGGCGTGGGTGGAACAGAAGCAGTATTCAGCCGCCGAGTCGACACGTTACAAGTTGGCCCCTCTACCGTCTCCGACTTTGAGATCGAGGTTGGCGGAATGGACTACGGGTTCGAGATCAATGGCATCCTTGGTATGGACTATATGCTCCAGACTGGCATGATCATCAATCTTGATGAGTTGAGGCTCGAGTTTTCGGAGCGACTCCGCAATCAGTAGAGCCTTGGCTGAGTAGTAGGCGGCAGGACAAGGACAGCCTTGTTAGTCGGTTGCGTCCCATACTACCTGGGCCACGGCGTGACACACCCCATCGCCCTGGAGGGCGCGCTGAAGCTCAAGGAGATCACCTACGCCCACTGCGAGGGCAGCTTTTTCAGCGAGTTCAAGCACGGACCCCTGTCCGCCGTCCACGACGGCTACCCCGTGCTGTTCATCACCGCGCCCGGCGACGAGTCGATGATGATCAACCCGGTTCGCTCGAGCCGCAACGAGGTCACCGTGGGCGCCCTGCGGCCCAACGTCGACGCCCGTCTGGCCAATCGAGCATCAGCCGTGAATGGCTGGCGGCGCGTGGAGTGACATGCCTGGTAACCCAGGAAGCGAGGCGAGTATGCTGCAAAATGTCAACCAGCAGATCCTGACCTGGGTCGAGTTCACCGCAGTGGTCATGGAGGTCCTGGCGGTGGCCGTCATCGTGCTGGCCATGCTTTATTTCACCGTCCGATTCCTGCTCAAGGCGACGTTGCAACGCCACGAGAGCTGGTACGAAAAACTGAGATCCGGCCTGGGTCGCTCACTGATCCTGGGGCTGGAGTTCCTTCTCGCCGCCGATGTGGTTCGCACCGTCGCCCTGGATGCCACCCTGGAAAGCGTGGCCGTCCTGGGCCTCCTGGTGTTGATTCGAACCTTCCTGAGCTGGGCGTTGATCGTCGAGATCGAGGGCCGTTGGCCGTGGCAGGCTCACCGGGCCAACGTGCCTCCTCCGCGGGATTGATTGGTCTCTCCCGATCTTTTTCGAGCCTGTTCATCCTCACCGGCGCCATCGAGACCACCGGCCTGTCCAGGCGACTGGTTGCCATGGCGAGACGGAACAAGGTGCACGGCTATCACTTGACGGGACCTGGAAAGGGTGTATAATTATCATCTAGACGGGCCTGATCTTGTGCCAAACAAGGCAAAGGCCTTTCCCTGAGTGCCGCACTGATCAGTTGGACGGGTCTCAAGTTCTGAAACGACGGTCGGTGAACGACGTCTTCGCCACCAAAGAAGGAGGCTCCATCATGCACGGTTCAGTCACCCCTGGCTCGGCACCGCGCGAGCTCAACGAGCTGGAAAACGCGCTTCAGAGCTTCGTGGAGCAGGTAGCGCGAGACTTCCGAGCCGACATTGTCACTCTGTATCTCTACGACGCCGATCAAGACCGCTTTTACCTCCCTGTGGGCTGTGGGCTGCGCGACGAAATCACCTTCAAGACCGTCATGCCGCGCACCGACAGGCTGGCGGGCAAGATCGTCAAAGGCCGGGTACCAATCATCGCCGAAGAAGCGCGGCTGCATCCGGATATGGCGGGACCGTTCACCTTCCGGGAGCGTGTCGAATCGGCGGCCGGCTTTCCTGTCTTTTTGCAGGAGCGCTCTGCCGGCGTATGCTTTGTCAGTTTTCGCAAGCCTCACACCTTCCAGGAGCGGGAGAAGGAGAACATCCAGGAGTGCCTGCGCGAGGTGTCGACCATCCTCAGAACAGCGCAGTTGGCCGAGATGCGCCAGGTGCTGGAACCCAGCGCTCCAACCGCCAGCATCGTCGACCGCAGCCTGAGCTTTATCGTCAAAGCAGCCTGTATGTACACCAACGCCCCCGTGGCCCTTTGGATGCTGGAGCCCAGCCAGAACCGGCTCTCCATCCAGGCCGCCACCGGCATCGGCCACGGTTTTGTGCAGTCGGCCCAGCTCTCGCTGGGTAAAAACCATATCCTGGCCGAGATCATGCGCACAAGAGAGTCCAGGACCTGTTCCGACCTGGAAGACAACCCCGGGTTCCCCTTCCAACGAGCGCTGCGCAACGAGGGCTGGAAGTCCCTGCTCGCCGTCCCGGTCGTGCTGCGTGACCAGGCGGTCGGCGTGCTGGCAATATTCGGCTTTCCCGGGCGCGCCTTTGCTGCGTCCGATGAAAAGCTGCTGGCCGAGCTTGCCCAGCGCGTGAGCGACGTGTTGATCATTGTCAGCAATTTGCACGAGGTCAGCCTGGCGCTGGCCGCCAAGCAGGAGCTGAAGCAACTCCTGCGGTTGATTGTCGATAAGGCAGCGGAGACTTTTGGCGCAGACATCGCCACGCTTTATCTCTACGACCAGGACCGGGACGAGTTCGGCGAGGTGATTGCCCAGGGGGTCACGGACGACTTTTTCGAACATCCCAAACCCAGCAAAACAGGCATTGCGTCCCAGATCGTGCGCACAGCCACACCTGTTTTCTCGGAGGATGCCGAGCACGACGAGCGGATGTCAAAGGGATTCATCATCCGCCAGGGAGTCAAATCCACAGCAGGCTCGCCCCTCGTCGTGGGGGATCAGGTTGTCGGAGTGCTTTTCATCAACTTTCGAACCCCTCACCGGTTCCTGAAAAGTGACCAGGAGCTGCTCGCCCTGTATGCCGGGCAGGCGGCAGCGGCGATCATGAACGCCCAGCTCTTCGAGGAGGAACAACGGCGAACGACGATGGCCCAGATCGCCAACACCTTTGGCGAGACGTTCGACCGGCAGAAGACGTTGCAGGCCGTGGTGGAAGGGGCGCAGAAGCTAACCGGCGCTTCCAGCAGTTCCCTGTACCTCTTTGCACGGGACAAGGGCAAGAAAGGATCCTTCGAGCTCAGTGCCCGCTCGCCCAGGCTCGCGGAGAGCCACCGGCAGCCGCCCCGCTCAACACGCGGCTTGAGCCGGCTAATCCTCGACACGGGCCGGCCTGTCGTCATCGCCGATACGCGCCAGCCCCTGCGCCTGGGAGATGCGGGCCAGGAGATCCGGGTGCGGGCGAGTGTGGTTCGTGAGGGGACCCTGTCCATCCTCGGGGTGCCCGTCCAGATCAAGGGCGAGCGTGTGGGTGTCTTGTATGTGAACAGCAGCGAGGTCAATCACTTTCGTGAGCGCGATAAGGAACTGCTCCAGAGGTTGGCCGATTATGGGGCCGTGGCCATCGAGCGCACGCGGCTCCTGGACGCCATCACAGAGGTCAACAGGGCCACGGGCGAGATCCTTCGCCTGGACGACCAGATCAAGGAACTGCTTGGCAAGATCGTCAACGATCTTGGGTTCGAGTTCGCCGCGCTCCAGTTGGTGAACTGGGAGCAAAAGACCATCGAGACGGTGGACGGCATCAATGCGGCGTGGGGTGCCGAGGCAAAACATGCCCTCGACAGCGACGATATCCAGGCTGCCATCGTGCGCTCTCGCCGCACGGAAGTCATCACCGGGCCAGACAAACGCTTCGACCCGGCCATCTATGACCGCTACCGCCACGAGCGACTGGTGCGCGTCTTTGTGCCCATCATCGCCCACAACACGGTACTGGGCACGGTCGAAGCCGGACACGACCGCCACAGCCACCCCGAAATCTCCCCCGAGGAACGCCAGGGCCTGGAGAGCCTCATCCACGACTATGCTCAGCGGCTGTGGCGGGCCACCCTGCCCTGCGTAATCGAGGTCGTCATCGTCAACGCCGTGCGCATGGTGCGCGCCCATTCGGGCAGCATCCACCTGCTCTGGGACAAGGACGGCAAGCGCTACGTGTACCAGGCCTGCGCCGGCCGCATCGGCTCCGAGTTTCTCAAGGCCTTTCCCCCGCGCGAGCGGGGTATCGGCGAACAATCACTCAGGGAAAAACACTCCAGGTTCATCGACGATCCGGATAGGCTGGCCAAGACCCATCCGAACGTCTACACTCCTCGGATCCTGTGGGAAAAGCATCCCACCAGGTACAAGGAAGGAGAGGGCATCCGGGCCATCGCCAGCCTGCCCCTGGTGACGGGCGGCAAGTACGAGGGGGTATTCTACATCCATTTCTGGGAGCCGCACACCTTCACCGACGACGAGATAAGCTGGCTCGAGCTTTTCGCCGAGCAGGTTTCGACCGTGATCCAGAACGCGCAGTTCTACGAAAAGCTGCGAGACCGAAACCGTGCCCTGACCAGCCTGTCGATGATCGGCGAGTCGGTAGTGGGCGAGCTGGAGCTGGACGCCCTTCTGACCCAGATTGCCCAGGGCGCAGTCGACGTCCTCAAGGCCGACATCGTGACCATCTACCAGTACTACCAGGACAGGGACGAGTTTGTCACACCCCCCACCATGAAGGGCAAGGACATCAAGCTAAGCTTCATGCAATCCTCCGTCGCAGAGAGGGACGCTCCCTCGGTGATCGTGCGCCAGTTGCGGCGCAGCCGCTACGCGCCCGATGCCCGGAACGACGAGGTCATGTGCAATCGTGCTTCCGCCCGGGCAGTCGGCAGAGTGCCATTCGTGGATCGTGAAGGGATCGAGTCTTCCGCGGGCATTCTGCTGCAGTGGCAGCAAGAGATCGTCGGCGTGATGTTTGTGAACTATCGCGCCCGCAGGGACTTTACCGACACCGAGCGACGGGTCATCGAAAGTTTTGCCTCCTATGCCGCCGTCGCCATTCGCAGCGCGCGGCAGGCTATCTATCGACGGGTCAGCCAATTTGAGGCGATCCAGGAGATCGACAAGGAGATCTCTTCGACACTCGACCTCGATCGGGTGTTGCACCTGATCCTGGACAAGAGCATGGAGCACCTGCGGGTCACGGACGGCTACGGGACGCTGTATCTATACGACGAACGATCGCAGAGGCTCATCCTGCGCGCCGCCAGAAACGTGCCGCCCGACAAGCTCGTCCAGCAGTTACCCATGGACAGGCACTGCGTCACGACACGCGCAGCCCGAGAAAAAGAGGTGGTCCTCGTCCCGAACACGATGATCGAGCCGGAGTATGCCGAGCTCGTGCCCGGTGCGCGCTCGGAGCTGGCCGCCCCGCTGGTCC
>JAAYZQ010000333.1 GCA_012514775.1 Anaerolineaceae bacterium
ACCAGTTGTGCTCCATGAACACCACCGACAGCTCCGCGCCGGACACGGGCTCTCCGTCCCAGTCCACGGTCAGCAGGTCCACCTGCTTTCGCTCGCCCACCTGGGCCAGGTATCCCCGGGGCGCCACCCCCACGTAAAAGCCGGCCTTGTGGACCACCACCCCGGTGCGGCTGCTCGCCTCCTGGTTGTTGATGTCGGTCACGGCGGCCTCGACGGTAAGGATCTGGCTCTGGGCATCGTCCTCCAGGCCGGCCGGCACCCGGAAGGTCACGCGGCCCTCATCGTCGGTGCGAGTCTCGCCCGAATCGATGAGACGCCCGAAGGTGCCATAGGTCTCGCCGTCGGCGTATCCGCCCCACTCATAGTCGGTCCAACTGTACCAGGGGCAGGTCTCGCCCTGGGGACAGGTGTAGCTAAAGCTGTAATCGCTGCTCAGCACGCTCCAGCGCACAGCGGCATCGGCCACAGGCCCGCCAAAGTAGTAGGTTGCCTCGGCCGCGGCATTGATCCGGTCGCCGTTGAGGTAGGCGTCCCGGTCGGTGGTCACCGCCACCTGGAACTCGGGGGCCCGGTACTCGGCCACCTGGAAGCTGGCGCCGTAGTAGAACTCGGCTTCCGGGGCCTGCATCTCCAGGTAGTACTGGCCCAGGGTCGCTTCCTCGTCCAGTTGCAGCTCGTCGTAGAGCGTGCCCATGTCATTCAGCGCCAGGTCCTTCTTGAACAACTCCTTGCCCTGGGGATCGCCGACCAGCACCCGCACGCTCTTGAGGTCCGCCGGCAGGCTGTAGGTGGCGTCGTCGTCGGCGCGGACGATGCCCTTGAAGTAGACCGTCTGCCCGGGCCGGTAGATGGGGCGGTCGGTGTAGAGATAGCCCTGGTAGTCGGTGGACCAGAACTCGGAGTCCACGTCAAAGTTCCAGGGGCTGATGCCGGCATCCCAGCCGTTGTAGGCCAGGGCAAAGTCGTCGCTGCCCGGCTCGCCGCTGACGGCAAAGAAGGGGTCCCAGAGATTCTTGTTCTGCAGGTCGTCCGCCAGGTACAGGCCATCGCGGCCGGTCGTGCCGCGGGCATCGACGTCGCCCCACGTGGTGTAGAGGTTGATGGGCAGGCCGGACACCGGCTGGCCGCTGGCCAGGTCGGTGGCCCACACCAGGGCCTCCGACTCGGTCTGCTTGAGGGTCAGGTTCAGGGCCGACTTGACAAACATGCTCCGCCAGCCCGGATCGCCGGGCTGCTGCTTTTCCACCTCGGGGGCGGTCAGCTCGACGTAATACAGGCCCGGGGGCAGCGCGCTGCCGTCCGCGGCGGTGAGCTCCAGGCGGGCCAGGCGTGTCTCGTTGCGCGGCGCCCGGACGTTCTGGGACCATTCTCGTACCAGGTCGCCATCGGCGGGCACGAAGCGATCCCAGGCCTCCCACCGCGTGTTGAGATCGATAAAGGTCCGCAGGCTGAGGCGGTAGAGGCTCACGTCCAGTCGCGACACGTTGCGATAGCTGGCATAGGCCACGGTGTCGGTGTAGGCGCTGTAGGTGCTAAGGCGGGCGACGGTGGTCAGCCAGGCCAGGGGCGACAGGTCGCCGGTAGTAAAGCGTACGGTTGTGGCCCGGCCGAGCGTCGCGCCGTACTTGTCGGGCGTGCCGGCGTCGAGGGTCACGGCATACTGGGTGGCAGGCTCCTGCTTCCACGACAGGTTGACCTGGGTGTCGAACTCGGACCAGTAGGTATAGACCTCGGTCACCGCCGGCCGGAAGGTCACGTGGTCGAGGAGCTTGTCGGGCTGCATGGGGCTGGCAAAGGTGATCTCCAGCCCCGTGCCCGGCCGCACCCGCTGCGCGCCGTTCTCGGGCTCGGTGCCGGCCACGCCCGGGCTGTTGACGGTGTAGAACCGCCACTCCAGCGCCTTTTCGAGGCCCATGGTGCCCGACCGGGCCTGGGCGCCCTCCTCCACGCTGGCGGTAAACGTCGTGTTGCGCGGCAGGGGCTCGTCGGGGACAAAGACCAGGGTTTGCCCGCCGTCTTGCCAGCGGAAGGTGCCCGGCACGGCGGCGTCCTCGGCCTCGAGGGCAAAGCGCGATTGGGTGGAGGCGCGGTCCATTGGCTGGTTGAACGTGACGGTGATGACGTCGCTGGGCCCTACGAAGAGGAATTCATCGTCGGGCCGGACGGAGAGGACGGCAGGCCGCACCGTCGTGAACTCCCAGGCATAGTCCTCGGGCAGCGTGCCGCCGCTGGTGTCGACCAGGCCGGCGGCCACGCGGGCCTTGTAGTGGGTGCCCGGCAGGAAGCCGTCCCGCGGCTGGAAGCGATAGATGGAGGTGTTCAGCCACTCGCCGGTGCCGCGCACGGGCGGGACAAAGGTCAGGGGGTTGGGCAGCTCGGCCTGTTGGCCGATGGAGGTCAGGGGCACGATGGGCCGGTCAAAGACGACGGTCACGGCCGTGTCGGGGTCCAGCTCCTCGGTGTCCGGCGCGGGCATCACCTGGCTGACGGACAAAAAGCCCACCGTGTCGAACTCGAAGCTGATGGGCTCCGCCAGCACCTCGCCCTCGACGTTGCGCGCCGTCTCGGCCACGGTGACCTGGTAGTGCTGGCCCCGCGGCAGGTCCTCGGCGGGGGTCAAGACCAGGGTGCGCTCGTCGCTCCAGGTCAGGGTCGTCTCCAGCGTGGGCGAGATGGACAGGGCCGCCTCGACGCTGTCCTGCTCCATGGGCTGGTCGAAAATCAGCTCCAGGGGGGCGTCCAAGGGCTGCTCCTCGCCCGGTCCCGGGCTGTGAAAGGCCAGGCGCGGCGCCGGCAGGGGCATGGGCGTCACGGTGGGGGGCAGGGTCGCCGTGGGCAACGGCGTGTTCGTCGGCTCCTGCGTGCTCGCCGGCTCCTGCGTGGCCGCCGGCTGCCCTGCACGGGGTGTGGTGCTCGTGGTGCCCGTGGCGCCGGCCTCGACGGCGGTGCCTGGCCCGGGAGTCGTATTGTCACAGGCGCCCAGCAGCAGGCTGAGCACCATCAGAATCGACAGCACGGCTTGGGCACTTCTGGTTTTGTTGGACATTGGTATGCCTTTCTTCTCCTCGCTCAAATGATCCGTCCGGCGTTCTTGCCGGTCAATGCCTTATGGCTGGCGCACGTCGATGCGCACCTCGTCGCTGGCGACTACCTCGCCGCCGGGTCCCACGCCCTCGGCGCGGAAGGTGTGAATCCCCGGCTCCAGGCGCCAGAGTAGCCTGTAGGGCGGCGCGTCAAAGCGCGCCAGGGGCCGGCCATCCACGAGAAGCGTCACTTCGCGCAGCGGCGTGGCGCTGGCGGCCGCAATCGAGATCCGCTGCGCGTCCCGTGGCAGCGCGGCGTCCAGGCGATAGACCGCGCCCCGGTCGGGAGCGGTCATCACCAGCGCGCCCGCGGCCGGCTGCGCCGGGGGAGCCTGGGCGATGGCCTGGGCCTCCTCCGGCGCAGGTCCCCAGGCGATGGGCTCCCAGAGCCCCTTCTCCCGGGCCCACTGCTCGGCTTCGGCCGGCCAGACGGTGACCGGCCGGTAGCCCACCTGCTCCGGCGGCGTGCCGGCCGAAGCCGGCAGGCCCGTGGCGCGATCGACGGCCACGCGCCGGTGCATGGTGCACGTCTCGTGCGGCTCGGTTCCTTCCAGGAACAGCTCGCGGACGCGATGGGGGCAGTCGTTCCCGGGCAACTGCCCCGACAGGGCGCAGACCTCCACCTCGACCAGGCCTTCCGGCCGCTGGAACTTGACGGCGGGGTGCCCCTTCAGGGCGCTGTCCATCAAGTCGTGCCAGATGGGCGCCGCGCCGCTGATGCCCGAAATGTCGCGCATGGGCTCGTTGTCGGCATTGCCCGCCCACACGCCGACCACCAGCTCGGGGGTGTAGCCGACGGTCCAGTTGTCGAGAAAGTCGGTCGTGGTGCCGGTCTTGACGGCTGCCGGGCGGCTCAACGCCAGGACGCTGCCCTCGCCAAAGGAGGGAATGCGCGCCACGTCGTCCGACAGGATGTCGGTCACCAGGTAGGCCACGCGCTCGTCGAGGACGCGGGCGCCGAGGCCCGGGCCGGGCGCCCACAGGAGCCGCCCCTCCTCATCTTCTACGCGGCGCACGGCCACGGGGCGGACGGCGTGGCCGCCGTTGGCCAGGGCGCCGTAGGCCGCTGTTAGCTCCAGGAGTCGAACCTCGCCCCCGCCCAGGGTCACCGACAGGCCCAGGCGGTCGGGGTCGTCAAAGGTGCTGATGCCCATCCGTCTCGCCATCCCGGTCATGGCCTCCACGCCCACGCTGTCCAACACCTTGACGGCGACGAGATTGTAGGACGAGCCCAGGGCCTCGCGCAGGCGGACCGGGCCCCGAAACTGGAGGTCGTAGTTGAGGGGCACGTAAGAGGCGCCCTCGCGGGTCAGGAAGGAGGTGCGCACGTCGAGCATCATGGTCGCCGCGGTAACGTCGCCCCGCTGAAAGGCCGCGGCGTAGGTGATGGGCTTGATGGACGAGCCCGGCTGGCGCAGGGCCGTGGTGCCGTTCACGGCGCCACTGATGCGCGCCGAAAAATAGTCGGGGCTGCCGAGCATGGCCAGGATCTCGCCTGTCTGCGGATCGAGGGCCACCAGCGACACGTTGCGCACGTTGTGGCCCCCGGGCGGGCAGCCGGCCCGTTGGCCGTTGCACTCGGCCAGGCGCGCCAGGCGAAAGCGGGCCAGGTCGCGGGCCGTGTCGTTGAGGTCCACGTCCAGTGTGGTGTAAATGCGCAGCCCTCCCTGTTCCAATCGTTCCAGGCCCAGCTCTTTTTCCAGCAGGCTCCGGACGTACATCACAAAATGGGGAGCGCGGATGGGAAAGGGCGCCGCGGCAAAGTGGAGGGGTTCCTCCCTGGCCAGGCGGGCCTGCTCCTCGCTCAGGTAGCCGTGCTTGACCATCAGATCCAGGACCACCGCCTGGCGTTCCCTGGCCGCGGGCAGGTTTTCCAGGGGATTGTAGTAGGACGGCGCCTGGGGCAGCCCGGCCAGCATGGCGCACTCGGCCAGGTCCAGGTCGCCGACGTGCTTGCCAAAGGTCGCCTGGGCGGCCGCCTCCACGCCGTAGGCCATGTTGCCGAAATAGATCTCGTTCAGATAGAGGGCCAGGATCTCGTCCTTGCTATAGTTCCGGGCCATGCGCCAGGCCAGCACCGCCTCGCGCAGCTTGCGGGCCAGGGTGCGCTCGTAGCGCTCCTCGGGGCTCAACAGCAGCGTGCGCGCCA
>JAAYZQ010000334.1 GCA_012514775.1 Anaerolineaceae bacterium
ATCATCGCCCACGTAGCCTTTAACATCTCGTTCGTCACCGTCGTCGTGCGGGCGCGGCTCGTGGGCTTTGACCGGCGGCTGGAAGAGGCAGCCCAGGATCTGGGCGCCAACGAGCTGCAGACCTTCTGGCACGTGACGCTGCCCCTCCTCATGCCCGGCATTCTCGGCGGCGCGCTGCTGGCCTTTACCCTGTCGCTGGACGACTTTGTCGTCACCTTTTTTACGGCGGGTGTGGGCGCTACCACGCTGCCGCTGCGCATCTATTCCATGGTCAAGCTGGGCATCACCCCTGAGATCAATGCCATCTCGACCATCCTGGTCCTGGCGTCCATGACACTGTTGTTCCTGTCGGTGTTTCTGCAACGGAAAGGAGGTGGATCAGCAGCGGACATTCTCTAAACGGAGCCGTAACAATTCAGGGGAGGAGGTATCCGATGAAGCGTTCCGTAACGCTGATGCTGGTGGCCGTCATGGTGCTCATCGTCGCCGCCTGCGGGCCGGCCAGCCCCCAGGGCGCGCAAGAGCTGGCCAAAGAGCTTCACGTCTACAACTGGTCAGAGTACATCGATCCCGAGATCTATGCCGAGTTCGAGGCCGAGTTTGGCGTCAAGGTCATCGAAGACACGTTTGCCAGCAACGAAGACCTCCTGGCCAAGTTCCAGGCAGGGGCCAGCGGCTACGACCTGATCGTGCCCTCGGACTATATGGTGAACATCATGAACCAGTTGGGGCTGTTGGCCGAGCTGAATTATGACAACATCCCCAACTTTGCCAACATCGACGAGCGGTTCAGAGACCCGCCCTACGATCCGGGCAACAAGGTTTCGGTGCCCTATCAGTGGGGCACGTCGGGCATCGGCTACGACGCCGACGTGTTCGAGGAGCCACCCGATAGTTGGGGCTACCTGTTCGACCCGGAGATGGCTGCACCCTATGCCGGCAAGATCAGCATGCTCAACGACCCCCGGGAAGCCCTGGGGGCCGCCCTCAAGTACCTGGGCTATTCGCTGAACAGCAACGACGCGGCCCAACTGGAGGAGGCCAAGCAGCTCTTGCTGCAGCAGAAGGCGTGGGTCGCCACCTACGACAGCGAGGGATTCGAAGACCTGCTGGCCGCGGGCGAAACGCAGTTGGCCCATAGCTGGAGTGGGGACATCTTTATGGCTGCCGTCGAGGCGCCCCAGCTCTGGTACGCGATTCCCAAGGAGGGAGGGGTCATCTGGACCGACAACCTGGCAATCCCGAAGACGGCGAACAGCCAGTACACGGCCGAGGTCTTTATCAACTATTTGCTGCGGCCCGAGGTGGGCGCCAAGGTGAGCAACTACACGTGGTACGCCAGCCCCAACGAGGCAGCCACCGAGTTTATCAGCGAGGAGATCACGGGCGAGCCGGCCATCTATCCGCCCGAGGATGTGATGGACCGCCTGGAGTTCATCCGCGACGTGGGCGAGGCGACGACCCTCTACGACCGCATCTGGACCGAGATCAAGTCGCAATAGGCCGGTCCCCTTACAGGCGCCGGGCCCCGTCCTCTGCCAGGGATGCAGAGGCGGGGCCCGCGTCTCTTCTCGGCGGCCTCTCCCACAGGCTGCCGGCAGGTTGTCGGAGAGGTGCCTGCGCTTGTCGGTTCGTAGTGGGCGATTCATCGCCCAAGAACCGCGCTGAAGCGCGCACTACGAACGGCTCTCCGTGCGGGCGGCGAAACTAGACGGGCCGCGCTCCCCGGCCACGGATCAGGCCGACCAGGAAGAGCAGGATTATGGCACCGATGACGGCCACGATCAGGCTGGTCAGGTTGAACCCGAAATCAAAGCCAGTACCGGTAATGAGCTGCACCACGAGCCCGCCGATAAAGGCGCCGATAATGCCGACGATGATGTTCAGCACGCAGCCCATGCGCTCGTTCGTTTTCATGATCAAGCTGGCGATCCACCCTGCCAGGCCACCAACCACGATCCAGGCGATTATTCCCATCTGTTCCCTCCTTCTGGTAAATCGTGACCGCATATCCAGGTACTGCCGCATCGCACTTGTCTTATTATACCCGCAAGAACGAAAACATAGCGGCGGGTTGCGTGGGGCTTGGCGACGGATTCAGTTGGAATTTGGTGGGATTGCTCCGGTGTGTGGGGCTTGCCGGCCCGCGATACCCACAAATGTGGTAGCCGGGCGCTACTGCCTCCGCGGTACGGGGCTTCCGGGCGGCCGGTCCTTTTTGTCGAGTTGCGAATCCACCTTTTGGTCGATGACTGCGAGCCGCCCGCGTGGTATCCTGTGGGCAGGACAAACCGAGGAGGTGCAACGATGGGGTGGTGGATCGCGGCTATTGTAACCTGGTTCATTTCGGCAGCCTGAATTGTGTCCATCTTGGTGGGCGTGTCCCGCCGCCAGATGCCGGCCATGAGCCTTTCGATGATTCCGGCGTACCTGTTTCACGGAGTCACGGCCGTTCTGGTTCTCTTTTTCGTCTTCAAGGCCATTGGCGCGTAAGGGCCAGCATTGGATGATATGCGGAGGTAGATGATGAAGACTGTCTGGAAGATCGCGGGCATTTTGTTGCTGGCAATCAGCGTCATATGAATTGTGGCCATCATGGGAGGGGTCTTCTCCCACACAGAAGGGTTTACCCTGTTGAGTGAGCTCTGGGGCGGTCTAGCCTTCCACACCGTCAGCGGCGGATTGGGGATGTTCTGCCTGGGCCGGGCCGGGATCGGCCTGCAGCCAGGCGAAACGCCCGCCAGGGCCGAAAAGCAAGATCCGGGCAAGGCCGCGCCCGCTCCACGCGGCTGAGATCCCGGGCTCAAGGCGGTCTCCTCCAATGGGCTGGTGCCGGCCGGGTGTGTTGGGGCAACAACACCCGGCCGGCCGGTGGAGCCAGGAGAAGGGTTGCAACGTGATGTTCTGCAAGACGGCACCGAGGACAAGCAAACAGCAGCAGAGACGACCCAAGGCCCGGCGGCAGGCCGGGCCCGAGTTCGTAGCCCAGGCCCTGAGCTGGGTCGATTTCCACAAGCCTGCCGTGCAGCTCCTGCGGCAGCAAACCGCCGACGCCAGGGGCAACAAGGCCGACCCCCGTTTGACCTGAGCTGACAACCACCAACGCAGGAGGGCAGCACTCCTGCGCTAACTGGCGATTATTATGTCACCCTGTCACCTGCGAAGAATCCCCTCAGATCACGGGTAGTCCCGCACGATCAGGGGCAGGTGTAGCCGGGTGATTGTACAGCCAGGCAACAGGATCACGTTTTCCAGGAGCGGCGAGTAGTCGTTCGCCCACGCCCATTCCAGCGTTTGCGTGGTGGCGATGACACACCCCCTGCCCAGGGCAATCTCGACCGTCGCGGGCTCGCCCGAGGGCTCGCCGGCGACGATGCGCCTGGTGACCCACGGCAGATCGATCAGATGGCCGTGGCTCGAAAAGGCCCAGGAATCGAGCGCTGCCGGGTCGATGGCGTTCGGCTGGTTGAGGATGGGGTGATCGTCGATGAGCACGGTCACATCGTCCTGCGCTTCGTCGAGCATCGTCCAGCCACCCGGCATCGGCAGCCCGGCCCACGACTCGTAAATGTAGGTTGCCCCGTGGAACTCGAGGATCCCTCCAGCGGCGACCCACGACTCGAGCCAGGCTCTATCGCTAGAGATCGCAGCGTAGAACGCGTGTGTTTGCGCCGAGGCGACGATGACCCGGCAGTAGGGCGCCAGGTCCACCGCCCCGACGTCCGCCGTGGTCCACACGTCGTAAGGGATGTTTCGCATGTGCATGACCTGCTCGTTGGCATCGGCCAGGCTGAGGATGTCAGCGGGCGTGATGGCGGGCTCTTGCGACGTCGCCGGGCCGGCCTGGGACCGGGCATCTGCGTCCCGCAGCGCCCACGGGTCCGCATCTTTGAACAGCGCGACCCGGCAGCGCTGGCAGGTCTCGCCAAAGGCCAGGACGTTGTGGGCCAGCCGGGCATTGTTATAGTTGTAGAGGATGAATGCGCCTCCCCCAAGAAGGTCGCTGGAACCCCAGAGGTTGGCATCGCCGATGGCCCACACGTCCCCCTGGCCTACCGGGGCCATGGCCTGCATAACCACGGGCTGGATCGCCCTTTCGGCCGGCGCCGGGGCTGCCTCCGCCCCCGAGACCCCGGTGCTGCCGCGGGCAGCGGCCATCGTCGGAATGGCAACGGTATCATCGTCGCCGAACGCCGTCCCAAACGCCGGGCTGGAGACCTGCACGGACGCGGCCGCCAGGGACAGGACGATGCGGACACCCTGGTTGACCGGCTCGGGGGCAAACTCGTGGATGAGGGGCCAGAGGATCGTATCGGCCGCGTGGTCGGTCGGATCTTGCACGTTGTCCGCCGCGTGGATCAGCCCATCGCCGACGTAGGCGTGCACCTCGTTGAGGATGTCCGGTGAGGGGTTGGCCCACGTAGTCCAGTCGCTCACCGTGACCAGCCGCCCCCCGTCACGCACCCAGCGAGCGATGGCCTCTTTTTCCGGGACCGTGTACGCCTCTTTGGGCAGCATGAGCACCAACACATCGTAGCGTCCGAGGGTCGGCAGGTCCAGGGGCGCCGGGTCCTGCAGCGAGTGGACGATGTGCCCGCGGCGCTGCAAGAAGGCAGCCAGCTCGCGAAAGCCAGCCTCGATGGTATAGTCGCCTATCAAGCCGTCGCTGGCCCATCCGTGGGTCTCGTCGAACAGGATCTGGCGGCAGCCCGGCACCACACACCAGGGATAGTCCAGGACGTTGTAGGCCAGTTGGCGGTTGTTGCGCTCGTTCAGGTTCACCGCGCCGTCACCGTCGGTGTCGCTGCCAGACCACAGACTGCTGTCGCCGGTGACGAAAACGCTGCCCATCCCCACCCGGGCAAAGGCCATGACGATGGGCGCGCCGGGCACCAGGTCCTGGGGCGTCGCCCCGGCTATCTCTCCGCCCTCGCTGCTCGCCTCGCCGCGCAACGCCACAACGGCCGCGTAGCTGTCGGCGTCGCCGCTGGCCAGGGCCACCGCCGGGCCGATGACGGTCAGGGAAGCGCCGGCATAGGTCGCCACCTCGCCCACGCCCTGGACCAGGGGATGGGCGGCGAACTGGTGGATGACCGGCCACATGGCTGTGGCATCCTCGTTGTTCGTGGGGTCATAGACCGTATCGGCGTTGATGGTGATGCCCGTACCCACGCCCTCCAGCAGGGCGTTGGCGTGCGTGGGAGGGACAAACGGCCCCCACTCGCCGAGGACGATCAGCCGCCCGCCGTCCTGGACAAAGCCGGCGATGGCCGCGATCTCGGCCGGGGTGAAGGCGACCTCCGGGTACGCCACGAGGAGTACGTTGTAACCCTCCAGGGCTGCGGCGTCGATGGCCTGGTCTTTGACCGCAACCGTGCCGTCCAGATCCCAGACAGCGAGATCGGCCAGCGCTGACAAGTCGCCAGGATAGCCTGTAGAGTTGTGGTGGATGTCAAAATAGACGTGGGGACCGCAGGGAAAGTCGCACCAGGGATAGTCCAGGACGTTGTAGGCCAGTTGGCGGTTGTTGCGCTCGTTCAGGTTCACCGCGCCGTCACCGTCGGTGTCGCTGCCAGACCACAGATTGCTGTCGCCGGTGACGAAAACGCTGCCCATCCCCACCCGGGCAAAGGCCATGACGATGGGGGCGCCGGGCACCAGGTCCTGGGGCGTCACCCCGGCTATCTCTCCGCCCTCGCTGCTCGCCTCGCCGCGCAACGCCATGGAGCCCGTGTAGCTGTCGGCGTCGCCGCTGGCCAGGGCCACCGCCGGGCCGATGACGGACAGGGAAGCGCCGGCATAGGTCGCCACCTCGCCCACGCCCTGGACCAGGGGATGGGCGGCGAACTGGTGGATGACCGGCCAGTAGGCGGCGCCTCCTTCGTTGTCCGTGGGATCATTGACCGTACCGAAGTGGATGGTGATGCCCGCACCCACGCCCTCCAGCAGGGCGTTGGCGTGCGTGGGAGGGACAAACGACGCCCACTCGCCGAGGACGATCAGCCGCCCGCCGTCCCGGACAAAGCCGGCGACGGCCGAGATCTCGGCCGGGGCAAAGGCGACCTCGGGGTAAGCCACGAGGAGTACGTTGTAACCCTGCAGGGCTGCGGCGTCGATGGGTTGGTCCTTCACGTCGAACGTACCATCCAGCCCATCGATCACCAGGTTAGCCAGCAGCGCCAGGTCCGGGTCGACAGAGTTGTGGTGGACGTCCAGGTAGACGTGGGGACCGCATGCCTCCTGGGCCGCCGGGGCGGCCGCGGGATCTGCCGCGTGTGCCGGCACGGATGCCAGAAGCACGCACAGCAGCGTGCTCATAGCGATGACTGCACTCAACGTCTCATGAACTCTTGACTGCCCCTTCATCCTTTCCCTCCTTGTGTTGAAAGGCATCGCTCCAAATCAGCGTATCACCCACCAGCCAGGGTTCCATCCTCTGGCAGGCAGCAGACAAAACCTCCAGGTTAGCAGCGCAACAACCACTGGGGGGATTAGAGATGACGGGCGCCATCTTCAGATTTCGACCGCCGTGCGTCAACTGCGGAGAACAGGACGGCTGACAACGAGCATCACGATGGCCCGGGTAACAGAAAACCGAGTGTCGACTTCAGCCGGATTCCGTTACGGACATAGTATAACACCCTGGCGCGCTAGTGTCAAGTTTTATTCAAATAGCCGGCCCGTCGTGGCTTGCGCCGGCTGCCTGGCCGGATGCGAAAGGCCCCTGCACAGATCGAAGCTGGATCCGGCCGATGCCGTGCAAGAGTTGAGTGCAAGAGGACGTCCTACCTGCAACTTGTGGTATAATAGGGCCATGGATCAAGACGTCTTTGAGCAGCTCGTCGTGGAGGCCCTGGACAGCCTGCCCGAGGAGATCCAGGGCTGGCTGGACAACGTGGCCGTCGTGGTCGCCGAGCGGCCGACGCCCGAGCACCGGCAGCAGGCGGGCCTGCGCCGGGGCCAAACGCTCTTCGGCCTGTACGTGGGCGTGCCCAAGACCAACCGGGGCTTTACCTACGGCGAAATTGTCCCGGACAAGATCATAATCTTTCAGCGGCCCATCGAGCGCTGGTGTCGGACGCCCGACCGGATACGCGAGTGCGTGCGGCAGACGGTGCTGCACGAGATCGGGCACCACTTTGGCATGGACGAGGACGAGCTGCGCGAGGCGGGGGTGTGAGCTCCTCAACTGCAGTTAACCGCCGCGTGGCTCCGGCCCGATCTCGGAGCCACGCGGCCGACGGAAAAGGAGACTTCCATGGGATGTGCCTGTCTGTTTGCCCTACTGGCGGCCAGCGCGCCTCGCCTGGCCCTGATCCTCATCTGGCTTTTTACCAACTGGATCGGCCGGGCCTTTGATTCGTTCCTCATCCCCCTGCTGGGCTTTATCTTCCTGCCGCTGACGACGGTAATCTATGTCCTGGTCTTTCCCGGCGGCCTGTCGACGTTCGACATTATCCTCCTCGTCGTCGGCGTCATCTTTGACCTGAGCTCGTATGGCGGCGGGGCATATGGGCGGCGGAGATAGATGCCAGTCTCCATTCGACCCGCACAGGAGCTGAGACTGGGCATCTGGGAGTTCAACCAGGCGGCTCGGGCCTTCTACGAGACCGTGGAGTTCAGGACTCTGAAGCGGAAGATCGTCGCCGAGCTCCCGGTCTAGACTCCAATCTGAGGGGTACCAACGGCAGGTACCGCCCATCACAGGCATCAGGAGGACCTGGACGAGTTCCGCGAGACGAAACACGTCCATTGGGACATGTCCATGGAGCCCAAGGCGTGGTGGTACCCCTACGAGATCTATGCCCGGGAGAGATAGCGAGGGGCGCGCTCCCGGCCG
>JAAYZQ010000335.1 GCA_012514775.1 Anaerolineaceae bacterium
CCCACGGCCCACGCCGATTGGACGGCCCCCAGGGAGGTGCTGCTGTTGCCCGTCCGGGCGAGGACAAAGGGGGCGATGACCTGGTAGGCCATGCCGATGACAAAGTTCAGGACCAGGAAAAAGAGCAACAGGCCCAGGAGGTTGCGGCGGGCCAGGATGTAGCGGAAGCCAAAGATCGACTCGCGCCAGAGGTTGCCCTGGGCCGCCTGGCCTTCGGCGCTGCGTTTGGGCTGGGGCACGCGCACGACCAGGAGGGCGCCGATGGCCAGGAAAAAGGTGGTAATGTCCAGGCCGAGGATGCCCTTGAGGCCGGCAATGGGCAGCAGGGCGCCGGCCAGCATGGGCGCCAGGACCGAGGGGCCGGTCTCGACGAGGGACATCATGCCGTTGGCCCGGCTATACTGCTCCTTGGGCAGCATGGTGCTGATGGCCGCCGAGTAGGCCGGCCACTGGAAGGTGTTCCCCAGGCCCATGAGGGCCGACGCGCCAAAGAGATGCCAGATCTGCAGGGAGCCGGAGGCGTGCAGGACGAGGATGCCGACCGTGGCGAGGACGGCCGACAGGTCGCTGACCATCATCATCAGCTTGCGGTTGTAGCGGTCGACCATGGCCCCGGCGATGGGCGACAGCAACAAGAAAGGGAGGATAAAAGCCGTGCTCACGGCGCCCAGGGCCGTGGCGCTGCCCGTCTCCTGGTAAGCCCAGATGGTCAGGGCAAAGCTGGTCATGCTCGAGGCCAGGACCGAGACGAGCTGGCCGGCCCACACCACGACAAAGCCGGGCATGCCCTCGAGGCGAGCCCGGCGACCGGCCAGAGGTCGGGTCATGATGTCACACTCCTTGCCGCCCCCATCGCCGGGCGGCACCGGAATTGTGGAAGCACGTTCCCTCCAGCGCTACGCGCCGTCCCGGACCGTCCCGGGCCGGCGACCCCAGGCAAGGTAACCGGCCAGGGCTACGGCGGCCCAGGCCCCGGCCGCGTAAAAGGCAGCGGCATAGCCCTCGGCCTCGGCCAGGAGCCCCAGGCCGTAGGAACCGGCGCCGATGCCGGCGTCAAAGCAGGTATAGAGAAAGGCAAAGGCGGCCCCGCGTGACGCGCCGGGCACGCTGTCCACCAGGCTCGCGTCCAGGCCGGCGCGCACCAGCCCCCAACTCAGGCCCAGGCCCGCGCCGGCAGCCAGGAGCGCCAGGTCAGTCCAGGCCATGGCCAGGCCGGCGCTGGCCAGCCCGGCGACGACCATGCCCGGCAAGACCACCGCCCGGCGCCCCAACCGGTCGGAAAGCCAGCCGGCGGTGGCCTGGCTGGCCATCACCGCCAGGGCAAAGGCCGTGAAATAGCCGCCCGCGGCACCCAGGCCGCGCTCGGCGGCAAAGGGCGGCATGAAGCTCAACGCTGCCCCATAGCCCACCGCCAGGCCGGTGCCCGCGAACGAGGCGAGCCACACGGGGCGCAGGCGCCCCACCGACCAGAAGCCGGGCCCGGCGGGCACCGCCTGCGAGAAGCCCCGGGCCTCCTTCAGGGGCAGCACGAGGGCAAAGCTGACCAGGGCGAGGGCCGCCGCGCCCCAGAAGTGGGGCGTGTAGCCCCAGCGCACCTGCATGGCGGCCCCCAGGGCAGGGGCGAACAACATGCCCACGTTGTTGGTCACGCCCGCCAGGCCCACGGCCTCGCCCCGTCGCTCGGCCGGAGCCAGGTCGGCCACGAGGGTCGTGTAGGCCGTGGTAAAGGCGGCGATGGCCAGGCCGCGGATCAGGCGCACGGCCAGGAAGAGACCGATGGAGCCCACCAGGGTATAGAGCACCGGCTCCAGGGCAAAGAGAAAGCTGCCTACCAGGAGGGCCTGCTTGCGCCCCCAGCGGTCGATGAGAGGCCCGATAAAGGGCCGCAGGACGACGGCGCTGAGGGTGGAGAGCCCGAAGGCGAGGCCGATCTCGGCCGCACCGCCGCCCAGCTCCTGGATAAAGCCCGGGAGCGTCACGTAGCTCCACTGAAAGCTGGCGAAAAAGAACAGGTTGGCCGCCAGGGCCAGGTAAAAGGCGAGGGGCCAGCGACTGCCAGGGGCGGCCTTGCGGGCCACGGCCTAATCCTCGTCGAGGCGCAAGACGGTCATAAAGGCTTCCTGCGGGATCTCGACCTGGCCGACCATCTTCATCCTTTTCTTGCCCTTTTTCTGTTTCTCCAGCAACTTTCGCTTTCTCGTTATGTCACCTCCGTAGCACTTGGCAAGCACATCTTTCCTCAAAGCTTTCACATTCGCGCGGCTGATGACGCGCTTGCCGACGGCCGCCTGGATGGCGACGTCGAACAACTGGCGGGGGATGGCCTCTTTCATCTTGGTCACCAGGCGCTGGCCCTTGTAAAAGGACTGGTCGCGGTGGACGATGATGGACAGGGCGTCCACGGGCTGGCCGCCGACGAGGACGTCCAGCTTGACCATGTCGCCGGGGCGATAGCCTGCCAGGCTATAGTCCAGCGAAGCGTACCCCTTGGTGCGGCTCTTGAGCTGGTCGTAAAAGTCCACCAGGATCTCGGCCAGGGGCACCTCGTACGTCAGGAGCACGCGGCTGCTGTCCAGGTACTCCATCTTTATCATCTCGCCCCGGCGCTTGACCACCAGGTCCATGACGGGGCCGATGTACTCGGCCGGGGTATAGATCTGGATCTGCATCCACGGCTCTTCGACCTGGGCGATCTCGGTCTCTTGCGGCAGGTCGGCGGGGTTGTCGATGGCCAGGACCTGCCCGTCGGTCTTGAGCACCTGGTATTCGACGCTGGGAGAGGTAAAGACGATGTCCAGATCGTACTCGCGCTCCAGCCGCTCCTGGACAATATCCATGTGGAACAGCCCCAGGAAGCCGCACCGAAAGCCAAAGCCCAGGGCGTGGGAGGTCTCGGGCTCGTAGACAATGGAGGCGTCGTTCAACTGCAGCTTGGCCAGAGCGTCGCGCAGCAGGGTATAATCCTCGCCCTCGGCGGGATAGAGCCCGGCAAAGACCATGGGCTTGGCCGGGCGGTAGCCCGGGAGCGCCTTGCCGGCCGGGTTTTCCTTGAGCGTAATCGTGTCGCCCACGCGGCATTCCTGGAGGGTCTTGAGCCCGGTGGCGACGTAGCCGACCTCCCCCGCCTCCAGGCGCTGGGTGGGCTGCATACCGGGTCGGAAGACGCCGATCTCGATGGGGTCGACCTCCAGCCCGTTGGACATGAGCAGCAGGAGGTCGCCCGAGCCCAGGGTGCCGTCGACGACGCGGATATAGGCCACGACACCCTTGTAGGAATCATAGTGCGAGTCAAAGATGAGGGCCCGCGGCGGCGCGTCGGGCCGGCCTTGCGGCGGCGGGATGCGCTGCACCACGGCCTGGAGCACCTCTTCGGCCCCTGTGCCCTCCTTGGCCGAGGCATAGATGGCCTCGCTGGCGGGAATGCCCAGCAGGTCCTCCACCTCCTGGGCCACCTCCTCCGGCCGGGCCGAGACCAGGTCGATCTTGTTAATGACCGGGACGATGGTCAGGTTGGCGTCCAGGGCCAGGTAGAGGTTGGCCAGGGTCTGGGCCTGCACCCCCTGGGTGGCGTCCACGACGAGGACCGCCCCCTCGCAGGCAGCCAGGGCGCGGCTCACCTCGTAGGTAAAGTCGACGTGGCCCGGTGTGTCGATGAGGTTCAGCTCGTAGACCTCCCCATCGGGCGCGGTATACTCCATGCGCACCGCCGAGGCCTTGATGGTGACGCCCTTCTCGCGCTCCAGGTCCATGGCGTCGAGGACCTGGTCCATCATCTCGCGCTGGGTGATGGTGCCGGTGCGCTCCAGCAGCCGGTCGGCCAGGGTGCTCTTGCCGTGGTCGATGTGGGCAATGATGCAGAAATTGCGAATGTGCGCTTGCTGCATCGTCAGGGCAGGCCGACGGCGGCCTTGACTTCGCCCAGCACCTGGTCGGCGATGGCCCCGGCCCGGCGGGCGCCGTCGGCCAGCACGTCGCGGATATAGTCGGGATCGGCGGCGTAGCGGGCGCGCCGCTCGCGAAAGGGGGCAAAGTGCTCGCTCAGGTTGCGGGCAAACTTTTTCTTGCAGTCGACGCAGCCGATGGCCGCCGAGCGGCAGTCGGCCTCGATCTGGGCCACCTCGCCGGCCGAGAAAAAGCCGTGCAGGGCAAAGACGTTGCACACCTCCGGGTGGCCCGGGTCGGTGCGGTACTGGCGGGCGGGATCGGTGACCATCATGCGCACCCGCTGCCAGATCTCGTCGGGCGTGGCGGCGATCTCGATGTGGTTGTCCAGCGACTTGCTCATCTTGGCCGCGCCGTCGATGCCCAACACCTTGGTGAACTCGGTATGCTTGGCCTGGGGCTCGACGAGGACCTCGCCGAACTGGAAGTTGAAGCGGCGCACGATCTCGCGGGTGAACTCCAGGTGCGGCGCCTGGTCGACGCCCACCGGCACCGTGTCGGCCTTGTAGAGGGCAATGTCGGCAGCCATGAGGACGGGGTAGCCCACCAGCCCGTAGTTCACGTTCTCCGGGCTCTGGCGCACCTTTTCCTTGAAGGTGGGCAGGCGGGTCAGCCAGCCAAGGGGCGTGACCATGGAAAAGATGGTGTGCAGCTCGGTGACCTGGGGCACGTGGGACTGGATAAAGAGGATGGTCTCCTCGGGCCGGATGCCGGCCGCCAGCCAATCCAGCGTCATCTCCCGGGTCCAATCCCGGAGCTTGTCCGTGTGTTCCAGGGTCGTGAGGGCGTGCAGATCGACCACGCAGTAGATGCACTCGTAGTCGTCCTGCAGGGCCACGTAATTGCGGACCGCACCCAGGTAGTTGCCCAGGTGCTGCCTGCCCGTCGGCCTCGCCCCACTGAAAACCCGTCCCTTCTTTCCCATCTCGACTCGGCTCCTTTGCGTTTTGCTGCGTGGAAACCCTTGGCATGGTTCCAGCCCGGCATTATACTCGAAAAGGCAGCGGGCGGCAAAAGTGGGGGCGGCTTTGCCTCCCGCCTGTTGCCAGGCCGTCCGAGCCTGCATTGCCAGGACGTAACGGCTACAACACGCCCCGGTAATACCCCCCATCCACCTGGATCGTCGTCCCGTTGATATAGCTCGCCCGCTCCGACGCCAGGAAGGCGACCAGCGCGGCCAGCTCGTCGGGCTCGGCCATGCGCCCCATGGGATAGCCGGCGGCGGCCTCGGCCACCAGTTCCTCGACCGTCTTACCCTGCTGCGCCGCCCGTGCCTGGTAGATCTCCTCGATGCGCTCGGTGCGGGTGTAGCTGGGCGCCACGTTGTTGACCGTGATGCCGTCGTCCGCCACCTGCCGCGAGAGGGTCTTGGCCAGGCCCACGACCCCAGCGCGGTAGACGTTGGACAGCAGCAGGTCATCGATGGGCTGCTTGACCGAGATGGAGGTGATGTTGACGATGCGCCCCCACTTTTGCAGGCGCATGGCCGGCAGCACGGAGCGGATGAGGCGCACGGCGCTCAACAACGTGCGCTCGTGCCCCGTCTGAAAGGCGGCGTCGTCCAGGTCCTCGAAATAGCCGGGCGGCGGCCCGCCGTTGTTGGTCACCAGGACGTCGATGCGGCCGTAGCGGCGCAGTGTCTCGTCCGCCAGGTGCCGGATCTGGGCGTCGTCGGTGAGGTCCACCACCAGGTAGCGCACGTCGGCGCCCGTCGCGCCGCGGATCTCTTCCACGGTCGCCATCAGCTCGTCCTCGTTTCGGGCGCAGATGACTACCCGGGCCCCTTCTCGGGCCAGCTCCATGGCACACGCTTTGCCCAGGCCGCGGCTGGCAGCCGCGACGATGGCCACGCGGTCTCCTAATCCCAGGTCCATGTTCGCCTCCTCCCTTCAGTTCGATGGAATGCCGGATCGCCCCGATCTTGGCACAAGTATAGCACAAGCGGTCGATTTGGCAATCCATGCACCCTCCCTCTCTTGACGGAAAGAGTTTGTCCAAGTAGAATACGGCCAGGGGTCAGATGCCTAACGAGAGCGTGCAGCGCTATTTCGTCCCCGATTTCTTCCAGTTCCGGTTGGTGCCCCGCCAGGCCCTGCGCGCCAGCGCCAGGCACAGTCGAGAAATCAGGCGACGGAGCACGAGAGGGAGCACGGGGTGAGAGTTCCATGGAACAGGTTCTAGGACTGCGGTGCACCATCTGCGGCGCCGAGTACGCGCCGGATGAGGTCGAATACGTCTGCCCCAGGCACGGCGACGACGGCACCCTCGACGTCGTGTACGATTACGAGCAGATCCGGCAGCGTTTTCTGCCCGAGAAGCTGGCCGGCCATCCCGCCCGCTCGATCTGGCGCTACCTGCCCCTGCTACCGGTGGACGCGGGCACGGCCGCCCGGCTGACGGCTGGCACGGTTCTGGGCAGCGTCGGCTGGACGCCCCTCTACCCCGCGCCCCGCCTGGCCGGCGGCCTGGGCCTGGGGCGGCTGTGGGTCAAGGACGACGGGCGGCAGCCCACGGCATCGTTCAAAGACCGTGCCTCGGCCATCGCCGTGTGCAAGGCCCAGGAGCTGGGCTATGGCGTGGTGACCACGGCCAGCACCGGCAACGCCGCCGCCGCCCTGGCGGGCATGTGCGCCGGCGTGGGCCAGGCCAACGTCATCTTCCTGCCGCGCACGGCGCCCCAGGCCAAGATCGCCCAACTGCTGGTCTATGGCTCGCAGGTCCTCCTCGTGGACGGCACCTACGACGACGCCTTTGAGCTGTGCCTGCGGGCGGCCCCCGAGTTCGGCTGGTACAGCCGCAACACCGGTTACAACCCCTACATGAGCGAGGGAAAAAAGACCGCCAGCTACGAGATCTGCGAGCAGTTGACCGCCGCCGCATCGAGCCGCGGGGAGCCGGAGAGCCAGGCGCCCTGGACCGCGCCCGACGTGGTGGTTGTGCCCGTTGGCGACGGCTGCATCATCGGCGGGGTGCACAAGGGCTTTCAGGACCTGCTGGCCCTGGGCTGGATCGAGCGTATGCCGCGCCTCGTGGGGGTGCAGGCGGCCGGCTCGTCGCCCCTGGTGGATGCCTGGGAGCGGGGGCTGGAGGGCTGGGAGATGCAGCCCGTCGAGGCCCACTCCCTGGCCGACAGCATCGTCGCCGGCCTGCCCCGCGACCGCATCAAGGCCCTGCGCGCCGTCCGCCACAGCGGCGGCGCCTTCTTACGGGTGACCGACGACCAGATCGTGGCCGCCATCCCCGCCCTCGCCCGGGGCTGCGGGGTCTTTGCCGAGCCCGCCGCCGCGGCATCCTACGCCGGCCTGCATGAGGCCGTGAAGTTGGGCCTGATCCACGCCGGCGAGGAGGTGGTCATCCTGGCCACCGGCTCGGGCCTCAAGGACGTGGCGACGGCCATCAAATCGATAGGCCAACCCGCCGTCGTGGCGCCGGATCTGGACGCCGTGCGGCGGGCGCTAAACCTGCAATCAGGAGAGTAAGATGATCGATCTGACCATTCGCGAAGAAGCACTGAAGAGGACCGTACAGCGCGCTCGGGAGCGGGACATTGTCATCCCAACCTTTGCCCAGATGAAGGACCCGTCGCTCATCCCCGACAAGGTCCGGTCGCGGCTGCGCGACGTGAGCCTATGGGAAGTCAACTCGCTCAACCTGTTCCGCATCACCTGGAAGAACGAGCCCAAAGCCCAGGGCGGAGGCTTTGGCGGCGTAAATTACGTCGAGCTGCCGCCGTCGCTGACGGGCGTGCCGGCGCGCATCATCTGCCTGGTGGGCAAGTGGTTCCCCACGGGCTCGCACAAGGTGGGTGCCAGCTTTGGCTGCCTGGTGCCGCGCCTGGTGACCGGCCAGTTCGACCCCACCAGCCAGAAGGCCGTCTGGCCCTCCACGGGCAACTACTGCCGGGGTGGAGCCTACGACTCGACCCTCCTGGCCTGCGATTCCATCGCCATCCTGCCCGAGGAGATGAGCCGCGAGCGGTTCGAGTGGCTCAGCAAGGTCTCGGGCGAGGTGATTGCCACGCCCGGCTGCGAGAGCAACGTCAAGGAGATCTTTGACAAGTGCTGGGAGCTGACCCGCGAGCGGGGCGACGACATTGTCATCTTTAACCAGTTCGATGAGTTTGGCAACCACCTGTGGCACTATGACGTCACGGGCCACGCCATGGAAGAGGTGCTCCAGGCCGAGCTGGGGCCGCGGGACACCTATCGGGGCGTGGTGCTGACCACGGGATCGGCGGGCACCATCGGCTCAGGCGACTACCTGAAGGAGCTCTTCCCGGCGAGCAAGGTGGGCGCCAGCGAGGCCCTCCAGTGCCCGACGCTGCTCCTGAACGGCTTTGGCGGGCACCGCATAGAGGGCATCGGCGACAAGCACGTTCCCTGGATCCACAACCTGCAGAACACCGACCTGGTGGTGGCCATCGACGACGATGCGTGCATGAACCTGGTGCGGCTCTTTAACGAGCCGGCCGGCCGCCGCTACCTGGCGGGCAAGGGCGTGCCACAGGACCTGGTCGACAGGCTGGACCTCATGGGCATCTCCAGCATCGCCAACGTCCTGTCGGCCATCAAGTTCGCCAGGTGGTACGAGCTGGGCGAAAACGACGTCGTCCTCACCGTTTGGACCGATTCCATGGAGCTATACGGCAGCCGCCTGCGCGAGTTGCGCCAGGAACACGGTGAGTATGGCGAGGTCGACGCGGCGGCGGACTATCACCGCTATCTCCTCGGCTGTGGCATCGAGCACGTGGAGGAGCTGGGCTACTGGGATCGCAAGCGGATCCACAACCTGAAGTATTACACCTGGGTGGAGCAGCAGGGCAAGACCTATGCCGAGATCCAGGCCCAGTGGTACGACCCCGACTACTGGCGCTCCATCCACGGGCAGGTGGACGAGATCGACGCGCTTATCGACGAGTTCAACGACAGAACAGGTCTGCTCAAGGCATAGGAGGCGGACATGCAAACAATGGCAGAGGTCAAACAACGGGTGCAGGCTGCGCGGGAGGACATGATCCAGTTCCTGCGCGACATCTGTGCCATCCCTTCCATGGACTCCCAGATCGGCCCGGTGGGCGAGCGCATCCAGGCCGAAATGCGACGGCTCGGCTGGGAAAAAGTGCGTTTCGACAGGATGGGCAACACCGTCGGGCGCATTGGGGATGGCCCCAGTGTGCTGGTCTATGACTCGCACATCGACACTGTCGGCATCGGCGACCCCGACGAGTGGGACTGGGACCCCTTTGTGGGCAAGGTGGAGGACGGCCGCCTCTTCGCGCGCGGCGCGTGCGACGAAAAGGGCAGCACGCCCGGCATGGTGTATGGCCTGGCCATCGCCCGCGACCTGGGCCTGCTGGAAGGCTACACCGCCTACTACTTTGGCAACATGGAAGAGTGGTGCGACGGCATCGCGCCCAATACGTTCGTCGAGGTCGATCCCGGGGTGCGGCCCGACCTGGTGGTCATCGGCGAGCCGACCAGGATGCACATCTATCGCGGGCACAAGGGCCGCATCGAGCTCAAAGTCACCGCCTCGGGCAGGTCGGCGCACGCGGCCTCCCACTGGCTGGGCGACAATGCCATCTACAAGATGCTGCCGGTCATCGCGGGCATCCGCGACTTGGACCGGCGCCTGCGCTTCGGCCAGGGCAGCCATCCGGTGCTGGGCAAGCCTTCCGCCACGGTGACCGACGTCTCGGCCCGCACAGCCTCGATCAATGCCGTGCCCGACCGGTTTACCGTTTATGTCGACCGGCGCATCACCCTGGACGAGCCGCACGACGAGGTCATCGCCCAGATCCGCAGTCTCGTCGCCGACAATTTTCAGGGCGAGATCGTCGTCGAGGAGTTGTTCTACGACACGCCCTCGTATACCGGTTTTGTCTTCCCGGTGGCCAAGTACTTTCCGTCGTGGCTCCTTGACGAAGCACATCCACTGGTGCAGGCGGGCCAGCAGGCCCTCACCGAGTTGTGGGGCGAAACGCGACCGCTGGGCACGTGGGATTTCTCTACCAACGGCACCTATTGGGCAGGCAAGGCGCAGATACCGGCCATCGGTTTTGGGCCGGGCGACGAGGTCGACGCGCATGCCATGCACGAGAATGTGCCCCTGGACGACGTCGTGCAAGCCGCGGAATGGTACGCCTGGCTGCCCCACGTGCTGTCGGCGAGGAACGGCTAGCAGCCTGTCGGAGAGCCCGTTCGTAGTGCGCGCTTCAGCGCGGTTCTTTGGCGATAAATCGCCTACTACGAACCGACAAGCGCAAGCACCTCTCCGGCAACCGGCTAGAGAACCTAGAGAAACAAGGAGTTTGAGGAGAGAGAAATGCAAACCAATCTGCGAGGCCGCGACCTGATCGGCGACCTGGATTTCAGCAAAGAAGAAGTCGAGACCGTTCTGGACGTCGCTTTTGACCTCAAGCGCAAACGTGCCCTGAACGAGCCCCACGCCTACCTGCGCGACAAGGTGTTGGCCATGCTGTTCTTTTTCAGCAGCACGCGCACGCGCGGCTCGTTCGAAGCCGGCATGGCCCAACTGGGCGGGCACGCCGCGTTCATCGAGAGCAAGACCACCCAGATCGCCCACGGCGACACGCCCAAGGAGATCGGCGAGATCTATGGCCGCTACTTTGACGGCATTGCCATCCGCCATTGCGATTGGGGGGTGGGCAATGACTACCTGAATGGCGTCGCCCAGGCCTCGCGCGCGCCGGTGCTCAACATGCAGTGCGACGTCTATCATCCCTTCCAGTGCCTGGCCGACTTGATGACCATCATCGAAAAGAAGGGGCGCGACCTGCGCCGCAAGAAGATGGTGGTCTCGTGGGCCTATGCCGCTTCGTATCAGAAGCCCCTCTCGGTGCCCCAGTCCCTCATCCTGCAAATGCCGCGCTTTGGCCTCGACGTGGTGCTGGCCCATCCGCCCGAGTTCGTGCTGATGCCCGAAATCATGCAGCAAGCCCACGAGCAGGCCAGGAAATTCGGCACCAGTTTTGAGGTCATCAGCGACCCCGACGGCATGGACGAGGCCTTCCGGGACGCCGACGTGATCTATGCCAAGTCGTGGGGCGCCCTGGTACACACGTCGGATCCCGAACAGGGCGCCGGGATCATCCAGAAGTACACCCACTGGATCACCGACGAGGCCAGGATGGCCCTGGCCAAGCCCAATGCCATCTACATGCATCCGCTGCCGGCCGACCGCAACATCGAGGTCACCGACGGCGTGCTGGAAGGCCCCAACTCGGTCGTGTACGACCAGGCGGAGAATCGTTTGCACGCGCAAAAGGCTGTCATGGCGCTGACGCTCTAGGAGGAGTCGAATGACCGAAAAGACGGCCGTCATCGCCATTGGCGGCAACTCGTTGATCCTGGACAAGGACCACGAGGACGTGGGCTCGCAGCGGGTGGCGATACAGGAGACGTGCAAGCACATCGCCGACATGATCGAGCGCGGCTGGCACCTGGTCATCACCCACGGCAACGGGCCCCAGGTGGGCTTTATCCTGCGCCGCAACGAGCTGGCGGCCCACGAGGTGCACACCACGCCCCTGGACGTCATCGGGGCCTACACCCAGGGGGCCATCGGCTACATGATCGCCCAGGCCCTCGGGAACGAATTCCTTGGCCGGGGCATCGAGCAACCCATCGCCGCGGTGGTAACCCAGGTGCTCGTGGACCACAACGACCCCGGGTTCCAGAACCCTTCCAAGGGCATCGGCGGGTTCAGCACCGAAGAAAAGGCGCGCAAGTTCGAAAAAGAGGGCTGGCGGGTCATCGAGGACGCGGGCCGCGGCTGGCGCCGCGTCATCGCCTCGCCGGAGCCCATGGCCATCGTCGAGTTGGCGGCCATCCACTCCCTGGTGGAGCAGGGCTTTATCGTCATCGCCGTGGGCGGTGGGGGCATCCCGGTCATCAAGGACGAGGACGGCCGCCTCATCGGCACGCGGGCCGTCATCGACAAGGACCGGGCCACCAGCCTCCTGGCCCGCGAGCTGGAGGTCGACCTGTTCCTGATCTCCACGGCGGTGCCCCAGGTGGCCATCAACTTTAACAAGCCAGACCAGAAGTGGCTGGACCGGATCACGGCCGCCGAGGCCGAGACCTACTACCGGCAGGGCCACTTTGCGGCGGGCAGCATGGGACCCAAGATCGAAGCCGTCCTCGCCTACCTCAAGTGTTGCCCCCGGGGCCAGGCCCTCATCACCGACCCGGCCAACATCGCCCGGGCACTGGATGGCGAGACCGGCACCTGGATCACGGCCTGAGGGGCCGGCAACACTCCCCGTTCGTTCCAACCACGGAGACACGGAGGCCACGGAGGAGCCACTCCGTGCTCTCCCTGTCTCCGTGGCAGCTTCCGGGCAGCGCAGACAAGGGGGCCGTCCGTGGACAAAAGTGCCCGTTGCGGGTATAATCAAGGGCAAGGAACCGCAGATAGGTGCGAGGGGATGGCTATGAGAAGGAGACGCGGATGTCAGAGGCAATGAGGGTTCAATCCATTGACAGGCTCGTGGCCTGGATGTTGGGAGAGCTGGAGGCAACCGGCTCGATTTTCGGCATTCACCGCGCCCTGTTCTACGTGCCGCGGCCCGGGGCGCCCTACGCCGGCCGGCTCTTCGGAGAGGCGCTGGGCACGCCCATCGGCCCGGCGGCCGGCCCTCACACACAGCTTGCCCACAACATCGTCAGCGCCTGGCTGTGTGGCGGGCGCTTTATCGAGCTCAAGACCGTGCAGATCATGGACGAGTTGGACATCCCCCGGCCGTGCATCGACCTGGCCGACGAGGGCTACAACGTGGAGTGGTCGCAGGAGCTCAAGCTGGAAGCGTCGGCCGGGGAGTACGTCAAGGCCTGGGTGCTGGTCCACCTCCTGCCGCGCATCCTCGGCTACGAGGCAACCGCGCCCCAGACCATCTTTAACATGAGCGTCGGCTACAACCTGGAGGGCATCCGGCAGCCGGCCATGCAGCGCTTCATGGATCGCCTCCAGGACGCCTCGGCCGAGATCGCCGCCCTCCTGGAGACCTTGCAGAGCCGGTTCCCCGGCCTGCCCGTTGCCGGCCTCTCGGTGCCCGCCCGGATCACCAACAGCGTCACGCTGTCGACGATGCACGGCTGCCCGCCCGACGAGATCGAGGCCATCGCCCGCTATCTCCTGGTCGAGCGGGGGCTGCACACCTTTGTCAAGCTGAACCCCACGCTCCTGGGCAAGGAAGCGGTGCTGGACATCCTCCACGAGCACCTGGGCTTTCGCGAGATCGACATCCCCGACCGCGTCTTTGCCCACGACCTGCAATACGGCCGCGCCGTCGACATGATCCACAGCCTGCAGCAGGTGGCGGAGGAGCGGGGGCTGACCTTTGGCGTCAAGTTGAGCAATACCCTGGCCATGGCCAACCATCGCGGCGTCCTGCCCGGCGACGAGATGTACATGTCGGGCCGCGCCCTCTATCCCGTCACCATGAACCTCTTCCATAAGCTGGCGCAAGAGTTTGGCGGGGAACTGCCCGTCTCGTACTCGGCCGGTGCCGACGCCTGGAACGTGGCGACGATCCTGGCCTGCGGCGCGCGGCCGGTGACGGCCGCCTCCGACCTGCTCAAGCCGGGCGGTTATGCGCGCCTGGGGCAGTGGCTGGCCGAGATCGAGGCCGCCATGGCCGCCCGGGGCGCCGCGAGCCTGGAAGACCTGGCCACCGGCAGCCTGGAGGAGCTGGCGACGGCCGCCGACCGGGCCCTCCAGGAGACGCGTTACAAGAAGGTCTACCATCCCCCCGAGCTGCCCAAGGTCGAGACGGCGCTGCCCGCCTTTGACTGCATCGCCGCGCCGTGCGTGGCCCAGTGCGCCGTCTGCCAGGCGGTCCCCGAGTACGCCCGGCTCATCGCCCGGGGCGACGACGACGGCGCCCTGCGCGTCATCCTGCGCGACAATCCCCTGCCGGGCATCACCGGCTACGTCTGCACACACCTGTGCCAGACGCGCTGCACGCGGATCAACTATGACCAGCCCGTGCTCATTCGCGAGCTGAAACGGTTCGCCTTCGAGCACGGGAAGGTGGCGGACGCGGAGCTGCCGGGCGACCAGGCCGGCTCTCCCCCCGATACAAGCTCGCCATCGGGGATGCCGGCCCCCAGGGTGGCCGTCGTGGGCAGCGGCCCGGCGGGGCTGGCGGCGGGCTACTACCTGGCCCTCAGCGGGGTGCAGGTCACGATTTTCGAGCGGCGGGCGGTGCCCGGCGGTATGCCGGCCATCGCACCCCGCTTCCGACTGCCCGAGGCGGTGGTCCAGGCTGACGTGCAGCGCATCACCGCCCTGGGCGTGGAGCTAAAGCTCAGCCACCCACTGACACAGCCCCCGGAAGCGCTCCTGGAACAGGGTTATGCCGCCGTCTACCTGGGCCCCGGCTTCCAGCAGGACGCCGGACTCGAGATCGAGGGCATCGACGGCCGGGGGGTCTTGACTGCCCTCCGGCTCCTGGAGGACGTGGCGCGCGGCGAGACGCCCGACCTGGGCGAAAAGGTGCTGGTGATCGGCGGCGGGAACACGGCCATGGACGCGGCCCGCACGGCCAGGCGTCTGACCGGCCAGCCGGCGACGGTGGTCTACCGGCGCAGCCGGGCCGAGATGCCCGCCGAGCCGCAGGAGTTGCAGGACCTGCTGGACGAGGGCAACCTCCTCCTGGAGCTGGCCGCACCCCGCCGCGTCGTCCTGGACGAGGGTCGCGTGGTGGGCCTGGAGTGCGTGCGCAACGAGCTGGGCGAGGCGGGCGCCGACGGCCGGCGCCGGCCCGTGCCGGTGCCGGGCAGCGAGTTCCGGCTCCCGGCCGACACGGTCATCCTGGCGGTGGGCCAGCAGCCCGACCTGGGCTTCCTGGAGGGCAGCGCGCTGGCGATGGACGGGCGGGGCGGCATCCTGACGGAATCCGGGACGCGGCGCACGAGCGTGGGGGGCATCTATGCCGGCGGAGACGTCACCCGCGGCCCGGCCATCATCGTGCAGGCCTGCGCCGACGGCCGCCGGGCGGCCGAGGCCATCTGCCAGGAGTTGGGCGTCGCCTTCTGCGCGCCTTTCCCCCAGGCCGCCCCGGCGGAAGAGATCGTGGAGATCAAGCGCGCCCGCACGCGGCGCGAGGCGCCGCGAGAGCCCGGGCTCCTGCCCGTGGGGCAGCGCGCTGGCTTTGACCTGGTGCAGCAGACCCTGTCCGAAGAGGCGGCGCGGGCCGAGGCACGGCGCTGCCTGCAGTGCGATACCGTGTGCGACAAGTGCGTGGAAGTGTGCCCCAATCGGGCCAACCTGAGCTACCTGGTGGACCCCGTCCACTGGCGGCTGCCCCTGTTCGCCTGCCAGGAGGGACAGGCAAAGGTCGTCGGGCTGGAGCCCTTTGCCCTGGAGCAGGGCAGGCAGATCCTCCACGTGGACGATTTCTGCAACGAGTGCGGCAACTGCACCACGTTCTGCGTGTACCAGGGCCGGCCCTTTGCCGACAAGCCACGGCTCTTCCTGGACGAGGCCGCCTTTGGCCTCGAGGAGGACAATGCCTTTTACCTGGAGGGCAACGCCATGCGGCGGCGCGAGGGCGGCCGGGAATGGAAGCTGACCCGGGAGGAGGGAGATCGCTACCTCCTGGAGACGGACGAGATCGCGCTCCGCTTCGTGCCCATGTGGCAGGGCATGGGCTGGACCATCGAGGACGTGCGCCTGGTGCACGAGTTCGGGGGCAGGCTGTCGGTGGCCAGGGCCGCGGAAATGGCCGTCATCCTGAAGGCCGTCGAGGGCTGGGCGTTTCTCCGCGGGGCCGGCCGGGGGCCGGCGGTCTGAAGGCGGCCGGCGATGGCGCGTCCGGTGGACTCCCGGCGGGTCGGCCTGGTGAGCGACACGCACGGGCTCCTCAGACCCGATCTGGTGCAGGCATTGGACGGTTGCGCGCTCATCGTCCACGCCGGCGACGTGGGCAGCGCCGAGGTGCTGCATGGGCTGCGGGATGTCGCGCCCGTCGTTGCCGTGCGGGGAAACGTGGATCGTGGCCCGTGGGTCCGGCAGTTGCGCCGCACCGAGGTGGTGGAGGTCGGAGGGGCCCTGCTGTACGTGATCCACGACCTGGCCGACATGGACCTGGACCCCGTCGCGGCCGGG
>JAAYZQ010000336.1 GCA_012514775.1 Anaerolineaceae bacterium
CGAGGTCCAGCCCATCCTCCACTACTCGCCGGGGATGGCCATCCTGACCGAGGACGTCAAGCCCCTGGACGGGTGAGGATGTCCGGCGAGTAGCGGCTCAACGCTTCCAGGCAAAAGGCCGTCGTCAGCTCTTCCGAGCCATAGTACGGTGCCGGGCCGAGGAATAGGGGCTGGCGGGGCCACGATCCATCGTGGCGCTGGGTCGCAAGCAGGTGCTCGACGGCCCGGTGCAACGCCTGTGTCTGCTCGTTGAGATTCAGCAGCGTGCAGGCGGCCAGCGCGGTGTTCAAGGCCCCGCCGAAGGAGCCGTCGCCCTGCTGCAAGGGGAGGAGCCTGCCGAGGACCGGCCCGCGCGTGGGCGCCAGGGCCGAGACCCCGTTAAAGCAGGCGCGGGACAGCACGTAGTAAAAGGCCGGCAGGTCGGGATAGAAGTGATTGCACTCTTTTTCCCGGCCGTCGCGGACGACGCCCAGCAGGTACGCGATCGCACCTCTCGTCTCTTCCCCCTCGCCCAGGTAGAGCAGCACGTTGGCATTGACCGCGCAATCGACGTCGTTGGCCGTGCCCGATAGGAGGACGGCCAGCAGCGTTTCGGCGCCGACGAGGTGATTGATGGTCCTGGCCAGTTCAGCCGGCGTCGTGGTGCGGGGCGCCAGCCAGGTGTAAAAAGCCCCTGCTTCGTCCCGGTTGGCCAGGACGATCTCCCTGTTGGCCGGCAGCTCCCTGCCCGCCGCTTTCAGGACGTGGGAGATGCAGCAGATGTCGTCCAGGTCGGGCGGAAGCTGCCTGTGCCGTGGATTCCTGGACGACCAGTAGCGCCACAGGCCGGGGCCCTCCATCTCGGAGGCCAGGAAGTCCAGGCCCCGTGCGGCCATCGACCTGGCACGAGGATCGTCCACAAAGCCCAGGGCATAGAGCACGAGGGACGTGGCAAAGGGCGAGCTGTCGAACCGGCAGCCGCCCTCCATGTTGGGGTCGGGCGAGGCATAGGTCCTGAACTCGCCGGACGGCAGTTGACTGCCGGCCAGCCAGTCCAGGGCGCTGGCGATGGCCCGCGCGACGGGCGATGCCGACACAGCCGGGATCCTACGCGTCCTGTCCGGCCCCCGGGCGGCGTGCGCAGCAAGCCCGGCCATGCCCGAGGGCAAGCCGTCTACAGCCGGCAAGAGGACGTGCGCTTCCGCTAAACCTGCTTGAGCCGGAGACCTGTCTCAAACGCCTCGACCGTGGCCACGAGGGAGGCCAGGTCTACCTGCTTCAGAGCATCGAGCAGCTCCTCCGTAGCCTCGATGCCGGCATCCCGGAGCGCCCGGACCGGGTCCTGCAAGAGGGCGTTCACAAACGCCTGGTCGAACAGGGCTACGTTGGATGGCTCCTGGAAATTAAGGGAAAGACACGCATTGTTGGCCATGTTGTTGTTCCTTTCTGCGATTGGCTACGCTGCCTAGTATGTTTCTTCCATCGTCTATTTCTTTGGTCGTATTCGCCGCCTCTCTTTGTTCATGCCGGTACCTCGCTGTGAATGATCCAGCCCTATAACTCGTCGTGGGACGCGAGCTACATTATGTGCGAAAGCAATCGGCTAGAGCCAGTCGCGAGAACGACGGCGGCGCTACAACTGCTCAACGCTTGGGCCGGGTTCAAATGCCTCGGCGACCGCCATGATGGAATTCATATCCACGTTCTGGAGCGCCGCTAGCAGCTCTGGGGTGGGCTCGATGCCGATGCCCTCCAGCGCCCGGGCCGGGTCTTGTAGCAGCTCCTGGGCGAACGCCGGATCGAATAGCGCCTTGCCGGCCAGGTACTCGAAACCAAAGCTCTTTGCTTGATCTTCCATGCGGATACTCCTTTTTACGATAGTTTGCGGCGTTTATTATACCATTTCCCGCGCTGCTATGCAAATAACGTCTGAATCGATTCTTAGCTGTCCCTATCAGTGTGCGACTGGCCCGCGAGGTGCAGGGCATCGGCCAGGGCCGCCATGGCTCGGAATCCGGCCTCCACCGTTTCCTGTCGTTCGAGGAGCATGGCCCGGCGCCTTTGCAGATAGGTGGCCAGGGCGGGGCTGCCCAGGGTGGCGGCCAGGGCCTGGAGCTCGGCCATCCAGCCGTGCAACCGGCCCATCCCCCAGCAAAAGCCCTCCCGCATCACCCAGCCGGCCACCGATTCGCCGGGATTCCGCTGCCGGCCGGCCTCGGAGAGAAAGTAGGTGCGGGTCTCGTGCTCCATGTCCCGGCGCCAGTCAAAGAGGTCGTTCAGCATCTGGTGCCAGCAGCCAAAGACGTCGACGAACTGCCACCAGGGGGCCATGAGGTCCGGGCGCCCGCAGCGGTAGCACACGGCGGCCAGGGGAATCTTGACGGCACAGGTCTTGCGAGCCGCCACCCGCACAAAGGCCTCGTGGCCGATGTGCGTCGAGCTGGCGTCCTCGACGGTGGCGTCGGCCGAGGCAAACCACACGCTCCGAAAGATGGGCCAGAAGGCGTGCCCCGGTTCAAAGGTGCGGTGATAGGGCGCCTCGAACCCGGTGTGGAAAAGGGCGAGGGCCGGCAAAAGCCCCGGCTCGACGGTGGAGTGGCCGTCCATCACGTTGTCGATGAGGCGGATAAAGAGGTAGCCGTTGAGGGTGGAGAAGACGAGGTCCTCTTGAAACGAGGGATCCGGCGCGGGCCGGAGGGCGCTTTCCAGCCACCAGGGGAGGAGCAGCATGGGAAAGGACTCCGGATGCTTGAAACGCTCCGCCGGCTCCACACGTTCCCGCCCGGCGTCGCGCATCCAGGCGGCCACCCGCGGCGCCATAAACGGGGCTGCCTCTGCCATGCCGGCATGGAGGCGCGCCAGAGCGGCGTCGACGATGCGGCTCAGCTCCGGGTCGTACATCGTGCCTCCCTCGCCCGCGCCACGTCATAGGCGGCGCCCAGGCGCTCGAATATCTCGCAGGCGCGGGCCAGGTGTTCCTCCCGGCCCGGGTCAGCGTCCGGCAGATGGCGCCCCAGCTCATAGTGCGCCAGCCCCTCGTCGTAGGGCATCTCCAGCCGCGCGGCCGCCGCCAGGCTCGCCTGCCAGGCCCCGGCTGCCCGGGCGGGTTTGCCGGCCAGCCAGTGGTGCAGCCCATCCCACAACAGCGCCCGGGGCCGGCCGATGGGAAAGACCCGCGCAAAGCTGTGCGCCACCTTGCACGCCTTGCGGGCCAGCCTGTCCAGGCCGGGCTGGGGGTAGCCAGCTTCCCAGAGGGAGAGATAGACCTCGGCGGGATTGGCATAGCCGGACAGCACGCCGTAGCTGCTGGGGATTGAGCTCGCCGCCAGGTCCATCGTCTGCGCGGCCGCTTCAAACGCAGACCCCAAGGCATTTTGGCGCAAATAGGAGGTGGCCCGCAGGCCATGAACGCCGAGCTTCATTGCTTGGTCTACGATCTCGCCGCCCTCGTCCAACGCACCTTGCAACTCGACCAGGCAGGCTGTTGCTTCTTTGAGTCGGCCAAGGCAAAAGAGGCATTTGGCTTGCCACTGGAGCCCCTGAGCTTGGGATTGGGGATCGTGGCTCACGGCATAGAGGGCTGCGGCCAAACCGGCCCCCGAGGTAAAGTCACCGCAATAGTAGTGGATAGGTGCTAAATTACTCATGGCGTCTACCCAACGTCGCTGGTCTCCAAGGCGCTGTGAGATGTTGAGAATCTGCTCGAACAACTCGATCGCCTGTTGCCACTTGCCGACGCCGGCGTAATAGAAACCGGCAGCCATTGCGACATAAGTGTAGGCGGACAGATTGCCGGATTCCCTGGTGGCTTCACGGGCACGCTCAAGGTAAGAATGGGCGGCAGCGTGCAGGGGAACAAAGCCAAGGAGAGCTCCGATGGTCGCGTAGCCCCGCGCCAACTCCGGCGACGGCCCTGCTACTTCGGCCACGTTCAAGGAACGAATTGCGGCGTACAGGGTGGGCAGGGTATCGCCAGCAAAGAAGTACATCTCAACGAGCCTCTCATAGGCCCGGGAGGCAGCCAACTGAGTTGCCCTTCTGTGCGACGACTGGCCCAACGTATGCGCGGGGCGCGCGCGGTACGATACCTGCCACAACATCTGGCCGAGGAGATTCAGCAGCAAGCCGGCGCGGGCGGCCGGTATGGGCTCACCGATCAACCTCAATCCCTCTTCGAGATGTGACCGTGCCTCGACGTTTTGCAGCAGGTTGGATTGGGCCGTTCCCAATTGCAGCTCCCAGTGCGCCCGGCGTGCCTTGTCCACCTCCGCACCAGCAGCCGCTGACAGCGTTAGCACCCGTTCTAAAAAGTGTACCGCTTCTCCGTTGGCAAAATCGTGCAGTGCCCGGTCGCCGGCTTTTTCCAGGTAGTGCATGGCCTTCGAGGTCGCCTCCGGCCCGTCCGGGCCCCCGATGGCCTGTTCCCAGTGATAGGCCAGCAGCGCATAGTAGGGCGACAGGTCCTCGCCAAAGGTCCTTTCGTGCCACAGGGCCACGGTGCGGTGCAGCTCTCGCCGCTGGGCAAAGAGCATCAGGTTGTAGGTGACATCCCGTGTAATGGCGTGCTTGAAGATGTAGGCCAGGTCTGGCTCCGGCGCCTGGAGGGGCGTGATGTCCAACTGGTCCAGGTGGTTGACGTGCGCCAGCAGGTCGGGCCTGTCGGTCTCGATGGGATGCACGTCGCGCAGCGTCCGAAAGGCAAACAGCCGGCCGATGACGCTGGCCACCTTCAGGGTCATCTGGTGCTGCGGCGGCAACTGGTCGATGCGCGCCATGATGACGTCCTCGATGGTGCCGGGCAGCAAGGAGCCCAGGTCCTCAATGGCGACCCGAAAGCGGCAGGCGTCGTCCTCGACGGCGATGAGCTCGGCGTCGCGCAGGGCGTAGGCCAGCTCCTCGGCGAAAAAGGGGTTGCCCTCCGAACGGTTGTGCACAAAGCGCACCACCTCGTCGGCGATGAGGGACACGCCCAGCCGCCGGCGCAGCAGCTCCAGGACGTCCTCGCCGGAGAGGGGGTTGAGGCGCACCGTCGCCGTGCGGGAATCGCGCGCCAGTTTCAGATATTCCCCCGGCGTCGATTCGCCCATGGGCCGCATGACGACGAGCACCAGGGCTTGCGGCACTTCAAGGCTGACGCGGCGGGCCAGAGCCCACGACGACGAATCGAGCCAGTGGGCGTCCTCCAGCACGACGAGCATCCCGGCTTGCCCGGCAGGGCCATCCCCCTGCCGGGGCGCGAGGGTCGCCAGGAGCCGGACCAGCAGGTCGAGGGTGTTGCCGGCGCGCACCTCGCCGCTCATCGCGGCCGTGAGGTCGTTGTCGGGCAGGTTGAGGGAGAGCACCGCGTTGAGCAGGGGCGCCACGCGCTCGAGCTCCGGCTCGGGCTCGAGGCGGGCCAGGACCTGGTCTCGCTCGACGCCCCGGGCCGGCACGGAATGGTCCAGGCCAAAGAGGCCGGCGAACACCGGGCGCCAGGCGAAATAGGGCGTCGCCTGTTCGACGGCATCCCCGGCCCCCACGTAGGCGGGGATGCCCAGCCGCCCCGCCAGGTGCAAGAGATCGAGGGCCAGGCACGACTTGCCGATGCCCGGCTCCCCCTCGAGGATCACGACCCGGACGTCCCCGCCGTCGGTGCCCATACATCTCAGGCGCTCGGCCAGCATCGCCCTCTCCGCCCGCCGGCCCACCAGCACCAACTCTGCCGGCTCGGCCGACTGCTGGCGCTCTCCGCGGGCACGGTACACGGGCTGGGGCGCATCCCGGCCCTTGAGAATGAGGGGCGGCATGGGATGAAAGGCCAGCTCGGGCTGGGCCGTCTGGTAGGTCGCGGCGTCGCACAGCACCGTGTCGCGGGCAGCGCTCGTCGCCAGCCGGGCGGCCAGGTTGGCCGTGTCGCCGATGACGGCAAGCTCGCGCCGCCGCTCACTGCCGCGGTGTCCGCAAAAGGCCCGGCCGGTGGCAATGCCCACGGCGGCGCTCAGGCCCAGCTCTCGAAGCCGGGCCAGCAGCGCCAGGCCCGCCCGCACGGCGCGCGAGCAGTCGTCTTCGTGGGCATGGCCCGGCAGCCCCCAGCCTGCCACCACCATGGTGCCCTTGTCGTCCACCACGAGCTGGTTCAGGCCGCCGTCGCAGCTGTCGACGACCTCCTGGATGGCGCACGTGGCCGCCTGCACCCGTGCCAGGACGCCGGCAGCGGTATAGTCCAGGTTGCTGACGTGGGCAAAGAGCATGGTCACCCGCCGCAGGCTGGCGATCCAGTCGATCTGGCCGGCCTCGATGCCCTCTATTACCGCCCGCGGAATGTAGCAGCGGAGGGCCGCCACGGCCTGCGGGGAAAAGCGCACCGGCTCCAGGGCCCGGGGCGGCACAGGCTCGCGGACATCCAGGAGGCAATGGCAGCCTTCGGCGCGCGGTTGGGCGAACGAGCGCCCGGCCACCTGCGTCCAGGCCGCCGGCGACAGGACCACCTCTCCGCGCCTGGCCTGCTTGGCGGCAGCGGCCATCTGGTCCAGCGGATCGCCGCCCACGACCAGGCTCCAGCGGTCGCGCACACCGCCGACAGTGCCGGCCCACACCTCCCCCGCGCCGATGCCCGCCCGCAGCCAAAGCACCTCGTCGCCGGCCACGGCATAGCCGTTGAGGGCGGCCATCAGCTCCAGGCCGCATTGGGCCGCCCGCTGCGTGAGCAGCGGCAGGTCCTCCGAGTCCGGGCCGGGCCAGGCGACGATGGTGGCGTCGCCGGCAAAGGCAACGACCTCCCCACCGTGGGCGGTAAAGACGTCGAGGAGCTTCTCGAAATAGTCGTTGAGCACCGCCGACAATCGCTCCGCGCCGGCCGGCCCGCGCTCCGCCAGGCGGCGGGCCAGGGACGTAAAACCGGATACGTCGGCAAAGAGGATGGCCGCGGGAAAGCGTTCTTCCGTGGGCGCGGCGGGCGCCGCGGGATCGACGGCGTGGCGCCGGGCGACGAGCGGCGGGACGTAAGGGACCAAAGCCTCGACGAGTGCAACCATGACACCACCTCTTCGGGCACTACCTGGCCATAGGATAACAGAGGTCTTTTGTCATTCTACCACGACTTCTGATCCGTGGCAAACCGGGCGAGGAGAGCACGCGTCTCGGGCAACTATCTGCCTGGGTGGCACTGACCGCCGGCGTGGCCTGCGCCGTGGCGGAGCTGGCCGAAAAAACTGGCCCTTGACTTTCACCGATTCTTGTGCTATTCTGTGCGCCGGTGGTATCGTCTTGAAACGTAGGGGCGAGCCCTTGCGGTCGCCCCGCTGGGCAGGCGCGAGACCTGCCCCTACCCCCAATGATGGAAAACGATACCGCCGGTCATTGATGGCCCCCAGGCGCCGTATCGAAGTTGCCGCGGCTGTGCCCAGTCTTGGTACCGGAGGAAGTGATGGCAGCCATTCCCTCGTCCGCCAAGCACCGCCCGCTGGCGACCTTCTATCTCCTGACTTTTGCCCTGTCCTGGATTATCTGGATCGCCATGGCGGCCACTTCTCTCGGCATCGACACCGCTCCGGGCCGCGCCCTGAACGTCGTCGCGGGCTATGGCCCGACCGTGGCGGCACTGGTGCTCACCGCCTTGTATCACCGCGAGGCAGGGCTCCGCGAGCTGCTCGGCCGTCTCGCACATTGGCGGGTCAGCCCCGTCTGGTTCATCGTCGCGCTGTTCATGCTGCCCGCCACGATGCTCCTCGCCATTACGATCATGGCCGCCACCGGAGAGCGATGGCCCCCGATGGCTGCCCCCGGCCCGCTGGCGGCCTTGATGGCAACCGAGTTCGTGAGGGTCCTGTTCCTCGGCGGGCCCCTGGGTGAGGAACTCGGATGGCGCGGCTATGCGCTGCCCGCACTCCTTGCTCGTCGCTCTCCGTTCAGCGCCGGCGTGTTGCTCGGCATTGTGTGGGGATTGTGGCACGCGCCGCTCTATTTCGTGCCGGGCACGGGCCAGTTCGAGTTCGCCCAGGGCAGCGGCTCGTTCCTGGTCCCCTTCCTGGGGTTCCTCATCTGGACCATTGGCCTCTCGGTCCTGTACACGTGGCTCTTGCTCAACACCGGGGGCAGCCTGCTGATCGTCGTGCTGTTCCACGCGTCCACCAACCTCGCGTCGTTTCTGCCTTTTGCCCTCGGCATGCCCGGATCGGCCGCACCCCTGCTGAACGTCCTTTTGACCTGGGTGCTCGCTCTCGTGGTGAGCCGGGCGGCGGTCTTCCGGCGCCCTTCTCCCGAGAGAGAATTCGGAGACGCCGCGATAAGCTGACATCTCCCGGGCTACGGGCCGCCTGATATCAGATCTGAAAGGAAATACACTCGTGAAAAGGAACCGGATTCTTGGTCGACTGGCTCTCGGCGGGGCATTGCTCATCGGCGTGATTCTCGTCCTGGCTGCCGCTGCCGCCGTGTACCAGGCTCTGGCAGCGAGAGCCGAAGAACGGGCCTATCCGCCACCTGGCCAGCTCGTGGACGTCGGCGGCCATCGCCTGCACCTCTACTGCCTCGGCGAGGGCAGCCCCACGGTCATTCTTGAGAGCGGTGCCGGCGAGGCGACGCCCCTGTGGGCCTGGATACAGCCCGAAGTGGCCAGGACCACCCGTGTGTGCGCCTATGACCGTGCAGGCTTTGGCTGGAGTGATCCCGGCCCGCAGCCTCGCGACGCGCAGACGGTCGTCGCCGAGCTGCAGAGGCTGCTGCACGGCGCCGGCGTTGAACCGCCGTATATCCTGGCCGGACATTCGTTGGGTGGTGAATTTGTCCGGCTCTTTGCGCATCAATATCCCGAGTCGGTTAGCGGGCTGGTATTCATCGACTCGGGACATCCTGACCTCTTCGAGCGCATCCCCGAGATCCGGGAGGAAAACGCCGCGGGAGAGCGCCTCAGCCGCGTGGCCCTGGTCGCTGCTCCCTTGGGCTTGATGCGCTTGTATTGGGCTGACGACGGGCCCAACCCGGACCTGCCGGCCCGGCAACGCGAGGAAATGAGAGCCTTCTGGGCCACGTCCCGCCCGTATCGCGCCCAGGTTGCCGAAGCAGAGGCGCGCGCCGCCACCGATGAGCAGGTGCGTGCCACCGGGGATCTTGGCAGCCTGCCCCTCATGGTCGTCACCACCGAGGGCGAAGGCACGTGGCGCCTTCTGCAGGAAGAGATTGCCGGGCTTTCGACCAACAGCGCCATCCGAATCGTGGAGGGCAGCACCCACATGGGCCTCTTGACGGATGCCCGGCAAGCGGAAGCGACGACGGCAGCCTTATTGGAGGTCGTGAGCGCGAGTCGCTCGGGCAATCCCCTGCGGTAGCCAGCCAGGTGCCTGTGGAAGTTCAGCGGACGGCGCAATGCGCCGTCCGCTGGAACCGATCGTTAGCTTGCTTCTTTTGGCCGCGACGGCCCGTCACCAAGGATGCCCTGGCAGCCGCCGGGATCCGGCTTGCCGCTGCGCGCCTTCCGGCGCCGCGTGCCGAATCGAGACCGTCAGCAATCCATCGCGTCGTGGCCGGTCATTTCCAGATCCAGGACGCCCGCGCTACGATTGGGCAAGGTCGAAGCGGTCAAGGTTCATCACCTTGTCCCACGCCGCCACGAAATCGTGCACGAACTTTTCCCGGGAGTCCTCACATGCATACACCTCCGCCAGGGCCCGGAGCTGGGAGTGCGAGCCAAAGACGAGGTCGACACGGGTGCCGGTCCACTTTAGCTCGCCCGTTGCCCGATGGCGGCCCTCGAACACGTCCTGGTCTTCCGAGGTCGCCTTCCACTCCGTGCTCATGTCGAGCAGGTTCACGAAAAAGTCGTTGGTGAGAGTCTCCGGCCGGTTGGTGAACACCCCGTGGGGCGACCCTCCGCAGTTGGCGTTCAAGACGCGCATGCCGCCGACGAGAACCGTCATCTCGGGCGCGGTCAGCGTCAGCAGTTGCGCGCGGTCAACCAGCAGTTCCTCTGGCGATACGGCGTATTTGGCCTTGACGTAGTTGCGGAACCCGTCCGCAGCCGGTTCGAGGACGGCAAACGACTCCACGTCGGTTTGCTCCAGGGACGCATCCGTGCGTCCCGGCGTAAAGGGCACGGTCACGTGGTAGCCGGCGTTCCTTGCCGCTTGCTCGACACCCGCGCACCCGCCCAGGACGATCAAGTCGGCGAGGGAGACCTTTTTCCCGCCCGACTGCGCGCGGTTGAACTCCTGTTGGATTC
>JAAYZQ010000337.1 GCA_012514775.1 Anaerolineaceae bacterium
CCTCACTCATCTCGCGGGAGGACGTCCGCCGGGAGCTGATGAGCGCGGACTGGGTGTCGCTGAAGGTGGATGCCGTTGATTCGGCCATCTGGCGACAGAACGACCGCCCCCATCGTAGCCTGCACCTGTCCCCGATCCTGGAGGGCCTCCTTGCGTTTGCCGGGCATTATGGCGGAGAGTTGGTGACAGAGACCATGCTCGTGGCCGGTGTCAACGATGGCCCACGACACTTGCGGGGGTTGGCCGCCTTTCTGGCACGCCTGCAGCCGGATCGCGCCTACCTGTCCATCCCGACTCGCCCGCCGGCCGAGCCGTGGGTGCAAGCGCCCGCTGAGGAAGTCGTAAACCGCGCGTACCACATTCTCAGGGAAGAGGTGTCAAAGGTGGAATACCTCATCGGCTATGAAGGGAATGCCTTTGCCTTCACCGGCGACGTGGAGCAGGACCTGCTGAGTATCACCGCCGTTCATCCGATGCGCGAGGATGCCGTGAGCGATTACCTGGCCCGGGCCGGCGCGGGGTGGACAGCGGTGCAGCGGCTGGTGGCCGAGGGCCAACTAGCCGCAGTCAAGTACCGCGAACACGCCTTCTACCTGAGAAAGCTACAATCGCCCCGTCGAGACGCATGAGATCTTGCAGAAAGGAGAAAAAATGGCAACGCGAATCCTGGTTCCGTTGGATGGGTCGCCCTTGGCAGAGCAGGCACTCGGCTGTGCCCACGCACTGGCACGGGGACTGCCGGCCGAACTGATTCTGTTCCGCGCCGTCTGGATCCCGCCTGACGTCCGGGAGCTGCTGAACGAGTCACCCGTGGAGTTGAACACTATCCTGGCGCAGGCAAAGACCGAAGCGGATGAGTACCTGCGCGGGCTGAAGGAGCAACTGGGGAAGCTCGGCCTGGACGTTCGCTCTGTGGTGCGAGAGGGGCCGGCGGCGGAGGCTATCCTGGAGTACGCCATGGGGGAAAAAGTCGACCAGATCGTCATGGCAACCCATGGCTACAGCGGCTTCAAGCGTTGGACGCACGGCAGCGTGGCCGAGCGGGTGTTACAGGCAACCGAGGTGCCGCTCCTTCTCGTTCGGGCCGATGAGCGAGGCGTTGCGCAAAGTTGGCAGCAGCCGGCACACTGCCGGCGAATCCTGGCACCGTTGGACGGCTCTCCCACGGCAGAGCAGATCTTGCCAACCTTGACCCCTGTCGTCCGGGCCATGGGTGCCAACCTGACCCTTTTCCAGGTTCCCATCGCCTACAGCTCCGGAGCGATGACAGGCGAATTGTATCTCCCCCTTCAGGGGGTGCTTGAGACGGCGGAAGATGAGTCGCGGGCGTATCTGGGTGCTGTTGCCGGCCGCCTGGCGGCGCAGGGGCTGGATGTGACCACGGCGATAGCCAACGGCTCCGTGGCGAACTGCATCATCGAGTACGCCGAGGCCAATCGGGTGGACTTGATCGCCATGTGCACCCACGGCCGGACAGGCCTGGCGCGATGGGCATTGGGCAGCGTCGCCGATCGGATCCTACGGGCGGGTAGTACCCCGATCTTGCTCGTACGAGCCCGGTGATGGTTCATGGATCGTAACAGGAGATTTTGTTCAGCACTCGCGCCTTTTCCTTCGGGCGTGAGCGGGACGACGACCGGGCGGCTGCCGTCTGGCTTTACTTTCGTGCCTTCAACGCTTGCCGCGCCACGTGCCGGCGGTGGGTATGGTCGTGCGAAAGCGAGAGGGGAAGATAGAGTTGATCCACTCTGCCGAGGAAGCAGAGATTCGTTCGCTGAACAGGGATCAGAAAGGGGAGAGAATGGTCCGTACCAGAGGCCTGCGTGAGACACTGCATACCAGCGGCCGCCGGCTCACCCGTCAACGCCGGCTGGTGCTCCGGGTGCTGGAAGAAAGCAGAGAGCACCTGGACGCCGAGAGGCTCTACGACCTGGCGACATCCTTGGATCCCAATATTAGCCTGGCGACGGTGTATCGCACCCTGGCCATTCTTAAAGAGATGGGACTGGTGGAGGAACACCGACTGGGTGAAGGGCACGCCCACTTTGAGGCAACCCGAAGCACTCCTCATTATCACTTTACGTGCACTGCGTGCGGCCGCGTGATCGAGTTTGATGCACCGCAGGTTGCAGAGGTCGTTGAGCGCCTGAGCAAGCAGAGAGGGCTACAGGTCACCGGTGCCCACCTCCTCGTCACGGGGCGGTGTACCCGCTGCCAGGACGAGGAGGAAGCAGTTCCGGAGAAGGAGCCGCAGTCATAACCCGAAAACAGGGCCGACAAAAGGAATCAGGTGGAGCCACCAATTTGCGGTCCAGGATATCGGGCAATAGAACATTTGAGCGACCACGTTTTTTGTGGTACAATGCTTGTATGGACACGGCGACTTTTCTGAAGCAGCTTGCCAGCCTGCCCGGCTACAAGGGCCAGGTGGTGCACGTGGAGCACTTGCCGGCGCGCAAGGCGCGCTACGGGCAACTGGAGCGGCCCTTGCCTGGGCCCCTCCAGTCGGCGCTAAAGCGTGTAGGCGCCGAGCGGCTGTACAGCCACCAGGCCCAGGCCATCAACGCCGCCCGCCGCGGCCAGCACCTGATCCTGGCCACGGGCACGGCCAGTGGCAAGACGCTGGCCTACAACGTGCCGGTCCTGGAAGCCATCGTCGCCGACCGCAACGCCCGGGCCCTCTACCTTTTTCCCACCAAAGCGCTGGCCCAGGACCAGCTCCGTAGCCTGGCGGCCCTGACCGAGGGCGACGTAAGGAGCATCCGCTTCGGCACCTACGATGGCGACACGCCCCAGGCGGCCCGCAGCCGGCTGCGGCGCGAGGCGAGCATTCTGCTGACCAATCCCGACATGCTCCACGTCGGCATCCTGCCCAACCACAACCTGTGGGCCGGTTTTTTCGCCAACTTGCGCTTCGTGGTCGTTGACGAGGCGCACGTCTACCGCGGGGTTTTTGGCTCCCACGTAGCCAATGTCCTGCGGCGGCTGTGGCGCGTGTGCGCCCGTTACGGCGCTGCGCCGCAGATCATTGCCTGTTCGGCCACCATCGCCAATCCCGGCGAGCACCTGCACCGGCTGGCGGGCATCGAGCCAGTGGTCATCGACGACGACGGCGCGCCGGCCAGCGCCCGCGATTTCGTCCTGTGGAACCCGCCCTTTGTCGACGCGGCCCGGACGGCGCGGCGCAGCGCCAACATCGAGGCGGCGCGCCTCCTGGCGCAACTGGTGCAGTCCGGCGTGCGTACCATCGCCTTCAGCCGCGCCCGCCGCGTGGCCGAGCTGATCCTGCTCTATGCCAGGCGCATCCTCCAGGACCAGGCCCCCGCCTTGGTCGACCGCATCCGGGCCTATCGGGCCGGCTACCGGCCCGAGCAGCGCCGCGAGATCGAGCACGGCCTGCGGGCGGGGGGCAATTTGCTGGGTGTCACGGCCACCTCCGCCCTGGAGCTGGGCATCGACATCGGCGACCTGGACGCGTCGCTCCTGGTGGGCTATCCGGGCACCATCGCCAGCCTGTGGCAGCAGGCCGGGCGGGCGGGCCGCGGCACGCGCCAGGCGTTGTCGCTGCTCATCGCCCAGGACAATCCCCTGGATCAGTACTTCATGCGGCATCCGCGGGACCTCTTTGGCCGGCCCCACGAGCACGCCCTCATCGATCCGTCGAACCCCTACGTGCTGGAGCAGCACCTGCCCTGCGCCGCCCACGAGTCTCCCCTGTCGCGCGGTGCGGAGGAGGGCGAGGTGGCCCCTGTCTTCCAGGAGAGCTGGGGGGCGAGGGCCAGTCCGCGCCGGGCGCTGCCCGGCGGGCGTAGGGGAGGGCGTGCCGTCGCGTCGAGGGCGCGGGCACCGCGGACGCCGGGCGCCAGCCTGCCAACCGGCCTGGCAGCCGGTGACGACGAAGATCTGTTCGGCCCCGGCTTTGTGAGCGCCATGGTCACGCTGGAGGACAGCGGCCGGCTGATCTACCAGGGTGACCGCTGGTACGCCCCGGCCGGCTCCTATCCGGCGGAAGACGTCTCCCTGCGTGCCCTGGCCGGCTCGCGGGTGGCCCTGCTCAATGCCGCCGATGGGTTCCGCATCATGGAAGAGATCGAGGCCACCTCGGCCCTGTTTCGCGTCCATCCCGGGGCGATCTACCTGCACCAGGGCGAGTCGTTCGTGGTGCGCGAGCTGGACCTGGACATCGGGCACGCCATCCTGGAGCCGGCACAGGTCAACCACTACACCCAGCCCCGCGAGATCAATGACGTGCGCATCGTCCGTTCGCTGGCACACAAACAGTTCGACGGCGCCACGACCTATCTTGGCACGCTGCGGGTCACGCAGCAGGTCATCGGCTACCGGCGCATCCAGCAGTTCCGCGAAGAGGTCCTGAGCGTGGTCGACCTGGACCTGCCGTCGCAGACCTTTGAGACGGTGGGCGTGTGGTGGGACGTGCCCGAGGCCATCATCCAGCAGGTGCGGCGCAGGCGCCTGGACCTGGCGGGCGGGCTGCACGCCATGGAGCACGCGGCCATCGGCCTGCTGCCCCTTTTTGCCATGTGCGACCGCTGGGACATTGGCGGGCTGTCTACCCCCCGGCACCCCGACACAGAGGCGGCCCAGGTCTTTATCTACGACGCCTTTCCGGGCGGCGTCGGCATCGCCGAAAAGGGGTTCGAGCTGGTCGCCGACCTGTGGCGGGCGACCCACGACGCCGTGCGAGACTGCCCCTGCGAGGACGGCTGCCCCAGTTGCATCCAGAGCCCAAAGTGCGGCTCGAACAACGAACCCCTGGACAAGCAGGCCGCCATCCTGATCCTGGCCGAACTCCTCAAACGCTCGTAGATCCTCCAGGCCTGGCCGGCTCGGGCGCCGGGCTAGTCCTCCACGGTTTGTGAGAGGGGGGACCTGCCAGGTGGCGCGGGCGCGCTGGATTCCTGGCGTGCTGCACCCCGGGCCAGCAGGTTGATGACATAGAATCCGCCGACGAGGAGAACGGAGAACGCCACCACGGCCAGCTCGAAATACTGATCGAGAAAGACCTTGACGGACTCGCCAAAGATGAGGATCACCAATCCTACCAGGAAAAAGCGGCCACCCCGCCCAATCGCCGAAGCCAGCATAAAGCGCTTCAGGTCGAGTCCGAACGCTCCCGCAGAGATGGAAAAGAGCTTGTAGGGAATGGGCGTAAAGCCTGCGAGGCCCACTGCCCAGACGTCGTAGCGCCTGTAGTAGTTTTGTACCAGGCTGACCTTTTCCTGCTTGAAAAAACGTTGGAGCAACGGGCGTCCACCTTTGTCGCCGATGTAGTAGCCCAGGAGCCCGCCGGCCAGCGAGCCGCCTGTCGCAATAGCCGCGAACAGCAACGCCCAGGCCGTCCTGGCCAGTGCCAGAGGGATCAACAATACGTCCGGCGGTACCGGAAAAAACGACGATTCGGCAAAAGCGATGGCAAAGAGCGCCACACCTCCATAAGGAGACGCCGCCCAGCCAGCCGTCCACTCTATCAGGTTCCGCAATAACTCCATGCTCGTGCTTCTCCTGGTTCAATGCTGCCTGGTACTGAATGACCAGCCACTGGTAGACAAACGAAAAGCCAACACCTGCCCCCTTTGGGCATCGTGTTGGCTTACCTGGCGGCTGATCTGCTCCCTGTAGGGGAGCCTATCCTCCTCCCTGTCCGCCACCCAGTGGCTATTCAGTTGCGCGACAGGAGTCTAACACAAAAGGGCAGGCCTGTCAATAGATGCCAAACCGGTAGGCCGCCATCAGTTGCGGCCGTGCACGTAGCCGGAGCCGCTATTCGCGAAACCTGGCCTCCAGATTCTCTGCCAGGGTCAGGACGAGGATGCGCTCTCCTGTCCGGATGCTCAGATCGCTGTGCAAGCTGATCATCGGTACACCGGTTATGGTCCCGATGGCCTCTTCCACGACGGCCCGGCTGGTCTCTATCAGGCGGTTTCGCAGTTGCTTGAGCAAATGCCGTCCATTGGGATCGCCGGTCAACCTCTCCTCGGCTGGGGTCAGCACACCTTTCAGCCGAATTAGAATCAGATCTTCGACGATCCAGACCCGCACCTCCTTGGGTCCCCGCCCCATCTGCTCTCGCTCAAAACCGGTGATCATGGCCGCAATCTGGGCCTCTACCTGGCCTTTGGTTTGTCGTGTTGACATGTCGTCTTCCTCGCAGAGTTTCCAGGATAGGCCTTCCTGGCCGTGTCACACCAGGCGCGCCACGCACGACCGTTCGGCAGCGGGTGCGCGCTGCGCTGCTGCCTCTAGGCGACGTCACGGACCACGGATAAGAGTCATCGCCTGGCAAGCATTATACAACGATCTGAAGATGGGGGCAAGAGGCTGGCCGAGCTGCTCAACCTCAGAGGTTCTATTCGGTCGCGCTCAGGCCTGCCGGAGGCGAGAAATTCAACACAGCCTTGACTGGGGGTCACTGACATGGTAAAATCCCTTTGTGTAGCAGCCTCAAGAATCTTTGCATCCGCATCGTCGAATAGGTCGTTCATGGCAGAACTGTTTTGCCTCTCCTGCGTATAGGTCAATAAGGACATGAAGAAGCTGACGAGGCCCCAGATAGGGGCCTGGGACGCGGTGCATGGCTTGTCGTGTTCAAGGGGGGATGGGATGAAGACGCAGAATGACCTGGTGGTTTGCGTGCGCAATCTGGTCAAGCACTACCCCGGAGTCAAGGCCGTGGACGATGTCTCTTTTGACGTCTGCCAGGGCGAGATCTTTGGGATGGTGGGTCCAAACGGCGCAGGCAAGACCACGACGATCGAGTGCCTGGAGGGACTGCGCCGGCCCGACGGCGGTATGGTCCAGGTGTTGGGCCTGGACCCCTTGAGAGATCGCTATCAACTGCGAGAACGGATCGGCGTCCAGTTTCAGTCGGCTGCCCTGCCCGACCGCATCAA
>JAAYZQ010000338.1 GCA_012514775.1 Anaerolineaceae bacterium
CCAGCACGGCATAGTCCACGTCGGCCTGTTCCATGATCTGGACAAAGCTCTGGGGAATGCCGTAGGTCTGGGGAAAGAGGGCGCCGACACAGCCCACGAAATAGAGCACCTCGGCCTGTCGGGCGTCGAGGTTTGCCGGCCGTTCAGGGAGGTTCTCGCTCCAGATAAGGCGCGTCTCGTTGGGCTCGTTGGCGATGTTGTGCACGCTATCGACGGCGTCCAATATCGCGCTCAGCCCGCCCTGCAAAGGGCCGACTTCTTGCTGGATGTAGAGCTCGCGCAACTGGCGCATGGACTCGGAAATGGGAATGTCGCGCGGGCAGCGTACCGTGCAGCTATAGCAGGCGGTGCACATCCAGAATGTGTTGGAGCGCAGGACCTCGTCGTGGGCCCCGAGCTCTACCAGGCGCCACAACGCCCGCGGCGAGTAGTCCATAGCGTGGGCCGTGGGACAGGTAGCCGAGCAGGTGCCGCACTGGTAGCACGGGGCGATGGCTTCCTCAATTGGTTTCATCTCTGCCGGAGGTCTGCCCTCCAAGCGGATTGCCGCTTGTTGAGTCATAGTTCTCCCTTTCTAGACAGCCAAAGGGGCCTGCACAACCGGAAAGCCATTCGCCCGGTCAGGCCCCATCGGGTCTCGCCGCGATCAGCCCAGATCGAAGGTGAGAGGGAGTGGCACCCGGCCTTCGCGGGTGCCACTCCTCGAATGCCATAGGTCTAGGCCGGGCGGGCCGCAACCTTGTCGCCAGCCTCGCCCTTGACCGAGATAAACCGCCGGACGGTGTTCAACAGGTGGTCCGGCTTGGCGGGCTTGCTGATCCAGGCATCGATGGGGAGATGCAGATCGTCGGGCAGCGAGTCTGCGTACTGCGTGCTGTCGATGCTGGAAACCATGATCACCGGGATCCCCTTCAGGGCCGGATCGGCAGCCATGCTCTTGGCAACCCCGACGCCTTCCAGCGGTGTGGCCATCATGACGTCGAGCAGGACCAGGTCGGGCTTGTTGGCCTTCATGGCCTGCAGCGCCATCGTACCGTTGGCCGCCGACGACACCTTGTAGCCCTCCTGGGTCAGGATGGTGCTGGTGACCTGCACAAAGTCGGGGTCGTCGTCCACCACCAGGATGCTGACCGGCTTGGCCTTGGGCACCTCGGCCACCCGCTGGGGCCGCAGGTAGGCATACCAGTAGACCAGGCCGACAAAGCCGGCGCCGCCGATGATGTTGCCGATGGTGACCGGCAGCAGGTTCTTGAAAAAGAACGCGCCCCAGGTCAGGTTGGCATAGGTCGCCTGCGTGATGGGCGTGGCCGCGCCGGCCAGGGCCGGAAGCTGCCAGAAGCTCTCGGGCGCCCACTGCTTGATGAACAGGCCGATGGGGATAAAGTACATGTTGGCGACCGAGTGCTCGAACCCGGCGGCCACAAAGGCAGTGATGGGAAAGACGATGGCCATGATCTTGTCCGTCGTCGACCGCGCCCCGGCGGCCATCCAGACCGCCAGGCAGACCAGGGCGTTGCACATGATGCCCAGGAACACGGCCGGGATAAAGCCCAGCCCGGTCTTGGCATTGGCGATGGCCATGGCGTTGACGCCCAGGGAGCCGCCGGAGAATGCATACTGCGCGCTGAAGAACATCACCAGGGCCGTCAAAATCGAGCCGACAAAGTTGCCCGCGTAGACAAGGCCCCAGTTTCTCAGCAACTGGAGGGTGCTGACCTTCTTGTTGGCAAAGGCCATGATGATCAGGTTGTTGCCGGTGAACAGCTCGGCGCCGGCAACCACGACGGCGATGAGGCCGAGGCAAAAGACGAGGCCGGTAAAGAGCCGTACCAGGCCATAGCCCATGCCCGCGGCCGCCAGGCCCGTGCTGACCACGGTGGCAAAGATGGCGCCTGTGCCGATAAAGGCGCCGGCCAGGATGGCCAGGACAAACATCGTGTCTGCCTTGAGCTTGGCCTTGGCCACGCCCACGTCTTCCATCTTGGCGGCCATTTTCACTGGCGGAAGGGCATCAATTTGAATTTCGGTAGCCATTTTTGTCTCCTTTTGTTTTCATCGCCAGGCCCTCACTCCTGGCTGGAATTCAATGGTTCCTAGGATCGTCGACGTGCGGTCTGTGTCAAACATCTGCTTCGATAGACTCTGCGCCTCCAACGCACGCACCCGGTTTAGCCGTGCAAGGCATCCGGATCACGCGACAAACCGCCTGATAGCCCTCAGGAGCGCAGCCGGATCGACCGGCTTGGGCATCCAGGTATCGATGGGAATGAGCTCGTCCTCCGGAAACTCGCTCGCGTACTCGCTGCTGGCGATGGACGAGATCATGATGATGGGCACATCCTGCAGATCCGGATCGGACCGCACCTCGCGGCACACTTCCAGCCCTTCCAGCGTCGTCGACATCATGACGTCCAGCAGGATCAGGTCGGGCCGCTCGCGCCTCATGAGGGGCAGGGCCTGGCTGCCATTGTAGGCCTCTATGACCTGGTACCCTTCAGCCTCCAGGATGTTGCGGCTGTTGAGCACAAAGTCAGGATCGTCATCTACTACCAGGATCTTGGCCATGTCCACTCCGTCTCGTCGTCGAGCAGTTGCGCATCATTGTCGATTGCTAGGCCAACACCCGGGCCAGGTCAGCCGCCACGACCCCGGGACTCTCGATGGCATGCTGCTCGTAAAAGCGCCCGATTGCCGCTTCGGCCTCGTCCAGGCGCGTTCCCACCAGGGCCGATTCCAGATCAGACAACCGTTCTGCGGGATAAAAGAAGAAATCCCCCGAGAGCGCCACGGCGGCCAGGACGCCATCCTGCACCTCGACCGTGGCCCGGATCAACCCGCCCGGCGCCTTGTGCATCTTCTGGCGCACCTGCACCCCCGAGCGAATTGTCACGGCGCGGCTCTGCCTCTGCCGGTTCTTCCGAAAGGTCCACTCGTCGCTGAGCAAGGTCGCCGCCAGCGTGTCGACCTGTGCCCGCCATTCGGCGTCCACGACGGTCTCCACGGGCAGCGGCCCCAGGATTGCCTGGAATTGGGCCGCCAGGAGATCCCACAGCTCTTCCCGAGGCGGCAGAGATCCCACCTCGCGCTTGACCGTGGACAGGTTGTCCTGCAAGGTGTGATACACCTTGTCCCTGAACTTTTCGTCGGGCACCCGCAGAACGCGGGCCATCATCTGATAGTCAAAGTCGGCGATGAGATTGCCGACCAGCACATAGTAGTCGCCGATCTCCCCCGCGCCGTTGCCCGAGATCTTGCGCGTGCCGGCCAGGATGTCGTTCACCGGCCTATACTCGGCCGGGATCCCCAGCGCCCGGTAGGCCTCGATGGGCGCCTGCAAGAAGCGCCGGTAGAAGGCCTCCCAGCCGGCGGGCACCATCGGGTTGTCCCGGTGCAGGATCAACTGGTAGAAGAGCTGCTCGCCGTCCAGGTACACCGCGCCGCCGCCCACCTCTCGACGAAAGATGGGAATGCCCGACTGCCGGCACAGCTCGACTTCTACTTCCTGCTCGACGTCCTGGAAGTAGCCGGTGCAGACGTAGGGCGAGCCGGGCGAGAGGAGGATGAGTCCCTCTCGCCCCAGCCGCGGCAGGGCGTGGTACAGGAGCTGCGAATCTTGCCAGCCAACGGTGCCCAGACGATACAGCTTCACCCGACGCTCTCCATGGGATACCGTCGCCTACTTGCCGTACTTGGTGCGCTCGGCGGCGATGAAATCGGCAAACTCCGCATCGCTCGCCTTGTACAGCCCCTGAGGCTCACCCGACAACTGGACCTTGGCAAACCAACCGCCGCCGTAGGGGTCCTCGTTGATGATCGCGCTTTCCCACTCGATCTCTTCGTTGGCCTCGGCGATCTTGCCGCTGACGATGGCCTTGATGCGGCCGACCCACTTGCCCGACTCCAGCGACATGAACGGCTCGCCCTGGACGAGGTCGCGGCCGACGCGCGGCACCTCGGCATAGACGATCTCGCCGGCCAGGTCCTGGCCAAAGGCCGTCAGGCCGATGGTGGCCGTGTCGCCCTCGATACGGGCCCAGTTGTGCTCCTTGTCGTACAACAGGTCGTCGGGGAACTCGTACTGATCGATCTTCATTTCCTAGGACTCCTTTCTGTGTTTGAATCCAAACCGACTATTCCTGCATCGCCTGCCACACCACCTCGGTGATGTCCATGGCTCGCATTCGGATCTTGTTCTTGCGCGCCGCTTCGGCCAGGGTGCGGTTGCACTGCTGGCAGGCCGAAACGACCACCCGGGCTCCCGTGGCCTGCGCCTGCTCGATGCGGCGCTTGCTGACGGCGGCCGTAACACTGGCATCGGCCATCTCGACGTCGCCACCGCCGCCGCAGCACAGGGAAAGCTCGCCATGATCCTCCATCTCGGTGAACTGGATGCCCGGGATGGCGTTGATGACCCGCCGGGGAGCGTCAAAGATGCCACTGGTGCGCCCCAGGTCGCAGGGATCGTGATAGGTGATCGGCTGAGAGAAGCCGTGGAGCTTGATCTTGCCCTCGGCGATCATCTCGTCCAGGAGCTCCACGCTGTGATACACCTCAAAGCCCAACGGCTCGTCCAGCATGCGCGGGTACTCGTGCGCCCAGGTGTGGTAGCAGGAGGGGCAGGTGGCCACCAGGCGACGGGCGCCGATGGCCCGCACCGCCTCGACGTTGTGCCGGGCCAGGTCGTAGGCGTCCTTGCCCATACCCGCGATCTGCAGCGGAAAGCCGCAGCACCACTCGCCACTGCCCAGGGTTGTGAAATCCTCTCCGGCGCGCTCCAGGATCTGGGCAAAGCTCTGGGGAATCCCATAGGCGCGGGGATACATGGCCCCCACACAGCCCATGAAATATACAGTTTCGGCGCCTTCCTTGGCTTCCAAACCCTCGGGGACGTGATCCATGTTCTGGGTCCAGACCAGGCGGTTCGCGTTGTCGTCGCCCGAGATGTTGTACTGGCTGGTCAGCCGGTCGCGCAGGCCATCGAAAACCTCCGGATAGAGATCCCAATCGACGAGCTGTTCCCGCATCGAGATCCACAGGGAGCGGGTGTCGATCTGGACGGGGCAGACGACGTGGCACCGCCCGCACAGCGTGCAGCGATAGACGCCGTCGCTGTGGGCCTCCTGATCCCCGTCCGTCGCCGGCTTGATGCCGAACAGCCGGGCGAGAAAGCCCAGGTGATCGGCCTTCCAGAAATCCTTCGCCCGGGCGATCTTGCGCTGGGGATGGATCTCGGCGTTCTCGTCCGACTCGGCGTAGGTGGGGCAGGCAGCGACGCATTCGCCGCAGCGGGTGCAGGCTTCCATCTCCAGAAGCTGGCGCAAGGTATAGTGCGATAGGTCAACTTTTTTGCTCATGGCTGCCCCCTCCTCACAGGGCCGTCTGAGGAGCCTCGCGCTCCGCACCGGTGTGGATCCCACGCATCTCGCGTTCTCGCAGGCTGTTGTAGGCGACAATCACCGGGCTCATGATGACGTGGAAGAACCGGCTGAAGGGCAGGTAGTAGAGCAGCGCGGTGACGATGACAAAGTGCAGCCAGAAAAAGACGTTGTGGAAAACGGCCCACGCGCCGGCGGCCAGGCCGAGGCCGCCCAGGATCCTGGCCGACAAGAAGCCGAGAAAGCCCCACTCCGGCCCCCAGACCGTGTGGAGAACCGGCGGCAGCTTCTCGGGCGACAGCATGGTGGGATCGGGTTGGAAGACGCCGGCCGCCGTCGTATAGTCGGCCAGCAGGCGAAAGGTCTCGGCCGGGAAGCCACTGAAGGCGACGATGGCCAACAAGATGATCATGAAGTTGTCGGCGGGAATGCCCTTCACGAGCGGGTCCTTGGCGATAAAGCGGCGATAGATGACGAACAACATGCCGGCCAGAACGATCAGGCCCAGGAGCTCGTTGACGAGGGCCACCCACCAGACGTCGGCGTGGAACATGTGGCCAATGAGCGGCAGCGACGCGGCCTGCTCGGGGCTCATGCCAAAGAGGGGCAGGAACTCGACCACCACGCCGGTGATGGTCGAGAGGACACCCAGGAGAAGCCAGGAGCCAAAGACCGAGATGTGCACTGCCCAACGGCGTGTGCTGGTACGGAACAAGCGGCGGTGAACCATGCCGTCGACCACCAGCGCCTTGAGCAGCGTCCAGATGCGCCGGCTAAAGATCAGGCGGATGGCAAAAACGACGGTGGCCCACAGCTTGCGCCAGCGGGAGGCAGTGGCGGGGACCCCGGGCACCCTGGCCTTGTACCAGACCGAGATGACAAAGAGCATCTCGACTCCAAAGAGGCCGAGCATCAGCAGATGGACGATCCAGAAGATCGTCAGTCTTAAATCGTGCTCCATGAACCGTCTCCTTTGTCGGTATTGGGGCAGATCTCTCTGCCCGGGCTCCAGGAAATGCGGCTACGCACCAAGCCAGTCATCGCGAATGGACGAGGCGTCCGACCTCGGCCAGCAACTGATCGATCTCTACCGGCTTGACCAGAAAATTGTCCGCCGACAGGTTGCGCGCCTGTGGCAACAGATCCGCAAAGGCCGACTGGTTTATGGA
>JAAYZQ010000037.1 GCA_012514775.1 Anaerolineaceae bacterium
CCCCGGGCGCTTGACCTCGGCCACGCCAAAGGGAATGGTGTACTCCTCTTCGGGCACCGGCCCCTTGATGCCATAGTAGGCGATGGCGTGCTCGAAGAACAGCACCGGGTCGTTGCTACGAATGGCGGTCTTGAGCAGGCCTTTGGCGTCGTACGGCGTGGCCGGGATGGCGACCTTGATGCCGGGGATGTGCATGATCCACGCCTCGTTGCGGCCCGAGTGTTGCGCCGCGCCCGAGCGCCCCAGGCTGTTGGCCGTGCGGACCACGAGGGGCACGGTACACTGCCCGCCGCTCATGTAGCGGATGGCCGCCACCTGGTTGACCAGCTCTTCCATGCAGCAGCCCAGGAAGGTGGAGAACATGATTTCGGCCACGGGGCGCACGCCCACCAGGGCCGCACCCAGCGACAGCCCGACGATGGCGTCCTCGGAGATGGGCGTGTCGCGGACGCGGTCGCTGCCAAATTCGGCCTGCAAGCCCTTGGTCACCCCAAAGTTGCCGCCGATGAGCCCGATGTCCTCCCCCAGGGTGACGACCATGGGATCGCGACTCATCTCCTCGCGCATGGCCTCGTTGATGGCCTGGGCAAACGTAATCTCGCGCATTCTCACACCTCCTCCACAAACAGGTCCTCGAAGGCCTCTTCCGGTGCGGGATAGGGGCTCTCGTCGGCAAACCGGATGGCCGCCGCCACTTCGTGCTCAACCGACTCGGCGATGGCCTGGATCTCGGCCTCGGTCAGAATCTGCTGGTCGAGGAGATAGGAGCGGAAACGCGGCAGCGGGTCGTTGCGCCTGGCCTTTTCCACGTCTTCTTTGGGCCGGTACGTCTGGGGATCGCCCTCCTCGTGGCCGCGCATGCGCGGCGCGTTGCAGACCAGCATGCTGGGCCCATCGCCCCGCCGCGCCCGGGCAATGGCCGCCCCGGCGGCCTCGTACACGGCCAACACGTCGTAGCCGTCGACGCTGACCCCGGGGATGCCGTAGGCCTTGGCCCGCTCGCTCAGGTCGGCCAGGTTTATCGAATACTCTGTGGAGCACGAGATGCCCCAGCCATTGGCCTCGACGACATACACTACGGGCAGCGACCAGATGGACGCCATGTTGACCGCCTCGTGGAACGAGCCGCGGTTCATGGCCCCGTCGCCAAAGAAGCAGGCGACCACTTTGCCGTCGCCCTTGATGAGGTGGCCCCAGGCCGCGCCCGTGGCCAGGCCGATGCCGCCGGCGACGATGCCGTTGCAGCCCAACACGCCGCACTGAAAGTCGGCGATGTGCATCGAGCCGCCCTTGCCCTTGTTATAGCCCGTGGCCTTGCCGTATAGCTCGGCCATCATGCGATCCATGCGCATTCCCTTGGCCAGGCAATGGCCGTGGCCGCGGTGCGTGCCGGTGATCTGGTCCTCCGGCTCCAGCGCTTCGCACACTCCCACGGCAATGGCTTCCTCCCCGATGTAGGAGTGGATAAAGCCGGGGATCTTGCCGGCCGAAAAGACGTCGATGGCCGTCTCTTCGAAGCGGCGGATGCGAACCATGGAGTGGTAGAGCGCGGCGTATTTTTCCTTGTTCTGGCTCATTGACTACTCCTCCCTATCATCTAGCCCGATGCGGCGAGGCGGCCCTGGCGGGCAGCTACACCAGCACCCGGTAAGGATTCTCGATCAAGGACACGAGGTCCTGCATGAAACGGGCGGCCGCCGCCCCGTCGGTGACGCGATGATCCACCGACAGGCTCAGCCACACGGTCGGCACCAGCTCCACCGCCTCGCCCACGGCGCGCGGGCGCCGGGCCACCCGCCCCACTGCCAGGATGGCTGCCTGGGGAGGGTTGATGATGGCGTGGAAAACGTCGATGCCAAACATGCCCAGGTTCGAAACGGTAAAGGTACCCCCCTGCAGATCCTCGGGGCTCAGGCGGTTGTCCCGCGCCAGGTCCACCACCTGCACGCGGCGCCGGGCGATCTCGGCCAGCGACAGCTTGTCGGCGCCGTAAAACACGGGCACGGTCAGGCCCCGGGGCGTATCGACGGCCAGGCAGGGATTGATCTCCTGGAACCGGCGCAGCCTGCCCTCTTCGAACGAAGCGTTCAGCGCCGGGTGCGCCGCCAGCGTCCGGGCCACGGCGGCCAGCAGCACGTCGGTGAGCGAGAGCCGGACCCCGGCCCTGGCCTCGACGGCGGGCAGCAGCGTTTCGCGCAGGGCCGTCGCCTGGCGCATGTCGGCTTCCACCGACAGGTAAAAATGGGGAGCCGTGTGAAAGCTCAGGCTCATTCGCTCGCCCGTGAGGCGCTGGATGGTGGTCAGCTCCACCAACTCGCCCGCCGGCCCGTTCCCGGCGCCGGTTTCCGGCCCCTGTGTGGCCCGGGATGCCCCTTTGACGTCGTCCTGGGTGATCTTGCCCCCGGGACCGCTGCCTTCGACCCCGGCGAGGTCCACATGGAGGGACTCGGCCAACCTGCGGGCCACCGGCGTCGCGCGCACGGCGCGCTCCTCGGCCCGGGCCTTGACGTACGCCTGCACGTCGTCCTGGGTAATACGGCCTCCCGGCCCGCTGCCCGACAACCCGGCCAGGTCGACGCCATGCTCCTGGGCCAGCCGGCGGGCCGACGGTGAAGCCTTGATCCGCTGCCCCTCGCCCACCTCTTGCGCAGCGCCCTGGGGCGTCGCGGCTGCGGCCGGCGCGGCAGCGCCGTCCTCGGCCAGTGGCGCCGGGGCCGCGTCCAGCCGGGGGCATTCCTCACCCGGCTCCAGGAGGTAGCCAATGGTGGTCGTCACCGGCACTGTCGTGCCCACCGCCGCCAACTCGGAGCCCATCAGGCCCTCGCCGGGCGACTCCACATCCACCGTCGCCTTTTCCGACTCGACGACCACCAGCGGCTCGCCCTTGGTCACCATCTCTCCCGGCTGCTTCAGCCACTCGATGATGGTCCCCTGGGTGACGACAAAGCTCAGCTTGGGCATCAAAATCGGTATCGCCATCTGTCGTCCACGCTCCGTTCCTCAATCTGAATCACAACCGCATCCTAACCCCGGCACGAAGGGGGTGGGGTTGTGGAGGCTAGCCTCCACAACCCCTTATCCCCCAGGTCCGGGATTAGTAACTCGTGAACTTGCCGTCCTGGACGACGAGGATGGCCTGGCCCTTGCCCGTCACATCGCCCACCTCGTCGAACTTGGTCATGCCCGTCAGCCCCGTGTACTCGATGGTGTGCAACACGTCGGGCAGGGTCTCTTTCGTCGCGCCCTCCTCGATGGCCAGCTTGTAGATGTAGGGCGCCTCGTAGCCATAGCCCGCCTGCTCCGAGGGCATGTGCCCGTACTTGGCCTGGTACTTGGATACAA
>JAAYZQ010000339.1 GCA_012514775.1 Anaerolineaceae bacterium
ACAAGTAGTCCACCTCGGCCCGCGACAGCTCGGCGGCGGCGGGGAGCTGGACAAACATGGAGGCAAACCTGGCGCCCTGATCCCGAAAGTAGCGGACGTTGTAGGGCCACAGGGCGGCGCGGCTCGCGTCGCCCCGGCACAGCGCCTCGACCACGACATCGGCGGCGATCTGGCAGGCGGTGAACGACGACGTCACCCCTTCTCCCGAGAATGGCTTGGTCTGAAAGGCGGCGTCGCCCACGACGAGAAAGCCGTTGGCCACCAGCGAGTAGGGCGAGCGGCGGTAGGGTGTCCGCCCCTGAGTTCGCTTGACCACGCGGCCCGGATCGCCGAAATACTCCTCGCGCCACTGGCGATGCCTCTCCCAGGCGTACTGGTAGCTGCCCGGCTGGCCGATGCCCAGGATGGCACCATCGCCGCGGCTGGGGTTCCAGAAGGCCTTGTGGTAGGGATAGAAGTTCAGGCCGCGGGGCGTGCCGGGGGGCAGGTCCTCGCGGAACTCCAGGCAGACAAAGAGGGTGTCGTCCGGGCGGATGGTATCCGTCTCGACGCCCAGTCCGGCCGGCAGGCGGGTCCGCACCACACCGTCGATGCCCGAGGCATCGGCCACGATGGCTCCCCGCACCTCCAGGGGCTCGCCGCGCCGCAGCGCCCGGACGCCCGTCACAAAGCCGTCCTCCACGACGGGCTCTACGACCTCCACTTCCTCCACGAACTGAGCCCCTGCCTCCGCGACGTAGCCGTGCAGCCGCCGGTGAAAGGCCGGCTTGTGCATGACATAGAAGGCATAGCGCACCGGGTTCTGCACCTGGAGATCGGGCGACCAGGCCAGGCCGGTGGGATGGTGGCCGATGAGCTCTTCTCCCTCGGGATGGGGCAGCCCGAACTGGTCAAAGCGCACCTCGTCCATGTGAAAGATGTCGATGGCCTGCCCGCCATCGGCCAGGCATTGCTTTTCCAGGACGAGGACCTGCAGGCCCGCCTGGGCCAGGCGCCACGCCAAGTAGCAGCCGCTGGTCCCCGCCCCCACGACGACGACGTCAGCCTCGAGCTTGTGTGTCATCTGCACCCCCTCGTCAAACACAACTGAAGCCAGCCCTACGCAACGACACAAAGTATAGCACGAGACAGGGCCAGGCGCAAGGACCGATCCCGGGCGTTGGGCTTATTCACCTCGGCAGGGACGGCTACGACGAGATCTGGCCCAGGAGCTCCTCGTTGGTCGGATACTTCTCGATGAGCTGGAGCAGGGTGAGCAGCGCGTCCCGGGGCGAGCGATCGGCCAGGGCGCGGCGCAGCTTGGTGAGGCGGGCAAACTCGTCGGGCGGATAGAGGAGCTCATCCTTGCGCGTTCCGCTGCCCCGGACGTTGATGGCGGGAAAGATGCGAGCCTCGGCCAGGGCCCGGTCGAGAAGGATCTCGCAGTTGCCCGTGCCCTTGAATTCCTCAAAGACCACCTGGTCCAGCCGCGAGCCGGTATCCACCAGGATGGTTGCCAGGATGGTCACCGAGCCGCCGTTTTCCACGTTGCGGGCCACGCCAAAGAAGCGGCGCGGGATCTGCAGGGCGCCGGCCTCCAGCCCGCCCGACAGTGAGCGGCCGCCACCTCGCCCGGGCCCCTGTAGGTTAAAGGTGCGCGTCATGCGCGTCAGGCTGTCGAGGAGGACCACCACGTCGTGGCCGCACTCCAGCTCCACGCGAATGTGGGCCAGCATCAGCTCCGCCAGGGCCACGTGCTCCCGCTGGGGGCGGTCGGCGGAGCTGGCAAAGACCTCGGCGTCGAGCCCGCGCCGGAAAAAGGTCACCTCCTCGGGCCGCTCGTCGATGAGCAGCACGACGATGCGCACCTCGGAGTCGGTGGCCCGCACGGCCTGGGCGACCTGCTCCAGGAGCATGGTCTTGCCCGCCTTGGGCGGTGAGACGATGAGCCCGCGGGTCCCCTTGCCGATGGGCGCCACCAGGTCCACGATGCGCATGGCCGGCTCGCCCGTGGCCGCCAGCGGGAACCGCTCTCGGGGATCGAGGGCCACCAACCGGTCAAAGGGGATGCGGGCGGCAAAGGCCTTGGGCGACAGGCCACAGATGGCGTCAACCCCCACCAACTCGGGGCCTCGCCGGCCGCCACCCTGCACCGGGCCGGTCACGCGCGCCCCCTCCACCAGGCCCAGCTCGCGCACCAGGCGCGCCGGCACCGAGACCTCGTCACCCAGCCGGTCGAGGTCGACGAGGACGCCGCCCCCCCGGTTCAGATGCAACAGGCCGCTCTTGATTTCAGCCATTTTTTCCTCCTGCAAGCCGTCAGGCTGTTGCCGGGCTCTGCAGCACAAAGGGGTCGTACTCTTCCTCCAGTTGGCGACGGAACTGGCGTGTGTAGAGCCGGTGGTAGTGGCCGCGCTGGCGGAGCAGCTCGGCGTGGCTGCCCATCTCGGCGATGCGGCCCTTTTCGATGACCAGGATGCGGTCGGCGCGCTTGCTGGTCGACAGGCGGTGGGCGATGATAAAACTGGTGCAGTCGCGCATCAGCGTCTCCATACCGCGCTGGATGAGGTCTTCGGTCAGGGTATCCACCGAGCTCGTCGCCTCATCCATGACAAAGATCTGGGGCCGGGCCAGGATGGCCCGCGCCAGGCTGATGAGCTGCTTCTGGCCCACCGACAGCAGGTTGCCGCCTTCGCCGACGGGCTCGTCGTAGCCCTCTTCCAGGGTGCGGATAAACTCGTGAGCCCCGGCCAGGCGGGCGGCTTCCTCGACCTCCTGGTCCGTGGCCTCCAGCCGGCCGTAGCGAATGTTGTCGCGGATCGAGCCGGAAAACAGGTGCGGCGTCTGCAGCACGACACCGATGCGCGATTGGATCGCGTGGAGCGACAGGTCGCGATAGTTCCGCCCCCCGATGCGAATCACGCCCCGCTTGGGCTCGTAGAAGCGGCAAACCAGGTTGACGATGGTCGACTTGCCGCCCCCCGTGGGCCCCACCAGGGCGATGGTCTCTCCCCGCCGCACCTTCAGGTAAAAGTCCTTGAGGACAGGGTTGTCGGGCTCGTACCAGAAGTCCACGCCGTCGAACTCGATGTCGCCCCAGACCGTGCCGGGATCGACGGCACCCGGCCGATCCCTCACCTCCGGGACGGCGTCGATGAGAGAAAAGACGCGCTCGGCCGAGGCGATGGCCTGCTGCATCTCGGCGTAAACGCGGGCCATCTCCTGGATGGGCCACAGCATAAAGGTCACGTAGGATACAAAGGCCTGGATGCCGCCCACGGTCATGCCCAGGGCAGCGGCCGCCGTGGGCAGGGCCTGCAGACCCCCATACCAGACGATGACGCCGATGGCTACGGCGCTGATGATCTGCACCACGGGCAGAAACAGGGCCGACAGCCAGGCAGCCCGGTAGGAGGCGCGGTACATCTCGCCCGTCAACCCGCCAAAGTCACCCAGGTTGCGCTCCTCGCGCCCCAGGGCCTTGACCACGCGCACGCCGTTGATGTTCTCGTTGTAGGCGCCCGTGATCTTGCTGTTGATCTTGCGCACCTGCCGGAACTCGACCAGGATCCACTTCTTGAACTGGACGGCGACGACGATCAGAACCGGGATCACCAGCAACACCAGGAGGGCCAGCTTCCAGTTGATCATGAGCATAAAGATGACCGCCGTGATGATGTTCATGATGCCCCAGGTCATGTCCAGGAGCCCCCAGGTCACCAGCTCGGCGATGCGGTCCGAGTCAGAGTTGACGCGGGCCATGATCCAGCCCACCGGCGTGCGGTCAAAGTAGGAGAAGGACAGCTCCTGGAGATGCTCGAACATCTTTTTTCGGAGGTCGTAGCGCACGCGCTCGCCCAGCACGCCTGTCAGATAGATGAAACCGAACACGCCGATGGCCTGCACCAGGATCAGCGCGCCATAGATCGTCACGATATCGACGAGGGCGGCGCGATTCCCGGCCAGGATGCCCTCGTCCACGATCCTCTTGCTGAGGAAAGTAAAGTACGAGTCCATGGCCGACACGGCCGCAACGGTCACCAAGAAGCCGACGACCCAGCGCCAGTGCGGCCGTGTCTGCGCCAGGATGCGCAGGAACGTCCGGCCGTTGAACTGGCTCGTGAATTCTTCTTCCTCAATCTCGAAATCTTCTACCATGTGACAAGCTCGATTCTGCGCGACGGGATTGCCGAATCCCTGCCAGGCTACGGGCCACCAGGGGCAGCGGCGTTCGGACGAAGCCTACTGCCTACGACCCCGAGGCCGCAACCGACTCCTGCTCCGGCGCATCGATGCCGGAAAGCTCTTGCTCCAGCTCGACCTCGATGCGCGCCTGCATGTCATATATGCGGCGGTAGATGCCTTCCTGGGCCATGAGCTCCTCGTGCGTACCGCGCTGCACCACGCGGCCGTGCTCCAGGACCAGGATCAGGTCGGCGTTTATCAGGCTCTGGATGCGATGGGCAATGATGAACGTCGTGCGACCGCGCATCAGGCGCTCCAGGGCCTCGCGAATCTCGGCCTCGGTCTCGGTGTCTACCGACGAGGTCGAGTCGTCCAGGATGAGGATGCAAGGATCCTTCAACAACGTGCGGGCGATGGCCACCCGCTGCTTCTGGCCGCCCGATAGTGTGACCCCCTTCTCGCCCACGAGGGTGTTATAACCCTCGGGGAAGGTGAGGATCGATTCGTGGATGGCCGCCGCGCGTGCCGCTGCCTCGACCTCGTCGTCCGAGACCGCGCGGTCCACGCCATAGGTAATGTTCTCGCGTATCGAGCGCGAGAAGAGAAACGGCTCCTGTTCCACGATGCCGATCTGCTGCCGCAGGTAGTGCCTGGGTAGCTCCTTGAGCTCGTGACCGTCCAGGGTCAGGCTGCCGCTGTTGTATTCGTAAAAGCGGGGCAGGAGGTTGACCAGCGTCGTCTTGCCCGAGCCCGTGGGGCCCAGCAGGGCGATGGCCTGGCCCGGCTCGGCCCGAAAGCTGATGTCGTGCAGCACCCGCTCGTCGCCCTCGCACCGTCCCGACGGTCCGGCGTCGGGATAGCCAAAGGCAACGTCGCGGAACTCGACGGCGCCATCCAGGGAGCCGTTGGGCTGGATCGCGCCCTCGTCCAGGGCCTCACGGTCCTGGCGGATGACCTCCACAACACGTCCGAAGGAGACCAGGCCGGTGGACATCTGCACGATAAAGCGCCCCAGGTTGCGCATGGGCCAGATGATCCACTGGACGAGGCCGGCATATACCAGGTAATCACCAACGGTGATGGTCCCATCGATGGTCATGAGAGCGCCCGCCACAAAGCCGCCCAGCATCTGCACGCCGCAGACAATGTCGGACAGCGGCCAGAACGAGGCGTGCATGGTCAGGAGGCGGCGGCCCCGCAGGTACTTTTCCCAGTTGTCCACCTCGAATTTGTCCTGCTCGTATTGCTGGCGGGCAAAGGCCTTGACCACCCGCACGCCGGTCAGGTTCTCCTGCAGCGTGGTCGACAGGACGGCATCCTGCTCCTGGAACCGCTCGTACGCCTGCGACACCTTCCGGAAAAAGATGGCCGACGTGACGACGATGATCGGCACGGCAATGATGGACAGGAGCGCCAGGCGGACGTTCAGGGCCAGCAACACGGCGAAATTGACGACGAAAAGCAGCAGGATGCGCCCCACGCCGATGGCCTGGTCGGCAAAGAAACGACGCAGGGCATCGACGTCGGACGTGCTGCGCTGGATCAGCTCGCCCGTGGGCGTCTGGTCGTGGTAGCTGAAGGGCAGGCGCTGGATGTGATCGTACAGGTAGTTGCGCAGGCCGCGCACCACGCCCTCGGCCGTCTGGGCGGCCAGCTTGCCGCTGACAAAGGTCGAGGCGCCCTGCACGACCGCCAGGAGGATAAAGCCCAACGCCAGGAGAGGCAGGCTGCCCCTCGCCGCCTCGTTGCCCAGGACCGTGTCTACAAAGTGGCCCAGGAGCAGGTAGCTGCCGACGCGGGCAATGGCCGCTACGCCCAGGCTCAGATTGGCCCAGGCGTACGTAGCCCGATGGCCACGCATGAGCCGCCATACGCCGACCAGGCGGTTGCCGGTTACAATGGTTTTCAGATCGTGAGGCCGCGGCGCGGCTGCCAGAGACAAAGAATTCCCTCCCAGAATGTATTTTCACCGGGGAACGCGACGGGCCGTGTCTACATCCGGACGAGCCACATCATACACGAAAACGCCCGAAATGCCAACTGTGTTCACGCTGCTGGAACCTAACCCCCCAACCCCCTTCCCGATATGGGAAGGGGGAGCGGCCGGTCCCGCCCACGCCCTCACTTTGGGCAGAGCCGGCTTTCGAGTATAATGGGTCGCATGAGCCTGGAATTCACGCTGTTCGACACCGACGCAGGAACCGAAGGACGCCTGGGGCGCATGGTCACACCCCACGGTGAGATCGCCACACCGGCCTTTGCCCCCGTGGGCACCCAGGCCACCGTCAAGACCCTGGATCCGCGCGACTTGCACGAGCTGGGCGCGGAGCTGATCCTGGCCAATACCTACCACCTCTACCTGCGCCCCGGCGCCGACCTGGTGGCCGAGATGGGCGGACTGCACGGCTTCATGGGATGGGATGGGCCGATCCTCACCGATTCGGGCGGCTACCAGGTTTTCAGCCTGGCGCCCACCCGCCAGGTAAGCGACGAGGGGGTCCTCTTTCGCTCGCACATCGACGGCTCGTCGCACCTCTTCACGCCCGAGCTGGTCATCGACGTCGAGGAAAAGCTGGGCGCCGACATTATCATGTGCCTGGACGAGTGCGCCGAGCCCCGCGACCGGGCCTACAACGAGGAGGCCCTGGCCCGCACCCACGCCTGGGCTGAGCGCTGCCGGGCGGCCCACTCCCGGCCCGACCAGGCCCTCTTTGGCATCGTCCAGGGCGGCATCTTCTCCGATCTGCGCCAGCAGAGCGCCCGATTCCTCGTGGGCCTGGACTTTCCCGGTTACGCCATTGGCGGCCTGAGTGTGGGGGAGACCAAGGCCGAGATGTATGCCACGCTGGAGGAGACGCTGCCCTACCTGCCCGCCGACAAGCCTCGCTACCTCATGGGCGTGGGCGCGCCGGAGGACGTGCTGGAGGGTGTGGCCCGGGGCGTGGACCTGTTCGACTGCGTGCTACCCACCCGCCTGGCCCGCAACGCCGCCCTCCTGACGCGGCAGGGGCGCATCAACATGCGCAACGCCAGGTTCGAGCGCGACGCCTCGCCAGTGGAGGCGGGTTGCGCCTGCTACACCTGCCGCCACTTCTCCAGGGCCTACCTGCGGCACCTGTTCAAGGCCGAAGAGATCCTGGCCAGCCGCCTGGCCACCATTCACAACGTGCACTTTATGCTGGAGCTCATGCGCGACGTCCGCGCAGCCATTGCCTCCGACAGCTTGGCTGCTTTCAAGGACGAGTTCCTGGCCGGCTATCCCATCATGGGGCAGAAGTAGGCGCCAGGCCGGCGCCATAGGGTCAACAGTCTTGACCATCGAGGAAGAATGGACATTTTACAAGCGATCGTGTTGGGTATTCTGCAGGGCGCTACCGAGTTTGTTCCCATCTCCAGCTCCGGGCACCTGGTCCTCGTGCCCTGGCTGCTCGGCTGGCCGGCGTCGGGCCTGGTGTTCGACACCATCGTCCACTGGGGCACGCTGCTGGCCGTGGTGGCCTACTTCTGGAAGGACTGGTGGATGATCATCAGCACCGGGCTGCGCGGCTTGTTGCGGCGGGATTGGAGCGATCCCCGCTCGCGGCTGCTGTGGCTCCTGGTCCTGGGCAGCGTGCCGGCAGCGTTGATCGGGTACTGCCTGGAGGACTTTTTCGAGAGCCTCTTTTCCGAGCCGGTCTGGGTGAGCATCTTTTTGCTGGTCACGGCGGCCCTGCTGGCTGCCAGCGAACGGATGGCCCGCCAGGTGCGGGAGGCCCGCGACCTGCGCTGGCAGGATGCGCTGACCATCGGCCTCAGCCAGGCGGCGGCCATCGCCCCCGGCATCTCGCGATCCGGCGCGACCATCAGCGCCGGCCTATGGCGCGGGCTGGAGAGGACAGAGGCGGCGCGATTTAGCTTCTTGCTGGGCACGCCCATCATCTTTGGGGCGGGGCTGTTTCAACTCCTGGACCTGTTCGCCATGCCCAATGCCGAGGCCCAGGTCTCGCTCCTGGCCGCCGGGTTCGTGGCAGCGGCCGTCAGCGGCTACGTCTGTATCTGGACGCTCTTGCGTTACCTACAGCGCGGCCGGCTCTATCCCTTTGCGGTCTACTGTGCGCTGGCCGGCATCTTTTTTCTTCTCGTGTCTCTTTTCCGCTAGGGAACGGCCGGGGACTCGTATGCACCGCCGGCTGACTCTATTGCCAGGGCTACTTAGCCTGCTCGTCGTGCTGGCCGCCTGCGGCGAGCCCGTGGCCACGAGCCAGCCGATGCTCCTGGAGGCCAGCGGCTCGGCGTCCATGGCCCCTCTCCTGGCCGAGCTGGCGGCGGCCTTTGAGGAGCAGGCGCCGGGCGTCCGGATCGAGGTCTCCGGGCCGGGAACGGCCTTTGGGCTGCAGGCCCTGGAGGAGGGCGAGATCGACGTGGCTCTCGTGTCGTGGCTGCCGGGCGGCACGCCTCCGCGCCCCCGCTGGCGGGCGACGGGCATCGCCCGCGATGGGCTGGCCATCGTCGTCCATCCCGACAACCCACTGGAGGGCGTGGGCCTCTTGCAGCTTCAGGATCTCTACAGCGGGCGCATCTACGACTGGGAAGCGTTGGGGCTGGCCCCACGCGAGGTGCTGCCCGTCAGCCGCGAGGAGGGCTCGGGCGCCCGGGCGGCGTTCGAGGACCTGGTCATGGAGGACAGGCGAGTGACGCCCCGGGCGCTGTTGGCGCCCTCGCCCGAGGCCGTCCGGGCCGCCGTGGCCGCCAACCCGGGCGCCATCGGCTACCTGGCCCTGGGCAACGTCACCCCCGAGGTCAAGGTCCTCAAGGTGGAAGGCGAGCTGCCGTCGCCCCAGAACGCGGCCCAGGCCACCTACGCCCTCACCCGGGAGTTGTGGCTGGTCACCACCAGCCCGCCGCCCGCCGCCGTGGACCAACTGCTAGCCTTCATCCTGGCACCCCGCGGCCAGGAGATCGTGGGCCGGCGCTACGGGCGCATACGCTGACGTATGGGTCAGCCGATAGAGTACTCCAGTGCCTGGCGCAGGTCGGCGACCTCGCGCCGAAAGGTCCCCACGTTCAGGTAAAAGAGCAGAGCCGTAGCCACGAGCATGCCCAACCCCTCGATGCCAAAGATGGACGCGTAGGCCAGGTGGCTGCTGCCCCCCGCGCGCAGCACCAGATCGTGAATGCCGCCGCTCAGCACCGAAGACCCAAACTTGGCCAGGGCCTGGGCCAGGGTCCACGCCCCGACGAACAGCCCGGCCTGCCCGCTGACCGTCAGGTCCATCATCAGCGATACCCCGCCCACGGTAAAGGCGCCGGTCCCCAGCCCCACGAGGGCGATGGCGATGGGCACCGGCCCGGGCTCGCGCCGCAGGGCAATGGCCACCAGGAGGGCAAAGGCTACGATGCTGATGGCGTTGCCCAGGGCGGTGACCCGCTTCTTGCCAAAGCGGGGAATGGCCCACGCCCCACCCACGAGCAGGCCGGTGATGACGCCCACCATGTTGTAGGCGTTAAACAGCGTGGTCTGGCGGACGCCCAGGCCCAGAACCTCGCCGCCAAAGGGTTCCAGGATCACGTCCTGCAAGAAGTGGAAAAAGAGGCCCAGCAGCATGAATGTGAAAAAGAGGCGCGTCTGCCGGCTCCGCCTCAGGATCAGGAGTGCCGCGCGCAAAGGGTGCTTGCCGGCCGCCAGGGGCACGGTCCGCCGGCGCTCCAGCCTCCACACGGCCAGGATCATCATGACGACCCCGGCCGCTGCGGTGATGGCGAACAGGGCCACCAGCCGCGAAAAGGTATAGGTCTCCAGGAAGGCGGCGCCGCCCAGCGCGGCGGCCAGGATGCCAATCATCATCATCGTCCAGATGATGCTCACCACCCGGCCTCGCTCTTCCTCGCCGGTTTCGTCGGTCACCAGCGCCAGGTACGTGGTGGCCCCCACGTTGATGCCCAGGCCTTCCACGAAAAAGAAGGCAAAGGCCAGCGCCAGGCGCCCGAGGGAAGGATCCTGAGCCACCCAGAGGGCTACGAAAGGAGCGGTCACCACGGTGACCAGGGCCAGGGCCGTGCCCGCCAGGATATAGGGCAAGCGGTGATAGCCCCGGTACGGGTGCGTATCGGAGCGGTGGCCGATGGGGATGGAAACCAGTGCGGCCATGTAGTGGGCACCGCCCAGGAGGAGGCCGATGAGGGCCAGGTTCAGGCCCATCTCCACGCGTAAAATGCGGTTGAGAGTGCCGAGCATCAGCACCGACACACCGCCAAGCCAGAGCTGGTACAGAGAGAGTCTTAGATTGCGGGCAAGTTTCAAGTTCTCAGTCCTGCGGCTTTGCCGTCCCGTCCGCTTCGCTGGCGAGGACGTCAAAGGTGGTATCGTTCAGCGCCGCCACCAGGTGATCCTGGGCCCGGACCCACACCCGGTGCACGGGGCAGGTCTGATCCCGGGGGCATACCCCGGGGTCGAGGACGCAGCGATTCAGCCGCACAGGGCCGTCCAGCGCTTCGATGACCTGGAGCAGGTTGATCTCGGAGGCGGGGCGCGCCAGCCTGACACCTCCTCCGGCGCCGCGATGGGTGTTCACCAGCCCCGATAGGGAGAGCTGGGAAATGATCTTGGCCAGGAACGGCGCCGGAATGTCCTGTCGCTCGGCTATCTCTTGCGTCGATGCGCGCTCTCCGTCAGGCAGACCCGCAAGGTCGAGGATGAGTCTGACGCCATAGTCGGTCCGTCTACTGATCTCCATCGGTCTTCCTTTCGTGGGGCGTCCCCGGCACGGGCTGCCAGGCCCCGGATGCCTGCCGAATCGGACAAGTTTGGCCGAATTGTTCACCATTATATCTGGCGGCTTGTTTTTTGTCAAACCGGCACATCGCGGTTATAATGGCCGGCAGTAGTTGCAGGATTCCAGCAGGGGAGCAAAGATGAAGGAAAAGGTCATCGGCCAGCGGATGCAGAGGCCCGACGCGGCGGGCAAGGCAACCGGGCACACGCGTTTTCCGGGCGACCTGGAGATGGACAGGGCCCTGTGCATGAAGGTCCTGTTTTCCGACCGCGTCCACGCCCGCATCCTGGCCATCGATACCACCGAGGCGGAGCAGGTGCCGGGCGTCGTTGCCGTCCTGACCCACCGCGACGTCCCGGTCAACGAGTACGGGTTGATCTATCCCGACCAGCCGGCCCTCTCCGGCGACAGGGTGCGATCCATCTTTGACCGTGTGGCGCTCATCATCGCCGAGAACCGCCGGGCGGCGGCCCGGGCCAGGGACCTGGTGCGCGTCGAGTACGAGGACCTACCCGCGCTGACCGATCCGCGGGAGGCCATGAAACCGGGCGCGGCGACCATCCACGACCGCTGGCCGGACAACGTGCAGAGCCACCAGCGCATCCGCAAGGGCGACGTGGAAGCCGTCTTTGCCCGAGACGACGTGGTGATCGTCGAATCGGACTATTATACACCCTACCAGGAGCACGCCTACCTGCAGCCCGAGGCGGGCATCGGCTTTATCGACGACGAGGGACGAGTGGCGGTCCACGCCACCGGGCAGTGGTCCCACGACGACCAGCACCAGATCGCTCACATGCTCGACCTGCCCCTGGAGCAGGTGCGGGTCATCTATGCTCCCGCGGGCGGAGCCTTTGGCGGGCGCGAGGACATGTCGGTGCAGCACCTCCTGGCCCTGGCCGCCTACTGCCTGGACAGGAGGGGCATCCGCCGGCCCGTCAAGGTGGTCTGGGACCGCAAAGAGTCGTTCCGCGGCCACCACAAGCGCCATCCTTATTACATGCATTTTCGCTCGGCGGCCACGCGAGAGGGCCGGCTGCTGGCCGTGGAGGCGAACCTCATCGCCGACATCGGGGCCTATAGCTCGTCCAGCTCGGCCGTGCTGAACAACGCCGTGAGCGTGGCCACCGGCCCCTACGACGTGCCCAACGTCAAGGTGGACGGCTACAACGTCTTTACCAACAACATCGTGTGCGGGGCCTTTCGCGGCTTTGGCTCGCTGCAGGCCACCTTTGGCGCCGAGATGCAGATGGCCCGCCTGGCCGATGCCCTGGGCATGGACCCGGTGGTCCTGCGCCTCAAGAATGCCCTCCACGAAGGCTCCATCCTTGCCACGCAGAGTGTCGCCCCGGCGGGCGTTTCGGTGCGCGAAACGCTGCTGCATGCCGCCGAGGTGGCAGGCTGGACCGAGGACGGCAAGCCCCAGCCCGGGGACGCCCCGGCCGAGGGCCGGCTGCGGGGCATCGGCGTCGCCGCCGGCTTCAAGAACGTCTGCTACAGCTTTGGCTTCCCCGAGAAGTCATCGGCGCGCTGCGAGCTATACGGCGAGGACCAGATCGAGCAGGCCGTCGTCAAGACCGGTGTCTCGGAGGTGGGCCAGGGGGTGCTGACGGTCGTGGGCCAGGTGGCCGCCGAAACCCTGGGCGTTGCCTACGAGCAGGTGCGGGTGGTCAACGAGGACACGTCGGAGGTGCCGGAGGCGGGCAGTTGCAGCGCCTCGCGCCTGTCATTCATGGCCGGCAACGCCGTCAAGCTGGCCTGCGAGGCGGCCCTGGAAGCCTGGGAGGCCGGCCACCGGCCCGCCATCGAGGAGCGCACCTACCGGCCCCGGCCGACGACCATGTTCGACCCGGAGACGGGCGTCTGCGACCCCCACGTGACCTATGGCTACGGCACCCAGATCGCCGAGGTAGAGGTGGACACCGAGACCGGCGAGGTCCACCTGACGCGGGTGTGGGCCGCCCACGACGTGGGCAAGGCCCTCAATCCCCTCCACGTCGAGGGCCAGATCGAGGGCGCCATCGCCCAGGCCGTCGGCTGGACCCTGCTGGAGGATTTCCGCTCGGAGAACGGCCGGCTGCGCACCCGGAGTCTGGCGGACTATCTCATCCCGACGGTGCACGACATGCCCGAGATCCAGCCCCTGGTCCTGGAGATCGCCGACCCACAGGGGCCCTACGGCGTCCGCGGGCTGGGCGAGATGCCGATGTTGGTCCTGCCGCCGGCCATCCTGGACGCCATCCACGATGCCACGGGGCTGTGGTTCCACCACCTGCCGGTGCGGGCGGAGGACGTGCTGCTGGCCCTCAGGGCAAAGGAGCGGGTCGCGGCCCAGGAGGGCGCCGGCCGGCCTGCTGTCGGGGAGGAAGCATGACCGTCGAAGCCAGCGTTACCTGGGTGGAAGACAGGCGATTCGTGGGCGTGGCCTCCTCGGGCCACGCCATCGTCGTGGACGGCAGCGGGCTCAAGACCGGACCCTCGCCCATGGAGCTGCTGCTGATGGGGTTGGCGGGCTGCACCGCTGCCGACGTCCTCGAGATCCTGCACAAGAAGCGCCAGTTCATCACCCGCGTAGAAGTACATGTCCGGGGCGAGCGGGCCGAAAACCCACCGCGGGTGTACACCGACATCCACCTGGAGTACATCGTCTGTGGCCACGATGTCTCGGACAAGGCGGTGCGTGACGCCATTCGCCTCTCCAAGGACAAGTATTGCTCGGCGTCGGCGATGCTGGGCAAGACGGCCGCCATCACCTCCAGTTATCGGGTCGAGGAAGCCAACAGCCGGGGTTAGCACATGGACAGCCTGACGGCGGCGAGCATTCGCGCCGGGTTGGGGACGGCGTTCGTCGGCCAGGAGGTGCACGTCTGGCCCGAGCTCGGCTCGACCAACGACGAGGCGCGGCGCCTGGCACGAAAGGGCGCGCCGGAAGGCACGCTGGTCCTCGCCGAGCACCAGGCGGCCGGCCGCGGCCGGCTGGGACGGCGCTGGGAGGCACCCCCGGGGAGCAGCCTGCTCCTCTCCCTCGTTTTTCGCCCCACGTTGGCCCCGGCGCAGTCTCAGCGGCTGACCATGATCTGCGGCCTGGCCATCGTCGAGGCGGTGGAGGCGACGACGGGTCTGGCCGTCGGGCTGAAATGGCCCAACGACGTGGTGGCCGGCGGCGCCAAGCTGGGCGGCATTCTGGCCGAGCTCGAGCTGCGCGACCAGGCCGTGGCCTACGCCGTGGTAGGCATCGGTCTGAACGTCAACGTGGAGCCCGGCGAGCTGCCCAAGGACCTGATGCAGCCGGCTACCAGCCTGGCCCAGCTCCTGGGCATGTCCGTTCCCCGCCTGCCTTTGCTTCAGGCCTTCTTGCGCGCCGTGGAGCGCCGCATGCTCGCCCTGGCGGCGGGGCATTCGCCCCACGAGGAATGGGCGGTCAGGCTCGTCACCCTGGGCCGGGAGGTGACCGTGTCGGGCGCCGGCTCGACGTTCACGGGCAGGGCCGAGGGCGTCAACCCCGACGGTGCCCTGCTGGTGCGCCGGGCCGACGGGCGGCTGGAGACAGTGCTGGCGGGCGACGTGACCCTGCGCGGCGCTGCTTGACTTTTTCTCCGTTTCAGAGTATGCTATCGGCAGCGCCATAGGGAGGAGATCATGTTCGAGTCTCTGGATATCCGTCACTGGCTGGTGATCGCCGTATTGATCCTGATCAACGTGGTGATCTTTGGCTGCGTGATCCTGCTTCTGGCCGGTAAGGTTGCCCCGTTCTAAGCCATATTTGCAGCGATGGGGCGAGCCGGAGGCAACGTTTTGCCTCCGGTCGTGTTCGCTCCCGCTGGACCATGTGCCAGGCACCGGTTGCCCGTGCCTGGCATTTCCATTTCGTAGCGTGGGATGTCGCGCCACGGGCCAGATTGGCAAAAGAAGGGCACGTCTGCTATAATACGCGCCGCTCCCGCACTCATTAGGAGAGGATTGTATGGTTCGACCGACGAGGAAATCAAGGGCGATTCGACAGCTACGACGCGAGCTGGGGGCGCTTCTCAAGCTCTGCCCCTGGGTGCTGGCGGCCCTGCTGTTGGTCGCCGTCTTCTGGCAGGCCGACCTGGCCGCCACGACGGGTCTGTTCCAGTCGCCGCCCACCGCGGCGCCGCCCACGACCGCTCCCACCGACGAGCCACCCACTTTGTCCAGCCCGGAGCCCTCAGAAGCCATCACTGTAGAAGCCACGGTAGAGCTGCCACCCACGGCCACCCTGGAGCCCACGGCGACCCAGGAGCCGACCGCCACCGATACGCCCAGCCCCGAGCCCACGGCGACCGAGCCTGCGGCCACCGCCACGTGGACCCCGGAGCCGGCGGGTGAAGAGGGCGAGGCCCGGGGACGTTACGCCACGGGCGAATCCGAGCTGGAGTTCGAGTGGGGCATGCTCTTTGACTCGGTGGCCCTCGGCCTATCGTACATCTGGCTGTGCTGCGGCGCGGTGGTCATGGTCGGCATTCTCATCGCGTTCGCCGCGGTCTGGATAGCGTCCCGGCGCAGGCGCGGCCTATCGGAATAGACGTTGGAAACACCTCTGCCTTCCTTAACGGCGCGGGCGCTCCTGGACACAGGCTCCCGCGCTGTTGCTTCTCAGGCCGGCGGGGACGACGCCTCGCCCGCGGGCATCTCCACCCTGCGGGCCAGGGCCGGCACCGGGGAAGCCTGGTTCCTGGCAGCCCTTGTCCTCCTCGCCTTTGGCCTGCGCGTCGCCGGCCTCGACGCCCAGAGCCTGTGGCGCGACGAAGTGGACGCCGTGCGTTTCGCTTTGCGGCCCATGGGCGAGGTCCTGTCCACCTTTGCCACCCCGGGCGAGAACGGCCCCCTGTATTACCTCCTGCTGCGCCCCTGGTTGGCCGTGGCCGGCTCGGGCGAGTTCGCCCTCCGTTTCTTCTCGACGGCCATGGGCGTCCTGGCCGTGCCCCTCGTGGCGCGCCTGGCCCGGCGCTTGCCGGGGGCGGAAGCGCGGCCGGCCCTGGGCAGCCTGGCGGCGCTCCTGGCAGCCACGTCGCCCTACCTGGCCTGGTACGGGCAGGAAGGCAAGATGTACACCCTGGTGGTCGTCCTGGTCCTGTGGGCCATGGAGCGCTACCTGGCCGCCCTGCGCCACGGCGGCTGGCAGCGCTGGCTCGTCGCCGTCGCGGCCACCAGCGCCGCGTTCTACGTCCACCTGGTGGCCGCCCTCATCGTGCCCGTGCAGGTGCTCGTCTTTTTGCTCCACGACGCCAGCGTGCGCCGTGCGCGGTGGCGGGCCGGGCTGGCCAGCCTCGCGGCCCTGACTTTGCCCTACCTGCCGCTGCTGGCCTGGCAGCTCCCGCTGCTGACCCGGCGGGCAGAGACCGGCTACGCCTTTGTACCCTTGAACGAAATGGCCCTCTCCCTCCTGGCCGGCTACAGCCTGGGCGTGGTCCAGGAGGCGGCGCCCTGGGCCCTGGCCGTCTTTGTGCTGGCGCTGCTCCTCTCCGGGCTCCTGGCCTGGCGGCAGAGTTGGGCCATGCTGTTGAGCTGGCTGCTGGTGCCCGTCGTCGCCTTTTTTGCCATCACCCTGCTGCGGCCCATCTACACGGCGCGCTATCTCGTCTTTATCCTGCCCGCCTACCTGTTGCTCCTGGCGGCAGGGCTCCTGGCCGCCGCCCACCGTTCGCGTCTGCTGGGCGTTGCCCTGGCGCTGGCCATCCTGGCCCTCAACGCCCGGGGGCTGTGGCTCCAGGCGCGCACGCCCCTCAAGACCGACTTTCGCGGGGCGACGGCCTATCTGCGCCAGAACGCGGCCCCGGACGACCTGCTCCTGTTCCAGATTCCCTACGGCCGCCACTCCTTCGACTATTACATGGCGCGGCCCGAGCTTTTGCCCGGGGCCGACGACGGCCCGGCCGGCGCGGCCGCGCCCCGGGGAGAGGGACGCTTTCGCCTCTTCCTGCCGCTAGCCGTGGCCGGGGGCACGGGGGGCTATCGCTGGGCGGAAGGCCTCTACACCAACGGCGGCATGGAGCCCGGGGACGTGGCCGCCCGCATGGCCGAGATGACCGCGGGCAGCCCCACAGTATGGCTCGTTGCCAGCGAGGTGAGCCTGTGGGACCAAAGAGGGTTGGTCCAGGCCTGGCTGGAAGAGCACGCTACCCGCACCCGGGCGGCCGAGTTCACCCGGGTGACGGTCTATCGTTACGAATTGCAGTCACGGCCATATTGACAGCCGTGCCCTGCTGTGCTATGATTGCGCGATTAGCAAGCCCGGAGGTTTCCCTATGGTGATTCAAGTGGGGATGGAAGCGCCCGATTTCGAGCTGCAAAGCCACATGGATGACACAATCCGGCTCAGTGAGTACCGGGGCCGGCATCACGTGCTCATCGCGTTCTTTCCCCTGGCCTGGACGCCCGTCTGAACGAACCAGATGCCTTCGTACGAGGAAGTTCTTCCCGCGTTCGAAGGCTATAATACCCAGGTACTGGGTATCAGCGTCGATCACGTGCCCTGCCTGAAGGCCTGGGCCGAGAGCCTGGAAGGGATCAGCTATCCCCTGCTCAGCGACTTCTGGCCCCATGGCGAGGTGGCGCAGCGCTACGGCGTCTTTCGCGAGCAGGATGGCCGCTCGGAGCGCGCCCTCTTTGTCGTGGACAAGGAGGGCATCGTGCGCTACGTGGACGTCCACGACATCGACGACCAGCCGGACAACGCCGAGGTCTTTCGGATCCTGCGCGAGCTGGAGCCCGAAGGGCGGATCCCCGTCGAGGCATTCACCCGGGCCAGGCCTGCGGAGCCCGAAGCGGCTCCCCAGGCGCCCGCGGCGGAGGGCAACGGCCGGTCGGTGATCCTCTACTGTCGCCCCGGCTGCATCGACTGCCGCCTGGCCCGGCGTTTCCTGGAGCGCCACGGCGTGCCCTACACCGAGGTCAATGTCCGCGCCGAGCCCGAGGCCGAAGCCCGTGTGAAGGAATGGACGGGAGGCCCCCTCATCTCGCCGGTCTTTGACATTGACGGCCAGATCATCATCGATTTCAAGCGGGCAGAACTGGCCAAGGCCCTGGGCGTGGAGCCCTAGCCCCCGCCCGGCCAAAGCCGTCTCCTCATCCACCAACCTGTGCCTGCGCGAGGCCGGCCCGTTCTGCCGGCCCCGCGCAGGCACAGTTGCGGTCCCCCATCTCTGTTTGCACCCGCCCGGTTTGCACGATCCATGAATCAGGGTTATAATGGACGTTGCCTGGCTGTTGACAAAATCCTAAAGTGTGGTAAAATGATACTAGATATTGTGTATACTATTCGAGCAAGCACAAGGGGTAGAGTGCGCCTGCCTTCGGGCCAAACCGGGCAGGCGGGCAGACCAGGAACAAAGGGAAGAGGCACAGGACCGCTGCTGGCCTGTTGTCTTTTGGCCCTTGGCGCGCTGTTGGCAGCCTGCAACGGAGAAGGGGCGCGCCCCACTCCATCGGGCGGGGCGCCGGCAGAGGTGGCTTCCACCGTCGCCATGCAGAGCACGACGGAGGAGCCGACCGTCATCCCCACGGCCACGGCGACGCCCACCGTAACGCCGACACCCACGCCGCCCGCTCCGCTGGCGGCCCAGGTGAACGGCCAGTACATTTTCTTGACCGACTATGAGCGGCGCGTGGCCCAGTACGAGCAGGCCCTGGCCGACCAGGGTCTCGATCCGGCCCAGGCGCGCGACGAAGTCCTGGAAGGGCTCATCGACGGCGCTCTCATCCAACAGGGAGCCGCCGCCCTGGGCATCCAGGTGAGCGACGAAGAGCTGGACCGGCAGGTCGAGGCCGACATCGAGGCCGGGGGCGGGCAGGCAGCCTTTAACGAATGGCTGGAAGCCACGGGCCAGACCCGCGAGGACTATCAGGAGATGCTGCGCCAATCGATGATCTCCCAGCGCGCCATGGAGGCGGTGACGGGCGGCCTGCAAACCGAGGCGGAACAGGTCCACGCCCGGCACATCCAGGTGGAGAGCGAGGAGGCGGCGCGGGAGATCCTCGCCCCGTTGCAGCAGGGCGCCGATTTCGCATCGCTGGCCCGGGAACGCTCGACCGACCTGGCAACGCGCGAAAACGGCGGGGACCTGGGCTGGTTCCCGCGGGGCATGGTGGCCCCCGAGCTGGAAAACGTAGCCTTTGCCCTGCAGCCTGGCGAAGTGAGTGACGTTCTGCCCCTGGGCGAGGGCTACCACCTGATCCAGTTGGTGGAGCGGGAGGCGGCGCGACCCCTCCCGCCCGACATGCAGATCGAGTTGCAGCAGGCGGCCTTCGAGCGCTGGCTGGCCGAGCTTCGGGCGGCGGCGACCATTGTGCGTTTCGCCGCCGAGTAGACAAAGAGAGCATTGTCTGCTATAATAGCGCCAAACCGGAGGTTGGATGCGCTCTCGTCGAAACAGGAAGGTTTTGATTCTTCTGGCAGGCGTAGCTCTCCTGCTCTTGATAGTGGCAACCGTGGCGGCTGTCTATTTCCTGTCGCAAAGACGGGCGACCCCGACTTCAGCCTGGCAAGATCCGATTGCCGTCTGCCAGGCGGACGAGGTGGCGGCCGATCTGGCACTCTATCCCCTGGCCGGGGCATCCGAGCTGGATACCGTCGACGCCGCCCTGGCCAACGGCGATCTGGAGACGGCCTATGCGACCCTGGTCCACAGCGTGGAGCTGACAGATGCGCAGCGCATTGGGCGCCTGGTTCTCCTGGGCGGCCGGTTCGTGGACGCCGAAAGGAACGACCGGGCCGCCGTCAGCTACCAGCAGGTCTATGACCTGGCTGTTCTGAGCCCTCGCCTGTCGGATCCGGCCCGTGCCGATGCCCTCCTGGCGAGCGGCCGGGGATGGGCGGCCATGGAGATGGACACCCAGGCCGTCGAGTCCTATGACCAGGTTTTCCTCCTCGCCACGGACAGTCCCTATTTGCAGATGGCCAACCGGCGCGATCTGCTCAGCGCATTGAAGGCGGCCTACGCCGAGCTGGGGTATGGCGAGCGAGCCGCGGCCTGCGAGGCCGAGATCGTCGAGCTGGACCAGGCCCCACCTCAGCCGCCCGCCGACCCGGGCGCGCGGCCCGAGCTGCCCCTGGCCGGCGATACCATCTCTTCGCCCGAGGTGGGAGCACTGGAAGAGTCGCGCCGCCAGGCAGCCTTTGGCCTCCTGGAAGCGGTGCGCCAGGGCGGCGAGGTGCCGGCGGACGAAGTGGAGAGCCTGGCCGCTGCGCTGCGCGCCGAGGACGCCGCCAAGCTGGCCCTCTACGAGCAAGAGCTGGAGGGCACGAGCCAGCCCAGCCGGCGCATTGGCGCCCAATCGGGGATGATCGCGTGGCTCATGCTCAAGTACCAGGTCGCTTCCCGGGCCATGGGCATGTCCGTCGTCCCCGAGTGGGAGGAGAGCCTGGCCGAGATCCAGTCGGCCCTCAGCAAGGCCCACGAGGGTCTCTTCTTTGACTACGAAGACCTGGTGACCGCCCTGCCCGACGCGGCCCTCATGGGCCCCGGCAGTTACCAGGTGCGCCGCCAGGTCCTACTGGACGGCCGCCTGGGCCGCTACCCGAACTATCCGGCCGAGCAGCTCACCGGCAAGCTGCAAGACGCAGTGCGAGGCCTTATTGCCTCCGGGTCCGTAGACCAGTTGTATGTCGATGTGGCAACGGGGGGAGTGGGAGAGGCACACCACTTTTTCCTCAACTCTTCCCAGGGGTACGGCCTGCCTGTTGAGTCACCCTAAGGGGGCAAAGGCGAAAGGAGCCGCTCTATGCTAGATCGGTTTAGTGATCGAACACTCGAAGTATCCACAGTGATCGTGGTGGTCGTCATCTTCCTGGTCATACTGTGCTACCTGGCCATCTATCTCAACCCGCAGGTATTCTTTAACCCGTTCAAGCCGGCCACGCCGGTGGCCGTAGTCTCGGCCACCTCGTTGTTCCAGCCGACCTGGACGCCCACGGCGACCAGCACGCCGACCGACACCCCGACGGCGACGCCCACCTGGACGCCGACGCCCACCGCGACGCCGACCGACACACCCTTGCCGCCGACGGACACGCCCACCGCCACGCCGACGGCGACCAACACGCCCAAGCCGCCACCGCCGCCCGCACCGCCGCGGCCCACGCCCGCGCCCACGCCCTGGCCCTACGACTACTCTTCGGCGGGCGGGCGCGGCGACTGCACGCGCACCTGGGTGTGGGGTTACGTCCTGGGGGCCAACGGCCTGCCCGAGGCCGGTGTCCAGATGCGGGTTGGCAACAATCAGGGCTGGGTGGGCGACGTCTACACCGACGCCAACGGCCGCTACGAGGCCACGTTTGACTGGAAGCCGGTCGCCAACCGCTGGTTCGTGCGCGTCTTTAAGGGAGGGCAGCCGCGGTCCATGCAGTTCTGGTGGGAGACGAGCGCCGGCTGCGATGGGCCGTACAGCTTGCAAGAAGTCCAGATCGATTGGCGCCACCGGTAGGTGGTGCTTGAGTACTATTGACCGGCGTTGTGAATGGTGATACAATCGCCATAGCCGGATCTACGGGGGGCGAAAGGCCCTGGTCAACGCTGCTGTCCACCAGGTCACGGCAAGACGTCCCCGGAACTCGCGAGGGGGAGAAAGATGAAGAGATCCGCGTTCTCGACTGAACGGGCACCCGTGGCAGGAGCGGTTGCCCTGTTCCTCGTGCTTGCCCTCGTCGCCGTGGGCCCGGCCGTCGTCTACTCTGCGCAAATGGAAACGCCCACAGGGGCGGCCACGGAAGAGCCAACTCCGCGTGACACGCCCAGCCTCGTGCCTTTTATCGAGCTGGACCCCACGGAGGGACCGGCAGGATTGCGCACGCGGGTGACAGTTACGGGACAGTTGTGGGAGCCGGGAGGAAACGTCGTCATCTACTGGGACTCGACCGACAACCGGGTGAGCAACGCGACCCCTAACTCCGAGCGCACGTTCCAGACCGCCTTCGAGACACCCGTAGGGTCACCGCTAGGCGACCCGGGGGCCCACACAGTGATTGCCATACAGGGCAACCTGCGGGCCGAGGCAACCTTTGTCCTCGTGCCACCAACACCGACCTCGACACCCACCTCGACCTCGACGCCGAGCCCTACGCTCTCGCCCACACCCATCACACCCACTGCCACGGGCACACCGACGTCGACATCTTCGCCCACGCCGACCTTTACCCCCTCGCCGACGCTGCGGCCGGTGACGCCCATGGTGACCATCACGCCCTTCCCGCCCACTGCCGCGCCGCCGGGCCCGGTGCGGACCAGCACGCCCGCACCCACCAGGACCAACACGCCGCTGCCGGGCACGTTAACCTTTACACCGACGCCCAGCATCACGCCCACCCCGAGCCAGACCCCCGGGCCGGGCACGCCTTCGGCCACGCCAGAGCCCTCGGCCACGGCGACCGCCACAGCCCCGGGAGAGATCTCGGACACGGGCTCGGGCGGGGGCATCGTGCTGTTGTGGGGATTTGTCCTGGCCGGGTTACTGGTCGTGTTTCGCTTGCTGCGGGTGCGGAGCCTGGCAGGGTAACTTGGCAACCTCCGCAGTGCCGCGGCGTTGGCCGGAAACCAGAAAAGGACCAAGCCGGTCCAAAGCCGAGTACACGGAGGTACAATGACCGCAAACCGGATCCTCTTGGCGTTCACGCTGCTGACAACTGCACTGGTGTTGGCCCTGGTCGTGGGCGCAGGCCAGGGAGTGGCCATGGACGCAGGCCCGATTCCCGGCGCCCGCCCCTCTCCGACGCCTGACGGGCACGCTCCTGTTGCCCCCGCGGCCCCGGAGTCGCCGGCTGCACCCGAGATTCCGCCGCTGCCCGACCTCATCGTCGAAAGCATCCGGGTCGTCCCCAAGAATCCCATCATCAACCAGAGCGCCACGATCCTGGTGACCATCAAGAACCAGGGCACCAAGGACCTGGCCATGGACAACAGCTTCTATACAGACCTGTACATTGACCCCGCAGTGGTGCCTATCCAGTTGGGCCAGGACAGTGACCACGCCTGGGGCTGCCAGGCGTACTGGGTGCCTGCAGGTGAGTCCTATACCCTCTCGTGGGAGTATACCTTCACAGACGTCAAGGTGTATGCCCTCTATGCCCAGGTCGATACCGACGGGCACGTGGGCGAGGCCAATGAGAACAACAACGTCCTGGGGCCGATGTCGGTCGAAGTGATGGGGCCGAACCGTATTATCCACGAGACCCACCAGGATTTCCAGATGGGCCTCGCCTCCGGGCTGGACCTATCGCATCCGGATGGCGTGATTCGCCGCGGTCTTTGGTTCGTGGCTGAGGACGAGCCGGGAGTGTACCAGCCGGACGTGCAGATCGATGATCCTCCACTGCCTCCCAGCCATGACAACAATGTGAACCAGATCAGGCCGGCCTTGACGGGCAATGGCGCCGGCGAGTTGTATGCTGCCTGGGAGGACGGCCGCAACGGTGGGGTGTACAACCGTGACATCTTTTTCGCCCGTTCGCTGGATGGGGGCGCGACCTGGATAGATGAGCAGCGCATCAACACGGACCCCCCCTTGCCCGCCACCGCCAATCAACACGCTCCCGACCTGGCCTACGACCCCGGGAGCGGGCGGCTCTATGCCGTGTGGCAAGATCACCGCAGTGGCGATTATGACATCTATTTCTCATCCTCGACCGACGGTGGGCAAAACTGGCTGGCGAGTGATAAACAGGTCAGCCTCGATCCTCCAAACTCGCCCGACGCCGACCAACTCAATCCCTCCATCGCAGTGGCACCTTCTGGCAACATCTATGTCGTCTGGCAGGACAAGCGCAACGGCAACGACGACATTTATATCGCCCGATCCCAGGATGGCGGGGCGAACTGGGGCACCAACTATTTCGTCACCGACGATCCTCAAATGCGATCGCAGAACCAGGTCAACCCTTCTGTGGCTCTACAGGACGGTTGGTCGGGCGAAGATGTAATCTATGTTGCCTGGGAAGACTGGCGCGTGCCCGACCACCCCGAGATATATGTAGCACAGTCTCTTGATGGCGGCGTAACCTTTGGCCTGGATGTGCCCGTCGACATTCCAACCGCAGGCACTTCGTACCGTGTCGAACCTTCCCTGGAAGTCGGGACGTTTATTAGCGGTACCTTTTCACTCCCCAGCTCGATACGCAAGCATGACATCCACGTCGCCTGGCAGCAAGGAGCAGAAGACGGGGCCGACGTTTATTGGACATACGCTATCGAGGAGTTTCCCGCCTTCGATGATGATTTGCCTGGCGAAGCTTGCCCGTACCCATATCAGAACAGCTTTTGTTTCAATGGCCTGACCAAGGTGAACGGATTCTACATCAACTCGAACTATGCGCTGCCTCCCGATCCAGCTCCCTCCTGGCCCGTCGAACCCTCGTGGCAGGGACAGGTATCCCTCGCCCTGGCTTACGACACGGACCTGACTTGGTGCCATGCAGACTCGACCGAAGCATACAGCCGGGGGGTATTCATTGCCTGGTCCGACGCTGCCAGTTTTGACGAATGGCGCTACGAGTTGCACACCAGGCGCGTGGCCAGCCCCGGAGAAGGCCACGAGTCCTACGAGACCTGCGAGGATCAAGCGACAGGCGCTGTAAACGACAACCCCAAGCTCTATGGATATCGGGATGACCCAGACGACTATGCCCTGTACAGGCCGGCCGCGACAAGGCAGGCAAATCCCTATTTGTACAGCCAGAGATCACCCACTCCGTCCTGGTCGCCGCTTTTGTATCTCACCTGGGATGACGATCGCTGGGACGAGCCGCTGCACGCGGGCGCCGTCCGCAACCGCGACGTCTTTATGACACGGTTAGGCATGCCCCCTCAGTCGGTTCACGTCTCGCCCGTGATGGGCTCATCCAGCTATGTCCCCACCTGGTACGTGCTCTCCTGGTGGGGAGTCACCGAGCACAGCAGCGACCTGCTCTTTCAGACACGCTTTGGTCTCAACCCCGATCCGCCTCACACCGACGAAGAGCTGAACGGTTGGACCCGCTGGACGGGCAACCCGAGCAGCCCTTACCTATGCCCGGACGCCGGTGAGGGCTGCTATTACGATGCACCCGGCCGGCACATCGTGGGCCCGGATGGCAGCGAGTGGCCGGAATATCCCTACATGCAGTACAAGGTGATCATCCGGGATACTAC
>JAAYZQ010000340.1 GCA_012514775.1 Anaerolineaceae bacterium
GACAACATGGCCTTTGGCCTGAAGCTCCGCAAGACGCCGCGCCAGGAGATCGAGCGCCGCGTCAGGGAGGCGGCCGGCATCCTGGGCATCGAGAACCTGCTGGATCGCAAGCCAAAGCAGCTCTCCGGCGGCCAGCGCCAGCGCGTCGCCCTGGGCCGGGCCATCGTCCGCGAGCCTGCCGTATTCCTGATGGACGAACCCCTGTCGAACCTCGACGCCAAGCTCCGCGTCCAGACACGGGCCGAGATCTCCAAGCTGCACCAGCGGCTGGAGACGACGTTTATCTATGTCACGCACGACCAGACGGAGGCCATGACCATGGGCAGCCGCATCTGCGTCCTGAAGGACGGCCTGATGATGCAGATCGACTCGCCCCAGAACCTGTACGACAAGCCGGACAATATCTTTGTCGCCGGCTTTATCGGCAGCCCGGCCATGAACTTTTTCGACGCCACCCTGGTCGAGCAGGACGGGAACCTGGTCATCGACACGGGGAACTTTCGCCTGAAGCTCCCCCCGGAAAAGTCCCAGGCTGCCCGCCCCTACGCCGGCAAAGAGGTCATCTTTGGCGTGCGACCCGAGGACATCCACGACCGCGAGTTCACGCCGCCCGGCATCCGCGCCGAGTTCTTTACCGCCGAGGTGGACGTGACGGAGCTGATGGGCAACGAGGTGCGCGTCTACCTGCTGACAGGCAAGAAGCAGTTCATCGCCCGGGTCGATCCCCGCACCAGCGCCCGGGTGGGCAACATGTTGGACGCTTCCTTTAACATGGACAACATCCACCTGTTTGACCGGGAGACGGAGCAGGCGATCCGCTAGCAGGATGTCGGGAGCGTCCGGGTTCACGCCAGGTGGTCTGGCGTGACGCACGCTTTCATGCCAATAGGGTGCGCCCTGGAAGTCTGACAATGCACAGTCCTCGCCCAGCAAGTGGCCCGGGGATTGTGCATTGTCCTTCTATCCGGTCCACACCAGTCTGGAACTAGAGGGAAACCATGGCTCAATTTCAACTGATGCGCGGTCTGAGGATCTCGGCCAGGACCAAGATCGTCCACCTCGTCATGGACGGGCTGGGCGGCCTGCCCCGCGAGTCCGATGGCCTGACCGAGCTCGAGGCGGCCCACACCCCCAACCTGGATGCCCTGGCCGCCCGTTCGCAACTGGGGCTCGCCGTGCCGGTGGCCCACGGCATCACGCCCGGCAGCGGCCCGGCGCACCTCTCCCTGTTCGGCTACGACCCCCTGGTCTATGACATCGGCCGGGGCGTCCTGGAAGCCCTGGGCATCGACTTTGACCTGCAGCCCGAGGACGTGGCCGCCCGGGGCAACTTTTGCACCGTCGACGACGAGGGGCTCATCACCGACCGGCGGGCGGGGCGCATCGCCACCGAGGTCAGCCGCAAGCTGGTGGCCCTGCTGCGCGAGATCGAGCTGCCCGGGGTGCGCACCTTTGTGGAGGCCGTCAAGGAATATCGCTTCGTGCTGGTGCTGCGGCCCACGGAGGGCCAGACCCTGCACGCCAACATCGCCGACACCGACCCCCAGCGGCTGGGCGTGCCGCCCCTCATGGCCGAGGCCCAGGACGAGGCTTCGCAAGAGACCGCCGCCCTGGTCAACCGCTGGATCGCGGCCGCCCGCGAGATCCTGGCCGACCACAGCCCGGCCAACTGCCTGAACCTGCGGGGCCTGGCCAAGGACCCCGGCCTGCCCAAGTTCCCGGAGATCTTTGGCCTCCACTCCGCCGCCATCGCCGCCTACCCCATGTATCGCGGCGTGGCCCGCCTGGTGGGTATGGACGTCGTCACCCTGCCAGGCGAGGCGCTGGAAGACGAGCTGCAGGCCCTGAGGCACCATTGGGGCACCTATGACTATTTCTTTGTCCACGTGAAAAAGACCGACTCGGCCGGCGAGGACGGCGACTTTGAGCGCAAGGCCGAGGTCATCGAGCACGTAGACCAGACGCTGGTGCCGGGCATCCTGGACCTGAAGCCCGACGTCCTCATCGTCACCGGCGACCACTCGACCCCGTCGGCCCTCAGGAGCCACTCCTGGCACCCGGTGCCGACCCTGCTGTGGAGCCCCTTCTGCCGGCCCGACGGCGTCGCCCAGTTCGGCGAGCGGGCCTGCGGCCGGGGCAGCCTGGGCGTCTTTCACGCCAGCGACGAGATGTCGCTGGCCATGGGCTTTGCGCAGAGGCTGGCCAAGTATGGTGCCTGACCGGGATCTGCCGGCCGAGGTATGGGCCGCCTTTCGCCAGGCCCTGGGCGCCGAGCCGGCCGGGCTCTACCGGGCCCCGGGCCGGGTAAACCTCATCGGCGAGCATACCGACTATAACGAGGGCTTTGTCCTGCCCATGGCCATCGACCGGGCCGTGGTGGTGGCCGCCGCGCCCCGCACCGACCGCCAGGTGCGCCTGCTGGCGGTCGACGTGGAAGACCAGGTGGCCGCCTTTGCCCTGGACGGCCTGCAGCCCGACCCGCGCGCCCGCTGGGCCAACTATGTGCGCGGCGTCCTGGCCCTGCTGGAACGGGCAGGCCATCGCCTGCCGGGCCTGGACCTGGCCTATGCCGGCGACGTGCCCATCGGCGCCGGGCTCAGCTCGTCGGCGGCGGTGGAGGTGGCCGTGGCCACGGCCGCCAACCAACTGCTGGGGCTGGGGCTACGGCCCCTGGAGCTGGCGCGCCTGAGCCAGCAGGCCGAGCACGAGTTCGCCGGCACGCAGTGCGGCCTCATGGACCAGCTCATCTCGGCGGCGGGCGTGGAGGGGCACGCCCTCCTCATCGACTTCCAGTCTATCACCTGGCAGCCCGTGCCCCTGCCCGCCGACAAGGCCATCGTCGTGTGCGACACGGGCAAGCGCCGCGGCCTGGCCGATTCGGCCTACAACGAGCGCCGCGCCCAATGCGAGGAGGGCGCCCGGCGCCTGGGCGTGCCCTCGCTGCGGGCCCTGGACGTGGCCTCGTTCGAGGACCGGGCCCTGGAGCTGCCGCCCCTGCTGCGCCGCCGGGTGCGACACGTGGTCCATGAGAACGCCCGCACCCGGCGCGCCGCCGAGGCCCTGCGGGCCGGCGACCCGGCCCTCTTTGGCCGGCTGATGAACGAGTCGCACGCCAGCCTGCGCGACCTGTACGAGGTGAGCAGCGAGGAGCTGGACCTCATGGCCGCCCTGGCCCAGGCCCAGCCCGGCTGCTGGGGGGCGCGCATGACCGGCGGGGGCTTTGGCGGCTGCGCCGTGGCCCTCGTCGACCGCGACGCCCTGGACGCCTTCCTGCCCGCCGTGGCCGGCGGCTACGAGCGGCAGGCCCAGCGCCGGCCCGCCCTCTACGTCTGCCGCGCCTCGGCCGGGGCGGGGCCTGTCGCCCAACGCTGATCGAGGACGCCAGCGACATGCAAGACTTCCAGCTACGCCAGCGCGAAACCCTGTTGGAGCTCATCCGGGCCATGACCTCCCGGCTGGACCTGCCGTCGCTCCTGGAGCTGACGCTGCAGAGCGCCGTGGAGCTGTTGCGCGGCCAGGTGGGCATCATCGTCCTTCGCGGGCGGGAGGGGGCCATGCGCGTGCGGGCCTACTATGGCCTGCCCGAGAGCATGGTTCGCTTTTTCCAGCCCCTGTGGGCCGACCTGCCGGGCATCGAGGACGAGCCCGGCCCCTTTTCCCGGTGGCGCATCCCCAACGTGCAGATGCGCCTGAGCATGGTGGCCGCCGCCGCCGGCCTGGCCGTCACCCAGGTGGTGGCCCTGCCCCTGGTGTTCGAGGAGCAGCTCCTGGGCGCCATCTATGTCTTTCGCATCGGCGGCGGTGCCTTTTCGCCCGCCGACCGCGCCCTGTTGAGCGCCTTTGCCGACCAGGCGGCCATCGCCGTGCGCAACGCCGAGCTGTACCAGCAGGTGAGCGAGGAGCAGCAGGCGCTCCTGGCCATCCTGGACAACAGCGCCGACGGGGTGATGATCGTCGACGGCCGGGGCCAGATCCAGGTGTTCAACCGCGCCCTGACGCGCATCACCGGCTGGGAGGCCGAGGCCGCCCTGGGCCGGGCCCCCGGCGAGGTGCTGGTGCTCCACGACCGCCACGACCGGCCCGTGCCCCTGCCCGAGGCGCCAGGCGGCCGGGCTACCGCCGCCGGGGCGCGGCGTTACGTCGAGGGCCGCGTGGCGCGCCGCGGCGGCCCTCCCCTGAGCGTGGGCATCACCGCCACGCCCCTCTACGACGCCGAGGGCAACCTGCTGCGGACGATCTATAACGTGGTCGACATTACCCGCTTTCGCCAGGCGGAGGAGATGAAGTCCACCTTTGTCTCCGTGGTGTCCCACGAGCTCAAGACGCCGGTGGCCCTCATCAAGGGCTATGCCGAGACGCTGCGCCGCGACGACGCCCAGTGGGACCGGGACACGC
>JAAYZQ010000341.1 GCA_012514775.1 Anaerolineaceae bacterium
CCGGCCGTCTCGCCCCGGCTCCGGGCGCCGGCCACGACGTCGGCCGGCAGGCCGGCCGCGGCCTCGGCCAGGGCCGACTCGATGGTATCGCGCTCGTAGCCCGGCTCCATAACCTGCAAAAGCTGAGCCAGGATCTCGATGGCCTGGGCGTGGCGCCCCATGCGGGTCAGGGCCAGGGCCATCTCGTACAGGTGCCACACAGCGCCCTCGTCGTCATTGAGCTCTAGCGCCACGCGCAGGGCGTCGGCCAGGTAGCGCATCGAAAGGCCGTGCTCTTCCCGGAGGCCCAGGACGAGGCCCAGGTGGTGAAGCGAAAACGCCTCGCCCCCCCGATCGCCGACCTGCTGGCAGGCGCGCAGAGACTGCTGAAAGACCGCCACTGCCCCGCGGTAGTCGCCGAGGCGGGAGAGGACCAGGCCCAGGTTGTGCAGGGCATAGGTCGAGCCCCACCGGTCGCCCCGCGTCAGAAAGCGGTCGCGGCTGGCCTGCAGCAGGTCGCGCGCCTCCTCGTCGCGGTGGGCGGCCCAGGCCAGGGAGCCCAGGGAATAGAGCGACCAGGCCTCGCCCCAGAGGTCGCCCGCCCGCCGAAAGGCAGCCAGGTTGTCCTCGTACAGCTCGGGCAGCCCGGGCGCGGGAGGCGCTGCCTCCTCTATGCCCAGCCAGCTCGCGGCCGCCAGGGCCATGGCCAGGGTGCCGCCCGTGCCGGCGGCGCGCAGTCCCGCCACTCCCTCGTCGACCAGGGCCCGGAGCTTGTTCTGGTCCATGGCGCTGGCATAGAACCAGGCCTGCAACAGGCGCAGGGCGGGCAAGAGCTCGCTGCCTCGCCCCTGAAAACGCTCCACGGCGACGTCAAAGGCCCTGGCGCCCTCGCGGAACAGGCTGCGCGCCTGGTAAAAGATGTGCAGGCCCCCCATGGAGTCGCGGATCTGATCTTCGAGGCCCTCGTCCACGGCCCAGCGCCAGGCGCCGCGGACGTTGTCCAGCTCGTCGGCGACCTCCGTCAGGGCGAGGACCTGGTCATCACCCTTGAGGCTCGCCTCGCGGCGGGCGAGAAAGCCGGCATAGTAGGAGCAATGGCGCTGGTGGACCGCCGCCCACACCTCGGGCTCGGCGGCAAGACGCTCGGCGGCGAACTGGCGCAGCAGCTCGTGTATCTCGTAGCGGCCGGCGGGCGAGACCGACAGGAGAGCGCGGTCGACGAGGGACTGGAGCGTGGGCAGATCGGCACCGGCCACGGCGCCGGCCGCCTCGCGGGTCAATCCGCCGCGAAAGACCGACAGCCGGCGAAAGACCTCCTGCTCGGCTGCCGGCAGGCGGTTCCAGGTCTGCTCAAAGACCGCCCGCACGTTCCGATGTCGCTCCGGGACGTTGCGCAGGGTCGTGGTCAAAAAGTCCAGGCTACCCTGGATCTCGCGGGCCACCTCGGCGCAGGGCAGGGCGCGCAACCAGGCCGCGGCCAGCTCGATGGCCAGGGGCATGCCCTCCACCAGGCGAGAGATGGCGGAGGCGCAGCCGGCCTCGCGCTCCAGGGAAAAGCTGGCGTTCACCTGCCGCGCCCGCTCGGCAAAGAGCTGCACGGCGCTGTAAGAACCGGCTGGGGCGGCGCCCTCGCCGGGCGGAAAGGCCAGGCCGCGGACCGGGCGCACCCATTCCTCGCGCAGGCCCAGCACCTCGCGGGAGGTGACCAGGAGCTTGACGTGCGGCGCCCGGGCCAGCAGCTCGACCAGCAGTTCCCCGCCGGGCAGCAGGTGCTCCACGTTGTCGACGACGAGGAGCATCTGCCGGTCGCGGAGGTAATCAAAGAGCTGCTCCCGGGGGTCGTCGCTGCCGTAAAAGGAAAACCCAATGGCCTGGGCCACGGCGGGTCCGATGAACTCCGGGGCGGCGACGGACTGGAGGGGCACAAAATAGACTCCGTCGGCAAAATCGCCGAGCAGGGCAGCCGCGGCCTCGATGGCCAGGCGCGTCTTGCCAATGCCGCCCGGCCCGACGAGGACCAGGAGACGGCAGCGGGGATCGGCCAGCAAGCCGGCGATCTCGCCCAGCTCCTCCTGGCGGCCGACGAACGACGTGGCTTGTGCCGGTAGATTGTGCCCACTCACGGCGGTCGTCTTGTGTTCCCCGCTCACTCGACCCTCCTGCACAAGGCCCTGGCCTGTGACCTGCCGGTCCTGGCCCCCTGGCAGCCACAGTATAGCACAAAGGGCCGCGAGATTCAAGAAACAAGGCAGATTCCCGGCAAGGACGGTCGCCTTTTTATGTACGGTTGTTGCATAATCTCTTGACTACTGCTGGGAGCGCCGAGCGCCAGCTCGGCAGGTTGCGTGTAGAGAGAAACGCCGAGCCGGCGCTCGGCGATCCCAGGCAACAGGACCGACTTTGCAGCAACCCTGCCCTTTTATGTGAAATTAATTGACTCTTTAACGGAAATCGGGTATAATGGGCAGTAGTGAGCCCCCGTGAGCCGGCCACGGCTCGCCTAAGCGGAAAGGAGTGATCCGCCATGTTCAGGAGGTGGTGGCGCGTCCTGGCGACGACGCTGCTCGCCGTCCTCGTGTTACTGCCCGGCTTTGGCGCCGATGCCCGCGCCGCGCAGCTGGTCCACGTGGTGCAGCCGGATGAAAGCCTGGAAAGCATTGCCCGGCGTTACGGCATCGATCCCTCCAGGTTGGCGGAACGGAACGGCCTGTCCTGGCCCTACGCGTTGGAGGTGGGGCAGACGCTCCTCGTCGCCGGCTATTCGGCCGGCAGCATCCCGCAACCCCGGCCCCGGCCTGCGCCGGCCCCACAAACGCCGGACGGCCTGGCGCTCTTGCCTGTCCCTACGCAGACGCTGCAAGCCATCGCCTGGCAGGACCACACGGGTGCCAGGCTGGTGCAGTGGACGAGTCCGCTGGCGAGCCTGGCTCCGCGACCTGGCTTTGCCCTGCTGGTGCCCGTCCGCGCCCCCGGCGCCCAGCCCGAGGCGCGCCAGACGTGCATCGAATGGCCCGCCGCAGGCGAAGCGCTGGTAGCCAGGGTCAACGATTGGGGGATCGGGCTGGCAGCCTTCGAAAGGCGCTGGAACGAAGTCCTGGGCGGCTTGCGCTACGCCGGCGTGAACGTCTGGAGCGCCGAGTTTCAGGCCATCGAGCCCCAGGCACGGCGCAGTGTCGTGAACGAGATGGTCGACCAGGTACTGGTGCAGCAGTGGGCGGCGCGCACGGGAATGACGGTCAGCGCCGCCGACATCGATGCCTGGCTCCAGTCTCGCGTCAGGGCCGCCGGTGGAGAGGAACCCTTCTCGGCCTGGCTGGGCGAGACGTGGCTGACCTGGGAAGGCTATCAGCAGCAGGGATGCCACGAGCTCCTGCGCCAGGCCCTGGCCCTACGCCTCACCAGGGGCTCGCGGGACCCTGAAGTCCAGGACGAGGCGGTGGCCATATGGCTGGCGCAGCGCCGGTCAAGCTCCAGCATCGAGCTGTACGCTGCGGTAGCAGGGGCAGCGAACAACAACTGGTCGGTGGCCGAGCCAGGTGGCCGGCCTGGCGTGTCGCAGACGCCGTAGGCGGCTAGTGCTTCAGGGAAACAGGCGGCGGGCCTTGACCTCGGCGACGGCGTCTTCGCGGTAGCGGTAGAGCTGCGCCGGCCGGCCCTCGCCACCGCGGGTCCCGCCGGTGGACTCGATGACGCCCGCCGCCAGGATCTTGCGCCGAAAGTTGCGCTTGTCCAGCTCCTCACCCAGGATGACCTCGTAGGCCTTTTGCAGCTCGCTCAGGGTAAACGTGGGCGGCAGCAGCTCGAAACCCACGGCGGTGTACTCCAGTTTGAAGCGCAGGCGGGTCAGGGCGTAGCGCAAGATGTCGGCGTGGTCCAGGACCAGGGGCGGCAGGTCGTAGATGGACCACCAGCGCACGCGATGCCTGGTTTCCGCGCCACACCCCGGCGCGGCCGCCACGCCCCCGGGGCCCACGTCGGCCGCCGACACGGCGGCCAGGTAGACCACGGCAATGACCGGCTCGCCGGGCACGCGCCCGGGCTGGCCAAAGGTGTAGAGCTGCTCCAGGTAGACGTCGCGCAGCCCCGCCTGTTCGTCCAGCGTTCGAATGGCCGCCGCCTCCAGGTCCTCGTCGCGCCTGATGGGGCCGCCGGGAATGGCCCAGGCCCTCCCCTCCGGCCCGGGACAGGCGAGGAGCACCTTCAGGTCATCGTCCCGCAGGCAGAATATGACGACGTCCACCGTCACCAGCGGGCGAAAACCAACCGCCTCCCCCGGCGTCCCCTCGATCGCTCCCTTGGTGTCCATCATACACTAAGTATACCAGCAGGTGGGGGAAATGTCAAACGGACCTAACCCCCCAACCCCCCTTCCCGGCACGGGAAGGGGGGAGCAAGCTCCCCTCCCCTCGCAGGGGAGGACCGAACGGGCCGGATCGGGCCGGGGGAGAGGTCGAAATTGACACCGCCGTGGGCGCGTGCTATAATCGCCGCGGTTCATAAACAAGACGGACATTGCATCTCCGAGCCTCGCGGCCTACAGGCCACCGGGGGGTGAGCCCAGGGAGCGAGGACGGCAAGGCGTGGCTGGAAACGGCCACACCTCCCAGGGTGGAAAGGGGATGCGCCGGCAGGGCTGCGGGCTCGGCGTCTCCTGGGAGACGCCTTTCTTTTTTCCGCACAGGGGCGCGTCTGCTGGCCGGCCGGAGGTGCAGCCTGCAAAACAACCAAGGAGATTCCACATCGACGAGATTGTAGGCGGCCTGGCGGAAGCCCTGCGCCTGATCGCGACGGCCGATCCGGCCCTGGTCGAGATCGTGGCGCTCTCTCTCCAGGTGTCGGGCATTGCCCTGCTGTTTAGCACCATCGTCGGCATCCCCCTTGGGGCGGCCATGGGCCTCACGCGCTTCCTGGGGCGGCGTTTTGTCATCGCCCTGCTCTACACCGGCATGGGCTTTCCGCCGGTCGTCGTGGGCCTGTTTGTCTATCTCATGCTCTCGCGCGGCGGTCCCCTGGGGGGGCTGCACTCGCCGCTCATCCCCGCGCTCTTTACGCCCGCGGCCATGATCGTGGCCCAGACCATCATCGCCTTCCCCCTGGTCGCGGGGTTCACCATGGCCGCCGTCATGGGCGTCGATCCGGCGCTGCGCCAACAGGTGCAGGCCCTGGGCGCGACACGCTGGCAGACGACGCTGGCGGTCCTCGCGGAGGCTCGGATCGGCGTCATCGTGTCGATCATTGCCGGGTTTGGCAGCATCATCTCCGAGGTGGGGGCGGTGATCATGGTCGGCGGCAACATCGAGCACAGCACCCGGGTGCTGACCACGGCCATCGTGCTGGAGACGCGCAAGGGGAACTTTGAGCTGGCCATGGCCATCGGCGTCATCCTCCTGTCGCTCTCCTTCCTGGCCAACCTGGCCATGCTCCGCCTCCAGGGCAGGACGTTTGACGAATGAGCAACTACCTTTACCGCTTGCAAAACGTCACCAAGGAATACAACGGCCGGCGCGTGCTGGAGGTCGACAAGCTAAAGATCGCCCGCGGCGAGATCTTGGGGATCGTGGGGCCCAGCGGGGCGGGCAAGAGCACCCTCCTCCGGTTGCTCAACTTCCTGGAGCAGCCCACGACGGGCCGCCTGCGCTTTCTCGACGTCGAGTTCGGCCCCCTCCAGACCATGCCCCTTGAGTACAGGCGCCGGGTGACGACGGTCTTTCAGCGCCCGCTCCTGCTCAACCGCAGCGTGCAGGCCAACGTCGCCTTCGGGTTGCAGCTCCGCGGCCTTCGCAAGCGGAACGAGGCGGTGGCCGAGGCCCTGGAACGGGTGGGCCTGGCGGACCTGGCGCGGCAGAGGGCCAGGACGCTGTCGGGCGGAGAGGCGCAGCGCGTGGCCCTGGCCCGGGCCATCGTCCTCCAGCCCGAGGTCCTGCTCCTGGACGAGCCGACGGCCAACCTGGATCCATACAATATCGGCCTCATCGAGGACATTGTCATGGGCCTCAATCGGGAGAAGGGCACAACCCTGGTGCTCGTCACCCACAACGTCTTCCAGGCCAAGAGGCTGGCACACCGGGTGGCCCTCCTCCTCGAAGGCCGCGTCGTCGAAGTGGCCGCCGTCGACGGCTTTTTCGAGAGGCCAGGCGATCCTCGCACGGCGGCTTTCGTGCGCGGCGAGATGGTTTACTAGCACCCCATCGGAGAACCCGTTCGTAGTGCGCGCTTCAGCGC
>JAAYZQ010000342.1 GCA_012514775.1 Anaerolineaceae bacterium
CAGGGGCGTGGACAGGTGGTAGCGCACCAGGCGGGGCGTGACCATGCCGCCCGTCACCCGGGCCGGCACCTTGTGGCTGGCCAGCACCATCTCGATGCGGTCCGCCTGAAAGTGCAACTGCCGCCGCATGGACCTCCCTCCTTCCCTCCGCCCTGGCCCGCCGCCGCCACGGCCTCCCGGCTGCCGGCGAGCCATCCCGGCATTTCAGGATAAAAATAGAACATGCGTTCGAGTGTCATTATACTCGAACGCATGTTCGCTGTCAAGAGGGCAAGCGGGATCGCACCCTACATTTAATCCAGCTTATGTTCTCTGAGAACGCGGGCGGGCCGCGGATGGGCTACCGATAATGGCTCCGGGAGCGGAATTCGTCCAGCTCGGCGCGAAAGGTCAGCCAGTCGCGGACGGGCAACATGAAACCGGGCTCATCGGGCGAGAGCAGATAGCGGCTCATCCACAGGCGGAGCTGGTGCCGGGGCGCCGGCCAGGCGCTGACCTCGACGACCACGACGGTGCAGGCAAACAGGGGTTCCAGGAATTGGCGCCGGCTCCAGGGCTCGCCTTCGGGCGGGAACTGGCGCCCGAGCTGGCCCAGGCGCGTGCTCTGGATGTCGCGGTAGGGGATGCGAACCTCGTAAAAGGGAAAGCGCAGCCGCAGCCCGTCTTCCCAGCAGGTGACGTGGGTCCGCAGGCTGAACCACAAGGTGAGGATGGCGATGGCCCATCCCCCCAACCCCGCTGCCACAAGGTGCAGCCGGTGGGGCTCGATCCCGGGCGGCGAAAGGACGACGAGGGCCGTGCACAGCAGGGCAATGAGCAGGGCCGGCCAGAAGAGCATGGACCGCAGGCGCCGTTGCAAGAGGAGGGGATGGCGGTGTCCCCTGCGCGGCAGCGACAGGGCCGCTGCCCCGCTCCCGGCGCCGGTGGAACGCGACGGTGCTTTTGCCATGAGCCTATCCTCCTGGAACCCCCTCGCCGGGGTCTGGTCCCGCTCCTGGCGCCGTCGCCCCGGCGCCAGGTCCGGGCACACGTTGTCGACCCTGTTGGCCAGGAGCGCCAGGCGCCCCTCAGGGTCAATCCTCGGTCGGTGCGGGTCGAGCCCGGGCCACCACTTCACGATAGTAGTCGCACAGGTCGGTCAGGAAGCAGGCCTCGCACTGGGGCCTGCGCGCCTGGCAGATCTGCCGGCCGTGGCGGATCAGGTTCAGGTGAAAGGAGTAATAGTGCTCCGCTGGGATCAGATCTTCCAGCAGATCGTGGGCCTTTTCGCGCGTCACCCGCGGGCCGATGAGGCCCAGCCGCCCGCTCACCCGGTGGACGTGCGTATCTACGGGAAAGGCCGGCCGCCCCAGGGCAAAGAGCAGGACGATGGCCGCGGTCTTTGGGCCGACGCCCTGGAGCGAGGAGAGCCACGCCTTGGCCTCGGCCACCGGCCAATCGCGGAGGAACTCCAGATCCAGCTCGCCCCGCTCGGCGACGATGGCGCGCAGGGCCTGCTGGATCCAGGGTGCCTTCTGGTTCGCCAGCCCTGCCGGCCGGATGGCGTCGACCACCGCGCCCGGGTCGGCTTCGAGGACCTCTTGCCACGTGGGAAACCGCTGCCGGAGCCTGTTGAACGCGACGTCGCGGTTCGCGTCGTTGGTGTTCTGGCTCAGGATGGTGCTCACCAGCTCCGAGACCGCGTCCAGGTCTCGCACACCGGCGGGCTCGCCGTACTCCTCGCCCAGTCGCTGCCGGATCGTTTCGGCCTTGCGGCGCAGCTCTGCCTCTGCCTGCTCCACGCGTCACCTCCAGCCCCCATTGTACTTGACTCTGCCCCGGAGGTCAAGTCGCAGCGGGCGGGTCTTGGCAAAACAGAATGCAGCGGTCTTAAGAGACGCGTTTGACAACACTGGATGCAAAATTACACAAATTTCAGAAGATTGCGGTATAATAGGACATGATGTACATGCCGTGCTGGATTTCGCAACAGGTTACCGCTCCAGCTCGCCGGCTCTGTTGGGCCGGGGAGGCCTGGGATATGGTTCTCTATAGGAGGCCGGTCGGGGGGCGTACCGGGTTAAGCCCTGTCGCAACAAGAATCAGCCCTAAAATACTCCCAGCGGACTATTGTGATCTCATGCAGGGCATGCTATTCTCGTTCTGCCAACTTTTACACTTTACGAACTGCTTATAACGTTGGTGGGTGGATACTAACGATAGGAGGGAAATTCATGGATGAAAGGCGACTTCTAACGGCCAAAGAAGCGGCTGCCTATCTTCGCATCAGCCTCTTCACCCTGCGCAAAATCGAGCAGCAGGGGCTCATTGTGCCGTATCGGACGCCAGGTGGCCATCGCCGCTACAGCATCGACATGCTCAACGAATACCTGGAAAACAGCCGCAACTATCCCGAAAAAGAGGGATAAGATCGCGCGTTGGCAAGTAGAGCAGCCCTGCGCCTGGGAGCGCAGGGCTGTTTTGGACGCGAGCCTCGCTGCACGCAGCCAGCTCTGACATCGCGCGCGGTCGTCGCCGGCTGGGGACGCCAGGGCCTCCCCACCGCCGCAACCGTGGCACAAGCGAGTCCCGAACTTGCATACTGGGCGATTTGTTGTATAATATCCACAATGAAATTCGACTGAGAGGCCGGCTCTCAGTTTTTTGTTCCCGATGGGCCCTGGGGCGGCGTGCAGCGCCTCAGGCGTTCTTTTTGCTATTCGAGGGAAAGGCATGAGCAATCAAGCAACGTTTCTTACCCCTGAAGGTTACCAAAAGCTTCAGGACGAACTCGACTTTTTAACCAGGGTGCGTCGCGCCGAGATTGCCGAAGCCATCCACGATGCCAAGATGGACGGCGACGTGTCGGAGAATGCCGGCTACGAGGAAGCCAAGCGCCAGCAGGCCTTTGTCGAGGGGCGCATCATGACCATCGACGCCATGCTCAAGAGCGCGGTCATCATCGAGCCCAACGGCACGAGCGAGCAGGTGGCCCTTGGCTCTCAGGTGACCGTCGCCGAAGAGGGCTTTGACCCCGAAACGTACATCATCGTCGGCTCGGCCGAGGCCGACCCGGGCAACGGCCGCATTTCCAACGAGTCGCCCCTGGGCAAGGCCCTCATGGGCCACGCCGTGGGCGAGCGCGTCACCTACGAGGCGCCCGGGGGCCAGATCGCCGTGGAGATCCTGCACATCGAGTAGGCTGGCCCCCCAGGAGAAGTGCATGTCTGACGAACCTTTGACCGATCAAGAACAACAGCGCCGGGCCAAGCTCGAGCGCCTGCGCGCCGCGGGCATCGAGCCCTACCCGGCGCGCTCCTTCCGGACCCACACCACGACCGAGGCCATCGCTCTCCTGGAGAAAGGCCAGACCGAAAGCCCCGTGACCGTCGCCGGGCGCCTGGTCAGCATTCGCGTCATGGGCAAGGGCTCCTTTGTCCACGTCGAGGATGGCCACGGCCGCATCCAGCTCTATCTGCGCCAGGACCGCCTGGGCCAGGAAAGCTACGAGATATTCAAGCGCGACCTGGACCTGGGCGATTTTGTGGAGGCTCGGGGCGAGCTGTTTTACACCCGCACCCAGGAGCCCACCATCCAGGTCGAGGAGCTGCGCCTTCTGTCCAAGGCCCTTCGTCCGCTGCCCATCGCCAAGGAGAAGGACGGCCAGGTGTTCGATGCCTTTGCCGACAAGGAGCAGCGCTATCGCCAGCGTTACGTCGATCTGGCGGTCAACCCCGACGTGCGCGACCTGTTCCGGCTGCGCGCTCGCCTCGTATCGGCCATCCGCCGCTTTCTCGACGAGCGGGGCTTCCTGGAGGTCGAGACGCCCATCCTGCAGCCCGTATACGGCGGCGCGGCGGCCCGGCCCTTTGTCACCTTTCACCACCAGCTCAAGCAGGACCTCTACCTGCGCATCTCGGACGAGCTTTACCTGAAGCGCCTCATCGTCGGCGGCTTTGAGCGCGTGTACGAGATCGGGCGCGACTTTCGCAACGAGGGCGTCTCGTTCAAGCACAACCCGGAATTCACCCAGATCGAGTTCTATGCCGCCTATGCCGACTACGAGGACGTCATGGAGCTCACCGAGCAGATGGTGGCCTATGCCGCCCGGGAGGCCCTGGGCACTACCCGCTTCACGCGCGACGGGCACGAGATCGACCTGAGCCCGCCGTGGCGTCGCTGGCGGCTGCGCGACGCCGTCCGCGAGACCACGGGCATCGACTATGAGGAGCACCCCGACGCCGAGAGCCTGTACCAGGCCATCGTGCGCATGGGCGGCACCCCGGAGCGCAAGAGCTCCTGGGGCAAGCTGGTCGATCCGACCCTGATCAACTACGTGGAGCCGCACCTTACCCAGCCCACGTTCCTCTACGACTACCCGCTGGAGGTCTCGCCCCTGGCCAAGAAAAAGGTGGGCGAGCCGGGCATCGTCGAGCGCTTCGAGTTCTTTATCGGGGGCGTGGAGATGGGCAACGCCTTCAGCGAGATCAACGACCCCCTCGACCAGAGAGAGCGCTTCCTCGCCACCAGCCGGGCCCTGGCCGAAGGCGACGAAGAAGCGCACCCCCTGGACGAAGACTATATCGCTGCCTTGAGTTACGGCATGCCGCCCACCGGCGGTTTTGGCATGGGCATCGACCGCCTGGCCATGCTTCTCAGCGGCAAGGAGAGCCTGCGCGAGGTCATCCTCTTCCCGCACCTCCGGCCGCGAGACTGAGCTTTACGAAACCGAGCTTTACGAAACCGAGCTTTACTCGGGGCTGAGCTCGTACCAGATGTCGGCGATAAAGCCCTGGGCATCGACCGTGCTCACCTGGCGGACGACCTCGGGCTGGGCGCCGCTGCAGCGCCATTCATAGACCGTCTCGCGCCCGGTCACCACGGCCGGGATAAAGTCCGAGTCGGGGTTCGCCTCGCAGAACTCTACCTCGGCCTCCGTCGGCTCCTCGCTCGTGTCCGCCTTGGCCTCGCAAGGCAGGTTGGCCCCCACAAAACAGCCATACACCTTGCCGTCCATGCAGCGCCAGGTTGAGCCGTTCTGCATGATCTCCAGGGGCGTGTCGGGTACATTGAGCGCTCGCTGCAGGGCCAGGGCCAGGTCTTCGGAGAACGCCGGCCCGGTGTACTCGGCACCCGGCCGGTCCGCAGTGCCCACTGCGGTGCAATAGGCAAAGGGGTCGCTGTAGGAGGCGGGCTCGGGCGAGCCTCCACAAGCGGCGAGGGCCGCGGCAAGGAGCAATAGGGCCACGACGGGGATTGCGTGCTGCGTCTTCACAATACTTCCTCCTCGATTCGAGATCTACAAGCACCATTATACGCGCGCCGGGCCGCGCCTGCCTGACGCGTACCCCGCGCCTGCCCGGCGGGGGCCAGGGGGCGGGGTCGGGGTGGAGACGGGCAGCTCTGCTCCGGTCGGAATAACAGGCCGGCGAGAGGGCTACGGCTCCGGGGGGACTTCGAAGCGATAGCCGACGCCGCGCACGGTGCGCAGGAAACGGGGATGGTCGGGATCGGCCTCGATCTTCAGGCGGAGCCAGCGGACGTGGACGCTAAGGGTGCGCGTGTCCTCCACAAAGTCGGTGTCCCACACCTGGCGATAGATCTCGGGGCGGTTCAACACCTTGCCCTGGTTCTGCATAAAGAACGCCAGGAGCGATGCCTCCTTGGGGCGGAGCTGGATCAGATCTTGGCCCCGGCGCAGCACCCGGGTGTCGGGATCGAGGGTCAGCGAGCCCGCCGTAAGCTCGCGCCTGGTGAGCTTTTCGGCCAGCGCCTTGACGCGGTAGAGGAGCTTGCGAGAGGTAAAGGGCGGCGTCATGTAGGCGTCGGCCGCGGCCAGAATGCCGGCGTGGGCCCTTTCGACGAGGACGATGGTGGGCACGCCGGGCAGTTGGTCCCGAACCGAGCTGCACACGCCATAGCCGTTGTTGCCGAAAGACGCCACGTCGACGACGAGAAGGTCGGGGGGCGTGGAGCGGACGCGGCTCAATGCCTGCCTCTGGGTGCGCGTCACCGAAACCTGGTAGCCCTTGCGTAGCAGGCTGGGCACCAGCAAATCCGCCGTCGTAACGTCCTTTTCAACGAGCAGAATTCGTAAGCTCATCCCGACTGTCCGCAACAGAGGCTCGAGGCGTGGGTCCATGCGGCTGCGGTCCCGTGCTTGCAAGCCATGGGCGTGGCGCTGCCACCCTGTCCAAACCGGTGGTCCACGGGACCATTATAACTGAAGTCCATCTTTTCTGCAACCTCACGCCGCCGCCCCGTAGGGCGGCCGGCCGTCCCGCGAGCACCGTTCGCCCCCGCTCGGCCCGAGTCGCCAGTCCCGGGCCAGAACCGCCGTTCACGCCCGCTTGCATTTTCGGCGGTTTTGCCGTACAATGTTGGCGGCCGGAGAAAGGAGATAGCTCGACAAGGCCGGACACGTCTCGAGGGAGATAGCGCCTGGGCCTCTCTGCCACAGAGAGGTTGACGAGGAGGAGGTTCCTCGCTTCACGGCGAGGCTAACCACCACCCGGTGGGAAAATCGAGAGATCGGCGGATGCCTCCCGGGCCGGGACCGCGGCCCGTTTCTTCCCTCCAGTAGAGAATCAAGCCAGACAAATCCAAACACCCGGAAGCGGGACGCCCACGGGCGGTCCTTCGGCTTCCCCTTTACGCACCAAGGAGGCACATCATGTGTGGCATCGTCGGTTACGTCGGGGCGCGCCAGGCAGCGCCCATCATCTTTGACGGACTGAAGCGCCTCGAATACCGGGGCTACGACTCGGCAGGGATCGCCGTGGTGGACGATGGCTGCGTAGCCGTCCGCCGCCAGCCCGGCAAGCTGGACAGGCTGGCCGCCATGTTGGACGCGAATCCGTTGTCGGGCCACATCGGCATGGGGCACACCCGTTGGGCCACCCACGGCGCCCCGTCGCAGGCAAACGCCCACCCCCACCAGGACTGCAGTGGGCAGGTGGTCGTCATTCAAAACGGCATCGTCGAGAACTATCGCCCACTCCGCCAGGAGCTGCAGGCGGCGGGCCATCGTTTCACCTCTGAAACCGACACGGAGGTCATCGTCCACCTGGTGGAGGCCTACCTCGACGAGGGCAACGACCTGGAGACCGCCGTGCGCCTCACCCTGGCGCGCATCGAGGGCGCCCACGCCATCGTCGTCCTCAGCAGCCGCGAGCCCGACCGGCTCATCGTCGCGCGCCTGGGCCACGCCGGTGGCGTCACCATCGGCCTGGGCGACGGCGAGAATTTCGTCGCCTCTGACATTCCCGCCATCCTCGACCACACGCAGCGGGTCATCCACCTCGACAGCCACGAAATGGCGGTGGTCACCCGCGACAGCGCCCGCTTTCTGGACCTCGACGGCCGCCCGCTGCACAAAGAGGCCGTCGCCGTGCCCTGGGATCCCATCTCGGCGGCCAGAGGCGAGTACCGCCACTTTATGCACAAGGAGATCTGCGAGCAGGCCGAGGCCATGGGGCACACCATCGGCGGCCGGGTCGACCTGGAGGCCGGGCAGGTGCTGCTGCCCGAGATGAACCTCTCGCCCGAGCAGGCCCGGCGGATAGAGCGCATCGTCATCGTCGCCTGCGGCACATCGGCCTACGCAGCGTTGGTGGGCAAGTTTCTCCTGGAGAACCTGGCTCGCATCCCGGTGGAGGTGGACTATGGCTCCGAATTCCGCTACCGCGATCCCCTCATCGACGGCAGGACCGCCGTGCTGGCCATCACCCAGAGCGGCGAGACGGTGGACACCCTGGCCGCCATGGACGAGGCGCGGGGCAAAGGGGCGCTGCTGTGGTCCATCGTCAACGTCGCCGGCAGCCAGGCCGCGCGCCTGTCCGACGGCGTCATCTACATGCACGCCGGGCCCGAGATCGGCGTGGCCAGCACCAAGGCCTTTACCACCTCCCTGGTGGACCTCTACCTCCTGGGCCTGTACCTGGGCCAGGCCCGGGGCTGCCTGGCTCCCCCGCGGCTGCAACAGCTCCTGGACGATCTGCTGGCCCTGCCCAACCTGGCCGGGCAGGTGCTGAACAACGGCCACGAGTACGAGAAGCTGGCGAACCTCTTTTTCACGCGCGAGCACTTTTTGTATCTGGGCCGCGGGATCAACTATCCCATCGCCCTGGAGGGCGCCCTGAAGCTCAAGGAGATCAGCTACATCCACGCCGAGGGCTATCCCGCCGGCGAGATGAAGCACGGGCCCATCGCCCTAATCGACGAGCGGATGCCCGTCGTGGCCATCGCCGTCCAGGATAACGTCTACGAGAAGATGATCAGCCAGATCGAGCAGGTCAAGGCCCGGGGAGGGAAGGTCATTGCCGTCACCACCGAGGGAGATGACTTTGTGCCCACCAAGGCGGACTATGTCCTGCCCTTGCCGCGCACGTCGCCTTTGCTGACGCCGGTGCTCGCCGTGCTGCCCTTGCAACTCTTTGCCTACCACGTGGCGGTGCGCCGTGGCGCCGACGTGGACCAGCCCCGTAACCTGGCCAAGAGCGTTACCGTGGAATAGAGGACCCCCAAAAGCACTTCGGGCAGACGGCTTTTCCAAGCCGTCTGCCCGAAGATTAACGGTGCATGGCCACCGCGCCAACTCTGGTTTGTCGCCCGGGTGCCCACCTTCCGGCGTGCCCGGTGCCCTCCTGTATATGCGTACTATATCACAAAAAGGGGTTTTTACACGCCGGGATCGGTTGGAGGTAAAGGGTATCACCGTTGGACCCCGGTTGGATGGGTTGGAGGGGTTAGCTATCTGGCGGAGAGGAACTCACGCCTGCCGGGCCGCGCCGGCTTCCGCTACTTCTACTGCCTCGCGGACGAGGGACCGGATCTGGGCGACGGTCAGGGGTTTGTCCACACAGCGGTGGACGTTGAGGCGCTCCTCCATGGGTCGCGATAGCCGGTGAGCCAGACGATGGTGATGTCCTGGTTATGCCGTCGGATGGCCTCCGTCAACTCGTAGCCGTCCATACGCGGCATGCGGAGGTCGGTGATGATGACGTCGAAACCGTCCTGGTCGAGAATCTCCAGGGCTTCCTGCCCGTCCTGTGCTGTCACAAGGGTGATGTCGCGGGCACTGGCAAGCGCATTGCTCCACACGAACAGCACCTGATCGTCGTCGTCTACCACGAGGATGCGCTTGTCTCCGTCCTTGGTAATTGTTGTCAAAGCTCAAGCTCCTTCTACATCGCTCCACTGCTCTCCCTGGAGGCGCCATAGCCCCGATTAGTGTACCACAGATCGGAGCCGCAGAGCGATGGACTCGGTTTGAATTTGGGTTGGTTCTAGCCTCCCTGGGTTGGATTCGTTGGAGCCCCTCATCACTCCTTGAAGGTGTAACCAACCCCGCGCACGTTCAGAATGTGCCGGGGCCGGGTGGGATTGGGCTCCACCTTCCGCCGGAGGCGATAGATATACCATTTGATCACGTCTCGTGCTTCCTGCAAGTGATCGCACTCGTACTGCCGCACCACCTGGACCAGCTCCTGGGGCGAGATCACCCGGTGGGCGTTGTGCATCATATAGACCAACAGCTCGTACTCGCACGTCGTCAGCTCCAACGGCTCGCCGTTCAAGGTCACGCGCCGCCCCATGACGTCCGCCGTAAACGCGCCCCGCGCTACAATGTTCGAGGACTCGTCCTGCACCGGGCTCTGGATCGCCCTCTTCTGCCGTTCCAGGGCTTCCTGAACGGTCTGGCGAATCTCTTGCACGCGCACGGGCTTGAGCATGTAGGCGTCGATCCCTTCCCGGATGGCCGCCATGGCCGAGTCCAGGGATCCATGGCCCGTGAGAATGATCGTCGCGGTGTTCGGCCAGCGCCACTTGATGGCCTCCAGCACCCGCAGTCCATCGACGCGCCCACCCAGCCGCAGGTCGAGGATGGATAGGTCATAATGGGTGTTGCGCAGGCACTCCAGGGCCTCCTCGCCGCTCGACGCCGTCTCCACAACGTGGCCCATGCCTTGCAGGGTCTCGGTCAACACGAAACGGATCTTTTCGTCGTCGTCAACGATCAGAGTGCGAACGATTTCAGGCATCTTTGCTCTCTCCACTCTCGTAGTAGTCATTCATCATGATACCGGCAGCCAAACTCCCACAACCGTCCCGCCACCGGCGCGTGGCTGGACGGTGATCTGGCCCCCATGTTGGTGCACGATATTCTGGCTGATAAACAGCCCCAGTCCCAGGCCCTCCGACTTGGTGCTGTGAAAGGGCTCGAAGAGGTGATCCCACATCTCGGGCGGCAGCCCTATCCCCGTGTCGGCGAATCGAATCCAGACCCCGTCCGGGTCGCACGTGCGCTGGCCCTCGATGCGCAACTGCCCGCCCTCGGGCATGGCGTCCAGGGCGTTGATGACCAGGTGTTGAAATACCTGGCTTATGGCCTCGGGCATGACCATCAACGGGGGCAAGGTCTCTTCCAGCTCGAGGATGACCTCGATGCCGCCGGCCTCGGAGCGCTTTTCCGTCAGCGGAAGCAGTTTCGTTATGAGGGCGTTCAGGTCGGCCGGCCGTCGCTCCTCCATTTCGGGCTGGCGATGCAGGGTGCGGAGCTGCACGACCACGGCCCTGGCCCGGTCCAGGGCGCTGCTCACCACCGCCAGATACGGACCGGGGTCGTGGCCGTCGGCCAGCGCTTCGCTCGCCAGGTCCAGGCAGCCGACGGCCGACTGCAAGGGATTGTTGATCTCGTGGGCCAGCGACGCGGCCAGGCGGGCGGCCACCAGCAGCCTCTCCATCTGGATCACGGCCGCCTGGGCGTGCTTTTCTTCGGTGATGTCGGCAGCCACGCCGGCAATGCGCTGCGCCGGCCCCTCGACGGTCTCGACGGGAAAGGTCTGGGCGTGCAGCCAGCGGACCGAGGCGTCGGGCCACAGGATGCGAAACTCCTGGTTAAACTCCTTGGCATTCGACGCCCAGGCGGCCAGCACCCGATCTCGATCCTCGGGATGGATCGCGTCCACCGCGCGCTCCGGTCGCTCGAATATCTCCCTCACCGGCCAGCCCCACAGCTTCTCGAAGGTGGGGCTGACATAGACGATGCGATGTGTGCCGGTCTCCATGAGCCAGAACAGCTCGTCAATGTTCTCCGCCAGATCGCGGAAGCGCTCCTCGCTGACCCGCAGGGCCTCCAACGTGCTTCTCAGGTCGAGGGTCCGCTCGGCGACGCGCTGCTCCAGCTCGTCTCGGGCGTGCCGCAGCTCTGTGATGTCGGTCAGGATGAGGACGGCGCCCCGCAGCTCGCCGCCCCTGTCATAGACCGGGGCGGCGCTGGTCAACAGCCAGCGCAGGCCCGCGGGTCCGACCCCTTGCGGCCGGCGGCCCATGACGCCGTGCACCGTCTCGCCGCGCAGCGCCCGCGCCACCGGCAACCCGTCCGGCTGCAAGGGCTGCCCGTTGGCGTCGACGACCGCCGCTCGCCGCAACCGCTCGGCCAGCGACAGCTCCCAATCCGAGGCCGAGAGCCCCAGGAGCGCGCCGGCCGCGGCGTTGGTGCGGCTGACCCTGCCTTCCGCATCGTACAATACGATGCCGTCGGTGATGGACGAAATGACGGCGTCGAGCACCGCGGCGTGATCCTCGCTCTGCTGCCGGGCTTCCTGGGCCTGGGCCAGCAGCCACTCGCGCTCTCGCTCGACCTCCTTCTGGGCCGAGACGTCGCGGATGAGCCAGCGCAGGCTAGCGGACCCGCCCTGGCCGGCCTTGCCCACCGACGCCGACCCGGTTACGGACACAAAGAACGGCTCTCGCCCCGCCGGGCGCAGTTGCATCTCCCAGGGGCCGGCCGAATCCTCGCCGCTCTGGAGGGCGGTGAGGTGCAGATACCAGCTCCCTCGATCCCGGGGGTGAATGTACGCTGCCAACGACTTGCCCACCAGGGACCCATCCGGCGTCCCGAGCATGGCAGCGGCGGCGCGGTTGGCCTCCTCGATGACGCCTTTGCCGTCGGTGACCACGTAGCCGTCGGGGGCCAGGGCAAAGAGCTCCTGGTAGCGCTGCCGCTCGGCCTCCAGCTCGCGCCGCGCGGCAAGGAGATCGTCGTTCTGAACGCGCAGTTCTTCGCCGGCTATTGCCAGCTCCTCGTTGACCCGCACCAGTTGCCGCGTTCGAAGCTGGACGGTCTCTTCCAGCTCGTCGCGCATGCGGCGCACCTCGGCCTCGGCCTGTGCCCGCGCCGTGGTGTCCAGGGCCACGCCCACCACGCCCGCGGCGTTGCCCTCGGCGTCGTGCAGCGCCTCGACGTGGACCTGCCAGACCCACCCTGCCCGGTCCAGCATGAGGTCTGCAGGCCGGCCCTCCAGGGCGCGGCGGTGGGCTTCCAGCAGATCCTCATCCGGCGCGCCCAGGGGAGAAGCTTCCGACAGATGGCGGCCGACCAGGGTTCCGGGCTTCAGGTCGAGGGCCGCCAGGCCCGTACCCTGCAGCGAGGTGATGCGCAGTTCCCTGTCCACCGTCCAGGCAATGGCCGGCAACTGCTGGAGCAGCAGTCGCAGCTCGGCCTGGGCTCGCCGCAGGAGGACCGGCGTGCCCGTTTCGGGATCCAGGACGGCGTCGACAGCGCCCCCCACAGCCTCCTGGAGCAAGGACTCGGTCTCCATGAACTCCCGGATGAGCTCCCGCACGCGGGTGCTGTCCAACTGTGTCGACGTTTGTTTCGCCATCAGGCGCGCCTCGGATCAGGATCGAGACGACACACGAGTCACTCTCCGCGTCCGAACTCTATCCCGGGATCCAGGCCCAGGGCATACACCACCCGGTAGACGTTGCTCAGGTCGCCCGCGACCTGGACCATGGGGAGGGGCGCCAGCTTAATCAGGGTCGGCGTGACGAGGACGTGATCTTGCAGAGCGCGTTCCGGATCCATCAAGACATCCACGATCTCGATCTCGAAATGCTCACGTCCCACCGCCTTTACCAGGGCGTCCAGGTTGGCCATGGCCCGCATCGAGTTCGGGCCCCTGCCGGCAACGTACAGGCGCAGCACGAGGATCCTCTCCGGGCCGGCACCCTGCTCGTTCCACACTGCGTCGGCTGGCCCGCTGTTATTCACCGTCAGAACCTCCCGAACCGCGGTCGGTCCCGGCCCGGAGCTGGATCAGGCCCTCGCTATGCCGGCGCCAGGAGGTTTCCTGTTCCTCCTGCTCCCGCTCCAGCAGCGCCAGCTCGGCCCGGCGGGCCTCGACGCGGCGCTGAAGCAGCTTCACTCGGGCCTCGGCCTCGGCTTCGGCCAGCTCCGCGTCGCGCCGCTTGTGCTCCACCTCGGTCCGGAGGCGCTGCCTTTGGAGGGCTTCGGCCCTCTCTTTTTCCCAGCGCAGGCTGCCCAGCAGCACTTCACCGGCGGCGGAATAGACGTCGGCCAGCTCCAGCCCCTCGCTGCTCATCATCAGCTCCCGCAGTTGATTGGAGTGACCGATACCCCGCGCCTTGACGATGGATATCGTGCGGTTGCGCTCCCCTCCCTGTTCCAGGTAGCTCAGGTGTATCCAGTTGTCAGCCACCGTCGAGATCTGGAGCTGCGATGACTCCCTGGTGGGATCCCGATCTTCGAGCAGGCTGGTCATGAGCAGGGTAATGCCCGCCTGCTTGGTCAGGTAGTGCAAGCGCTGTGCTACGCCCAGGGCAGGCAGGTTCCCCCCGGCCTTGATGAGGGCCGACAGGGGATCGATGACGAGGATCTGCGGCTCGTGTTTTCGGATGAGCGCCCGGAGGGCCAGCAGGTGGCCCTCTGCGCTCTGCGCCTCGGCCCGCGCCCACTCGAGGAGCAGCAGGCCCGAGTCGCGGCAGGGCTGTAGCTGGACGTTGACCGAGGCCAGGTTGCGCACGATCTGGTCCGCCGGCTCGTCGAAACTGACGTACAGCACCCGCTCTCCCTTCTCGCAGGCAGCCCGGGTCAGGGCGCCACACAGGGTCGACTTGGCGGTGCCGGGAGCGCCGGTGATGAGCGTGCTGCTCCCGCGAAAGAGCCCGCCATCCAGCATGGTATCCAGTCCCGGGATGCCGGTCGACACGCGCTCCTGCGAGACGGGGACCTGCTGCAGCGTCTGGGCAAAGCTGGCCACCTCAATGCCCTCGTGAGCGATGATAAGGGGCGCCTCGTTTTCGGCAAAGCCCGAGCCGCGGTACTTGAGCACGCGCAGGCCGCGGATCGAAACCAGGTCCGCCATGCGGTGCTCGAGGCACACCACGCAGTCGGCCATGTAATGCAGGAATTCCTGTTGCTGCGACATCGCCCCGTCTTCCAGGCTGCGCGCGGTGATGATGCCTGTCAGGGGTCCCTGGACCAGCCAGTCGTGGATGCGGTACAGCTCCTGGCGCTCGGCGTTGGGGTCGCCCAGGAGGGCCAGAAGCACGTGCACCGAGTCAAACACGATGCGCCGCGCTCGCATCTCTTTCGCCTTGGCCTCCAGGCTGGCGAGCATGCCTGTCAGATCAAAGCTGCCGGCCGTTATCATGTCGGCGGAGGGCCTGGCATCGAGAAAAAAGAGCTTGTCCCGTTGCAAGGCCGGCAGATCCCAGCCAAAGGAGGCCGCGTTCTCCACGAGCTGGTGCGAAAGCTCCTCGAAGGCGACGAAAATGCCCGGTTCGCCCCACCGCCGGGCGCCGTTGACCAGGGTCTGCAGGGCAAAGATCGTCTTGCCACTGCCCGCCCCCCCCACCACAAGCGAGGTACGGGTCCGTGGCAAGCCACCGCCCGTCATCTCGTCAAAGCCATCGATGCCCGTGGGCATCTTGTCCACTCCCCGGATGGGCTGGACCATGCTGTCTGTCATGCAGGTTCTCCCTCTGGCCCCTGGCCTGGATTTACCCCTTGCCCGCTGCCTTCCCGGTCCGGCGCCAGGCCGACCGGGACCGTGCCCCGCGAGTCTTTCGCCCCGTCGAGGTTGAGGTCGCAGCAGCGGGCGCGACGTTCGACGTCGCTGCCCCGGAGTATGGCCGCGGCCAACCACAGCTCGTCCCCCCCGGCCGGCCCTTCCCCGGGCTGGCGGGGGGCAGTTTCACCGCCTGTCCGGCCGTGGACGAGCCTCCGGCCGCTGGCGCTGTTGGACGGCACCTTGGAGAACACGCGGTGTCCGAGATCCACCGGCGTGTACAGGTGGGTGTGAGTCAGGAGCATCTCGGCACGGCCCAGAAACAGGTATCCCGCGTCCTTGAGAGCAAGATGGAAGCGGTTCAGGATGCGCCGTTGAGCATCCGAGTGGAAATACATGAGCGTGTTGCGGCAGACCAGTAGATCCAGGCGCGAAAGGGGAGGGTCCTGGATGAGGTCGTGCCGGCCAAAGATGACGCAACGGCGCAGGTCATCCCGGACGGTATAGCGGCCGCCCGACGGCTCGAGGTACTTGTCTCGCAGTGCTCGGGGTAGGGGCTCGACGGCGCTCTCCGAATAGCTGGCGCGGCGGGCCTGCTGCAAGGCATGCTCGTCCACGTCGGTGGCATAGATCTGGACCGAGCTTGACAGGGTCTCCAGGGCCCGCCCTTCGCCGTGCAGGCGCGACAGGGCCTCCGACAGGAGCATGGCCAGGGTGTAGGCCTCCTCACCCGTGGAGCAGCCGGCGCTCCAGACCCGTATCCGCTGCCCCGGGCCCCGGCGCTCCAGCATCGCGGGCAAGATCTCGTCCCGCACAAAGTCCCAGGGCAACTTGTCGCGGTAAAAGCTGGTGACGTTGATCAGAATGGTATCAAACAGCCGCTCGAACTCGTCCGGGTTCGCCTCGAGATACCTCCCGTACTCCTGATAGTCCTCGGCGCCCACCGCCTGCATTCGCTTGTGGCAGCGGCGCATGAGCGTGGATCGTTTGTAGGCCGTGAAGTCAAAGCCCCGGCTGCGCCGCAGGAACTCTAACAGGGCTTCGAATTTGGGATCGGGTTCGGTCAACTCCCATCACCTCTTGCCGCCAGGTCCACGAGAGCGCCGGCAATCTCGTTCAGCGGCAGGATCATATCGACGGTGCCTGTGTCAATGGCGGCCCCGGGCATGCCGAAAAACTCGGAGCTGGAACGGTCCTGGGCGATGACCAGTCCGCCCATCTTCTTGACGGCCCTTACCCCCATCTCGCCGTCACTGCCCGAACCCGTGAGCACGACGGCGATGGTCCGCTCGCGGTAGCTGGCGGCCACCGACTCGAACAGCAGGTCGGCCGAGGGCCGCACAAAGTGTACCAGCTCGGTCCGGGTCAGGGACAGGCGGCCGTCGCCGTTAACCAGCAGGTGGCGATCGGGCGGGGCAATGTGCACCACGCCCCGCTCCACCCGGTCTCCCTCCCGTGCCTGGCAAACCTGCAGCGCGGTGCGCCGGCCCAGGATCTCGGCCATGAGACTGCGGTGGCGCGGATCGAGGTGTTGGACCACGACCACGGGAAGAAACGCGGCGGGCAGGTCAGACAGGACCTGGGCAAGGGCATTCAGCCCCCCGGCGGAGGAAGCCATGGCAACGATCTCGAACAGGCCGACACAAGGCCGGCAGGAATCCACGTCTCCTCCCGTACACGCTGGCGGCGGCATTCTACCCTTTCAACTGGCCGGCTGACCAGTTCGCGGCGTTGGCTCCCCGACGGCGACGGGCCATCGAACCGCCCCACCAGGGGCCGAACACACAGAGGAATGGGAACCGCCGCGAGAGACACCTCCGGGCCCTGAGCCAGATGCCGGGAGGATTACCGTCTTGGTTCAGCGACCATGCTCTTGAGCTCTCCCGCTCCAGTATACCACATCTGCAAAACTTTGCAAGCCTGTGGGCTGTTCTCTGCATATCGCTGCAGGCCTGCGGTTATTCGTTTCTTCGTTGACAGCACATCGTGCAGGGTGCCCGATCCCTATCACTGACAACTTGATACTGCACCCGGGTCGACGACCCGGGTTTGCGGGATGATGGAAATAGTGGCATAATTAAGGGACACGAAGGCCGTGATTCCGGTGGGTTGATGGAGAACGAATGGGGTCAACGAATGAAGAACGAATAAACGAATGATCAGGGGGGAGTTGCAGATTCGTTTATTCGTTGCCCATTCGTTGGCAGCGCAGAAAGCCGTCAACGAATGAAGAGCGATTAAACGAATGACCAGGGGGGAGTCGCAGATTCGTTTATTCGTTGCCCATTCGTTGGCAGCG
>JAAYZQ010000343.1 GCA_012514775.1 Anaerolineaceae bacterium
CGCTGGTCGGCGTCGATCTCCTGGGCATAAAGATTGGGCATGATTTCGACGGCGCCCTTGCCAAAGATATCGCGCTGGAAGATGTCCGACAGTGATGCCTGAGGGTCGACAGAAAAGACCAGGTCCTTGTAACCCTGCTTGGCCAGCCAGTAGGCCGAGGCTGCGGAAAAGGTCGTCTTGCCCAACCCCCCCTTGCCGCCGAACATGATGTAACGGCGGTTGGGGTTCTGCTCAAAGGTCTGTTTTAGGGACAATGTTGGTTCCTCCTTTTCCCCAGGCTCACGCCAGGGCGTCCGTCAGGTCGCGCTCGCGGAGCATGCGGCGTTTCCAGGTGCTGATCTGCGGCACCACGTAGGGCAGGATGCGCAGGGAGTAGTAGGGCGGCAGGATAGGGATGCCCAGCAGGTCACCCATGGTGATCAAGATGAACAGGTGCTCCATGCTGCCCCGGGTCTTCATGGCAAAGCGACTCATGTCGTGGCCTGCCATGCCATATAGGACGCTCTTGGCCGTCTCAAGAATGCCTGGCCTTTTCTTTTGTTCGTCTGCCATTTCCATCTCCTCGTAGGTTCTACACAAGCAAAGCAGAGGTCGGTCGGGTCAAGCTGGGGGCCTTTGCTTTGCCAGGGGTCCTCTCCATCAAGTGATTTCCTGATCGCACAGATCGGTCAGGTCGCGCTCGCGAAGCAGGCTGTATCGCCAACCCTCGATATTCGGTACGACGTAGGGCAACAAGCGCAGGGCGTAGTAGGGGGGTAGGATCGGGACGCCCAGCACGTCGCCGAACACGACGAGGATGAACAACCGCTCGATCATGCCCCGCTCTTTGTTCAGGTCGCGGACCATCTCGTAGATGGTCATTCCATAGAACATCTCGCCCAGGATATGGATCAAGGTTCGTAGTCTCCCTAAATACGGGGAGAGCCCTGATGTCATCGCCTTGGCCTGGTCTGCGAACGCGCACGCCAACGCTACTTGCAGTTGCTGTTGCTCCCAGCCAACGACTTTCCGTTTGCCATCGACTATAAAGGTGGGATAGCGGCGTACCCGGTAGCGCAGACTCTTGAGAAGTCCTTGCGGCGACTGGGGATCTATGACCTTGATGAGGATTCGATCGCCGTACCGCCCGGCCAGGTCGTACACCCAGTCGGTCAGCCGCCGGCAGTCGTCTTGCCATTCCCGGGGATATTCGTGCAGGGCACGCTCGCGCGGGTTCTCGCCCACGCCGGCCTCCGAGAGGACGAGCTCACAAGAAGTGCAGATGCCCAGGCCCTCGAACGAGGGGGCGATAACTTCCAGGCGTACCGGCCGCAGCTGTGTCACGGTCACCGGTCCCACTTCCTGGCTGGACCAGGATGACACAAGATATCCCGCGCCCTGATTACCAGCATTGGCTGTCGGATTCCTCTCTTACCGATGGCGGCTTGTCGCTGGAACCATAATACATGGTTCCGGCTCAACGGTCAAACCCTGCGCTCAAACTGATGATCCCGGAAGAAAATGGGAGAGCCCGCCACCGGGCTCTCCCACGTGACCTTGGAATCATCAGGCCTTGGCCGGCTTGGGTGCTTCAGTACGGTAGCGCCGGATCGCCTGGATGCCATCCCAGGCCAGGATGAACGCGGCCACGACCAGGACCAGACTCACGAGGCCGATGATGATCTGCGCCGTGGTGAACTGTCCCGGGTTTGCCTGGGCTGCAGCGTTGGGCAGGTTGATGAAGAAGGATTCGTACGCCTTGTAGAGCAATGCTGCGATGGTCGTAACGAACATGAACACAAAGGGCCAGAAGGTCCACTGGTAGGCCTTGCCTTTGGACATTAGCCACAGTGTGATCAACAACAACGCCAGCGAAGCCATGAGCTGGTTGGCAGCACCGAACACCACCCAGATCTGCAGGAAGGGCACCAACCAGATCAAGGCCAGGGTCAGAGCCAGGGCGATGATGCTGCCGACGTGGACGTTCTTCAAGGCCGGGAACCGGTCACCCAATGCTTCGGCGCTGGCAACACGCATGAAGCGGACCACCAGGTACATGATTGTCAGAGCCATCAGGCACAGGAAGACCATACCGTAAGCGGCGCCAAAGGCTGTGGGCAGTCCCCAATGGCTCATGAACGCCGCCAGACCGTTGGCAAAGACGGCGGCCGCCCTGGCCCCGCCGCCGGCATCCAGGTAGCCCTGGTAGCTGCCCCAGGCAACCGTGGCCGTCAGGAAGGCCATGATGGCAAAGAACATCTCCAGGAACATTGAGCCGCCGCCGACGAACAACGCGTCCCCCTCTTTCTCCAACTGCCGCGCGGTGCCCGAGCTGGAGACAAGGGAATGCCAGCCCGAGATGGCGCCGCAGGCGATGGTGACAAAGAGAATTGGCCACAGGGGGCCAAGCCCGGCGACGTTGAAGCTAGTGAAGGCGGGAAAATCCCCCAGCCCGGGGTGCCAGATGGCGAGGCCCACCACGCCACCGATGACGCCGAGGAGCACGATCCAGAAGGCAACATAGTTGACCGGCTGCGCCCAGCGCCAGATGGGCAGCACGGCGCCAAAGTAGCAGATGATGACCACCAGCAGGCTGCCGATGAACTTGGCCACAGTGACATCGAGGAAGAGCGTGGGGCTCGTGGCGCCGCCAGCGGTGCCATAGAGCCCAGCCCAGAAGGCCCTGACCGGTTCGCTGGTCCCAAGCAAGATGCCCAGGAAAGAGATCACCACGGTGACCACGGAGGTCAGGATGATGTCCTGTTTCCACTTGTAGGTCATCTGGCCGGCCAAAATACCGGCTAGGATGACAATGATGACACCCAGAGGGACGGCCGGATTGGTCAGGAGGTTAAAGCCCACCTGCACGCCGAAGGCGCCCATGATCAGCCACAGGTAGAAATAGATGAACGTCAGCAAGATCATGCGAGAGCGGGGAGAGATCAGTCGGTAACTGAGAGCGCCAAAGCTCTGGCCCTCTTCTCGAACACCAAGCATGATGCTCGCATAGTCTTGCACCCAACCGATGAAGAAAGTGCCGAGGATGATCCACGCCAGGGCGGGCAGCCAACCGTATTGCACCGCCACAATGGGGCCGACGATGGGGCCCAGGGCTGCGATGGACTTGAACTGATAGCCAAATAGCACGTTGCGGTTGGCGGGGGTAAAGTCCACACCGTCCATGTACATCCTGGCCGGCGTGGCCTTCTTGTCATCCGGTTGGATGATGTTCCGGTCGATGGTCTTGGCGTACCAAGCATAGCCCACGGCTATCGTCACAAAGCCGAGGATTAGAATCACAATGCTCATCGTTCCTTCCTCCTACTCCCTTGTGGAGTCGAAAAGCTGATTCAAGAGCCTGGTCAACTCCAACACTACCCGACGCGCAATCAGTCTGGTTGTGATTCACCTCCTTTCCACGTGCTGCTGGGCAGTAACCCCAGAAGGGCCGCGATCCGCGGTTCGAAATGCGGCAACGGATCGGGCAACTATGGCCATACTCACCCGGTATAGGGTCTGAACACCTGAACTGCGTCCAGTTTACCACTGAACAGCGCAATTGTCAACTTGCATAACCAGCGCCTTGGGCAGAAAAGCCAAGGCGGCGAGTCCCTAGCGGCTGCCGTGGTTCTTATAACAGTCGATCCAGAACCACACCGGCAAACACGAGGGCCAGGTAGATGCTGGAGAGCTTGAACATCAGCCAGGCGTTGTGCTCCGTGGGCTTGGCGTACAGATAGGCGTGGCCTGCCAGGGACACGATGCCGCCGGCGATGGCCAGGAAGAAATAGAGCGGCCCGAAGTCGCCGACCACACCCAGGAGCAGCGACTCGGCCACCATGAAAAAGACGCTCATGACGATGAGGTTGACGGCGCGCCGCAACTTGACGATGACGGGCAGCATGGGCACGTTGGCCCGGGCATAGTCTTCGCGGTAGCGTATCGCCAGGTTCCAGATGTGGTTGGGCGTCCAGGTGATGACCAGGAGGCTGAGGAGGACCACCGTCCACGAGACGTTGCCCTGGACCACGGCCCAACCAAAGAGGGCGGGCATGCCGCCGCTCACGGAGCCAAGGAGGATATTGGTGCACGATCGCCGCTTGGCCAGCAGGCTGTAGATAACGACGTTGTCGAACAGGCCCAGGAACATCCACAATCCGGCCAGGGGGTGTAGAAGGAAAGCGATGACCAGCGACAGCGCCCCCAGAAAGAGACCCCAGACGAGAGCTTTTTCCGGCGGGTGAATCCGCTTGCCGGGCAGGGGTCGGCCCCGGGTCCGATCCATGAGGGCATCGATGTCGCGATCGATGTAGCAGGTAAGGGTGTCGGCCGAGGCGCAGCCCGCCGTGATGGACACCAGGGCCAGGAACCAGCCGCCCAGCGATAACCCGCCCACACCGCCGGCTGCCACCATGGCGCCAATGCACGTCACAACCAGGAGTGCCACGGTGCTCGGCTTGGTGACCTCGATATACTTCCACACCCTCGCCCGCCAGCCCCCGGCTTGTCGGGCAACCTCGGGCCGCTCCACCGTTGCGGATTCCTTCAGCATTGTCTCACCTCCATGGTGGTGCCATTATAGCGGAAAATGGCGCGCCGGTCAACTGTGGCGGGGTTACTTCAGTGGCGCGACTCGCCCTTTGACGGCTGACCCACCCTGTGGTAAAATGCTGGCACCGAGGGACCTGGGGCAGGATACCATGACCAAAATTCGCGTGTTGCTGGCCGATGACCATGCCGTGGTGCGGCAGGGGCTCTATGCCCTGCTGCTGGAAAACCAGGACATCGAGGTGGTGGCCCAGGCCGCCGATGGGCTGGAGGCCATCTGCCTGTCCCAGGAGCTCAAGCCCGACGTCGTCGTCATGGATATTGGCATGCCACGCGTGAACGGCGTCGAGGCCACGCGGCGCATCCTGAAGGCTAATCCCCTGGTCCGAGTGTTGGTTCTCAGTCAGTACGAGCAGAAGGAATACGTCCTGGAGGCCATCGATGCCGGTGCATCGGGATACCTGCTCAAGCGGGATGCCGGCGCCGATCTGGCCGAAGCCATTCGGGCCGTCTTTCAGTGGGGCGCGGTGCTGCATCCCCTGGCCGCGCGCAAGCTCATCGACGCCTACCTCAGTTGTGAAAGGGCGGAAATAGGTGACAGCCTGGAGCACCTCACCGATCGGGAGCGAGAGGTGTTGATCCTCGTGGCCGAGGGGTATACCAACCAGCAGATCGCCGAGCTCCTCCACGTCAGCCCCAAAACTGTGGACGGCCACCGGACAAGCCTGATGGCCAAGCTCGACCTGCACAACCGGACCGACGTGGTCAAGTATGCCCTGAAGCGGCAACTGATTGATCTCTAGGCCCCAGGCCCACGTTTCGCACATTACGTTTTCACCGGCCCCAGGTATTGTGTGATCTTTCACAAACAACCGCCAAGACCGGCGTAAAATAGGGGTACAGACCCTATTCCCTTCGGGCAGTGCTTGTGCTATAATTCACAGTGACAACCGGGATCTCCGAGCCCGTCCGCCTGCAGGAGCATACATTCCATGGCGGCTGGCCGTCAGGGTTTGGCTGGAAACGGCCGAGCCTCCCAGACTGGAAAGGGGATCGACCACCGGTACCGTGTACCGGGGGCGACTCCCTTTTTTGTGCAGGAACTGGCGAAACAATAAAAGGAGGTGGCTGCCGCACCAAGCATCGTTTCCTTCGGTCTTGACTAAAAGGGAGGTAAGAGGACAACTATGGACCTATCGCGTCGAGCATTTATCAAGCTCTCCGGGGCATCGGTGGGCGGGCTCTTTCTGCCGGCCGGTTTTGCTGCGACCGCGGCCGCTGCAGGCAGCGAAATCCTGTTTCCGCTGCACAAACCTGTCGGCGAGCAATCTACCGTGTGCCCCTACTGCTCCTGTGGTTGTGGCCTGCTGATCGCCACGGGACCCGATGGCCACATTATCAACTCTGAGGGTGACCCCGATGCCATCAACAATCGCGGTGCCCTGGACCCCAAGTCGATCTCGGTGCGTTCTCTGTCGCAGAGCGAGCGGCGCCTGAGAAAGCCGCTGTACCGGGCGCCAGGCAGCGACAAGTTCGAGGAGGTCGAGTGGGATTGGATGCTGGACCAGGTGGCCCGGCGCATCAAGGCCACCCGCGACGCCACGTTCGAGAAGACAAATGCCGACGGCGTCACGGTCAACCGCACCCAGGCCCTTGCCTTCCTGGGTGGGGCGGCCAACAACAGCGAAGAATGCTATCTCGCCAGCAAGCTATCCCGCGCCCTGGGCGTTGTCTATCTCGAACACCAGGCTCGCATATGACACTCGGCCACGGTGGCCGGTCTGGGCCCCACGTTTGGCCGAGGTGTCATGACCAATCACTGGGTCGATCTCAAGAACGCCGACGTCACCATGATCAATGGCTCCAACGCGGCGGAGAATCACCCGGCGGCAATGATGTGGATCAACCAGGGCCGCAAGGAGCGCAAGGCCAAGCTCCTCGTCGTCGACCCTCGCTTTACCCGCACCGCGGCCAAGGCCGACGTCTATGTCCCCCTGCGCAGCGGCACCGACATCGCATTCTACGGCGGGTTGATCAAGTACGCCATCGACAACAAGCTGTACCACGAAGAGTACGTCGTCCACTTTACGAACGCCCCCACCCTCATCGCGGCGGATTTCAAGGGTCCTGAGGACCTGGACGGCCTCTTTTCCGGGTTCACGCCCAACGAAGGCGACGACTACTTTGGCAAGTACGACCGCTCCACGTGGGCCTACCAAACCGACGCCGAGGGTAAGGCGCTGCGCGACGAGACGCTCCAGGATCCCCAGTGCGTATTCCAGATCATGAAGCGGCACTATAGCCGCTACGACCTGGACACCGTCTCGTCCATCACCGGCACCCCCCGCGACAAGCTGGATGAGGCCTACAAGCTGTATTGCAGCACGGGCGCACCCGACAAGACCGGCAACATCATGTACGCCATGGGGCAGACGCAGCACACCGTCGGCTCGCAGAACGTGCGCATGATGGGCATGGTCCAACTGCTTCTGGGCAACACGGGACGTCCGGGGGGCGGTGTCAACGCCCTGCGCGGCGAGAGCAACGTCCAGGGCTCGACGGACCAGGGCCTGCTGGCTCACCTGGTGCCCGGCTACCTGGCCATCCCAAGCTCCAAGGACGTCGACCTGGAGACCTACCTGAGCCTCAAGACAGGGCCGGGCGGCGCCTGGGCAAGTGGCTACTGGACCAACGGACCCAAGTTCTTTGTCAGCTTGCTCAAAGCCTGGTGGGGCGAGAAGGCCACCGCCGACAACGAGTTCGCGTACCACTACCTGCCCAAGGTCGAGAGCGCGGCCAACCACTACTGGATCAAGCTCTTCGAAGACATGTATGCCGGCAAGATCGAGGGTCTCTGGCTTCTGGGCCAGAACCCGGCCGTGGGGGGCCCCAACGCCAAGCTGGAGAGGGAAGCCCTCA